>PXPE01000001.1:318850-637700 GCA_003009795.1 Nanohaloarchaea archaeon SW_7_43_1 | reverse complement strand
GTTTCTTCACCTTTTAACCTTATCTCGCCATCCTCAAACTCTTTCTCAGTTCTTATCTTCGGCTGGAAAATATCTACAACTTCAGAAGGTGACAGGACCCCAGCGGTTTCTCTAATTTCCCTTTCGATCTCTTCAGGTTTCACAAAATACTCTGATTCATGTTCCCCGAAAGTGTTGATCGCAGCATAGTAGACTTCCTTATCAATATTCTCAAGCACCTCCTTTATCTCCTCCGCTTTGTCATCCACCGACTTTACTACGTCCCAAGAGTAAGGTATGTCGAAAAGGAAAGCCACCTCCCGCTTTTCATGGGTTACAACTGCATCAACCGGAACACTGTAGTCGAAACTGCTGATAGGTGGTTCCTTAACTTCAAGACCGATATAATCCGATTCTATATCTTTCAACAGCTTGATCCCCTGCTGGAATCTATCCTCATACGGTTTCAGCGATCGGAAAAGTAATCGGGCCTGGCTCTGTGTCAGCTCCTGCCTCTCCATCATTTTGGAGACATCTCTAACTACTCGATCAGTATCAGTATAGACAAGTTCTTTCTGCAGGAACTGGTGCAGCGAGTTGAATGCAACTGATTCAAACTCTTTCACTCGGGAATCCGATGAGGTCACGAAGATACCTCTGAAGCTGTATTCTGATATTTCCGATATTTCGAGCCCGGCGTCTATAGGATTGGCCTGAAGCATTTCGATATAGTTCTGCATTCTCTGGAGATCTTCTTTATCTACTTCTCCTTTGTTTTTGGCATCGATAACCCAGATTTCCTTTTTTTCCTCCCGACAAATTCTTCCAAAACAGTCAGGCCTAGAATCATCGCTGAGACTTCCGACTCTCTCGAAGAAGTCAAAGTATCCTTCGTACTGCCTCAGTACATCGAGAACGTCTCTCTGGAAGACCTCCCAGTCACTCATCTTCTTCTAAAACCTCATAGTCATCAATCTCCCCGTCTCCATCCATGTCTTGCCCCCTGATTACAGTGTATGTCTGTCCTGCTTCAAATAAATGATCCACATCCTTGAAAGCCTGAACAGCTGCTCGAGTGCCATCACTTTGAACGCCCGCAATCAGGTAAACATACTTATTCTCAGATTCAGGATTCTCCGCTCGGGCTATAAATCCGGCTTTTGCATCAGTATAACTGTTCTCAGGTGTATCAAAACCTCTGTAAGGAAAGCTTTCTCCCTCAAAGCTGACAGGGAACTCATCATTGAAACGTCTGGTTACAGTATTTGTCAGCACCCCTCCTATCATCAGGAGGTTCTGTTCAAAAGCCTCTGACAGGAATATCTCCGTGTCAAGCCGGATACTTGATTCAGTTGTGCTTGCATACTTACCCAGTTTCAACCCCACTTCTCCCGCCAGATGTCCGTCCCGGGCTCTTACCTGGTCCGGCCCATGTTCATCAGGAGAACCAACTACAATCTTTCCATCCAGTTTCCCGTCTTCTACGAGAGGCTGAAGAAAGCTTCCAGCATCTTCGAAAGGCTCAAAGTTTGTATTCGAACCCTCAGCACCCAGATCAATATGAAAGGCATCTTCTGAAGGAGTGTAGAATGTTGCAATGCCTCCTGATTTTTCCTCCTGTCTCTCTTCGCTGATCAAACCGGCTTCCTCCAGAATTCTGAAATGGTAGTATGCTTTCTGCTTCGGTATTTCAAGCTCTTTGGAGATTTTCGCAGGGTAGGAAGGGTTCTCCCCCAGTTTTCTCATTATTTTTACACGGATAGGATCGCTCAGTGCTTTCAGCTCTTCCTCCCGGATTTCCTCTGACTCTACTATCTCGCTGTTGTCCCTGAGAATCCTTACCATTAAGACAGAATTATTACCGGTGTTATAAATTTGTTACTGCATCTCCGGGAAATACCGTGAAAACCATCATCTAATATATAAGTATGCCGGAAACCTGTCAGAGAAAGCTTGAACTGGCTTATTTATAAGATAAGAACTGTGTTTTATTGGATGTAGTTATGTGCGGAATAATCGGTTATAAGGGAAGTGAGGACGCTTCAGGAATAGTCAGAAAAGCCCTGGAAAAACTTGAGTACAGAGGTTATGACTCTGCGGGGATCGCCACGGTAGGAAATCCATCGCTCAAGATAGAGAAGGGAGAAGGAACGATTGAAGATGTCTTAGATACAGATATCGAGGAACAGCTTGATGGAAAAACAGGGATTGGACACACCCGCTGGGCCACACATGGAGAGGTAAACGATACTAACGCCCACCCGCATGTAGGGGAAGACAAACATGTTGCGGTTGTACATAACGGTATAATCAACAACCATGAGGAGATAAAGCAGGAACTTGACGTGGAGATGAAGTCCGATACAGATACAGAGGTAATACCCCATCTGATCGAGAGAGAACTGGAGAAAGCTAACGGTCTTAAGGAAGTGTGTGAAAATGTTATGGACAGGATAGAGGGTTCCTACGCTGTTCTCGCCAGTTTAAACACAGGAGAAATGCTTGCCATGAAACAGGGTTCACCACTTGTAGTCTCAGAAACCGATGGTGAAATCTTCCTGGGATCCGATGTTACTCCTTTCCTCAACCAAGTTGAAGACGCCTATTTCTTCGAGGACCGCGACTACGCAGTAATTGACGAAGAAATCCAGATATACAGTCAAGGTAAAAAGAAAGATTTCGAATACAGGGAGATAGACTGGGACGCAGGAGAAGCCTCAAAACAGGGTTACAACCACTTCATGGAGAAAGAGATCTACGAGCAGTCCACAACTATCAAGAGAGCCGCGCTTCAGGACCGGAAAGATATGGAGAAGTCAGTGGATATGATAGAAAATGCTGAAAGAGTGTACCTGACCGGATGTGGAACATCCAGCTACGCCGCATCACTGGGAGCCAAGTATCTGCGAGAGGCAGGGCATAGAGTTGAAGTAGAGCAGTCACATGAACTTGAATACAGATCCGATGAAATAACTGAAGACGACCTGATTATTGCGATCAGCCAGAGCGGGGAAACAGCGGACTTGCTCTCACTCCTTGACGAAGTTGATGCAGAAGTGCTTTCAATCGTCAATGTTGTCGGATCCACACTTGACAGACAGTCGGGGCATACCCTTTATGTCAATGCAGGTCCGGAAATAGGGGTCGCATCCACAAAGGCTTTCACCGCCCAGCTTACAGTACTGAAAATGATGAGTTACACCGCTCAGGGAGAACTGGAAGCCGGTAGAGAATCACTAGTTGAAACAGCTTCAAAAGTTGAGAACGTTCTCAAGGAAAATGAAGAGACAGTTACAGAACTCAGTAAATACTTACAGAAAAAGGAGAACGTTTACTTCATCGGGAGAAGCACAGGGTACGAAATTGCCAGGGAATCGGCGCTGAAGCTGAAAGAACTGTCCTACATACATGCAGAATCATTTCCCGGCGGCGAGTTCAAACACGGAACCCTCGCGCTTATAGAAGAAGGAGTACCTGTAGTCGGAATTCTTGGAGAGGGGGATGAAGAAATGATGTCGAATATTGCAGAGGCCAAGAGCCGGGGCGCAGACATAATCGGTTCCGGGAAAGAAAAAATTGAAGGTTTCAAACAGTTTATCCAGATACCAGATGATGAGAACTCTGAAATCCTGCAGATTGTGCCTTTCCAGATGCTTGCATACAAGACTGCACTGAAGAAAGGAAATAACCCTGATAAGCCCAGAAACTTGGCGAAGAGCGTTACTGTAAAGTAAGCCATATATTAAATAATAGCAGTTCCCATTAATATTTATGAGAAAGAAAACCGTTCTCCTCGCTGCAGCTCTACTCATGATAGCAACCGGTTCAGGTCACATTTTCACAGCGGATCAGCTAAATGAAAACAATACAGATCACCTGGTAGAGGAAGCCAATTACTTCGCGCAGAATGTCCCCGGATTCCTTGGATCTGTTGTAGGAGACCAGATCATCAATATCCGAGTTGAAGTAGAGAACGGAACTGAAGAAGTCGGTGTCATAATGGATGGAACAAACATTACTGAAATCCAGATGAAAAAATACAGCAACGCAACTCTAGAAGTCAACACGACGGAGAAACAGATTGCAAACATCACTGCATCAGAAGACCCTATCAAGTCACTGAACTCCAAGCTAAGGAGTGGAGAAATAGAGTACAGCACCACCGGCAAGGTCAACAAGATAAGAAAATTTGTCGCAGAACAAATTCTCAGCCTTTCAGCACTGGTTTAACTTTCACTCTCCATAACTCTGCATCCAATATTCCTATCCTCTAGCTCGTTCCGGAAAGCCTTCAGATCAACATCTATATCGGAGAAGAATGGTTCTCCATAATGATAAGGTACCACCAGCTCGGGCTTGATCCTTACAGCTGATTGAATTGCTTCATCAATGTCCATGGTAAACTCGCCTTCAACAGGCAGAAAAGCCACATCAACACGGTTCTCCAGTTCAAAGAACTTATCAATCAGACCGGTATCTCCAGCAGCAAAAAAACTGGAACCTCTCATCTCAAACCTGTAACCTAGGCCCTCCCCTTTCTGGTGGTGTTCATTGTACATAGGAACTGTCTCAAGGGTGATTCCAAATATATCAATTATTTCCCCTTCATCAACTGTTTCCACATCACTGCACTTGATTTCAGACGAATCAACTGAATGAGGTACTACAACACAGGTATCACCCGAACATACATCCTCTATCTTTCCAGGATCAAAATGACCGGAATCACCATGAGTTACAAGAACAAGATCAGCCTCAAAATCAGGTGAAACCCTGTCAAAAGGATCAACAGCGACTGTGAAACCTTCATCTACAACTCTCACTGATGCATGTCCATCCCAGTAAATCTCGAAATCATTGTATTCTATCAAATGTTACCCCCTCAAAAACCCCTGTAAACAGATTGAAAACCAGTTTTTAAACAGTTTTCTATCCCGATCCGAAAACCTGGGAATGATCGGGCAACTGTATTAAAAATATTAGCTCTTGAAACCTTGTTATAAGTAGGTTCTAGCGGAGCAAGCCAAGAAGCTCTTGCCGACCACTCAGCATAATCGGCAAGCAAATCGCTTCGCGGGGGTAGCCAAGTGGTCAAAGGCGCTGGCTTTAGGAGCCAGTCCTCTAGCGGTTCGCAGGTTCGAATCCTGTCCCCCGCAAGCCCTTAGTTCTACGGATCAGGCAACGCTCTAGATCTATGAGGGAAGCTGGAGTCTGAGCCTGGTACCGGACAAAATATTTCAGAAAAAACACCTATGCCTCGTTATTTCTAAGCTGCTTCAGAGTTCTGTTATTATGAGCTGGATGTATCCAGTAATCGTTGCCGTCTAATGGTTTATTTCTGTCCAAGATTTCTTTTGCCAGCCCTGTTGGAGAGTATTCCTTATTGTCTTTTCCCCATTCCAGATTGTCACTTCTACCAGTTTTCCCCGTAAATTCTGCTTTCCAGAAGCTATCTTCACGTTTATACTCTTTCTTGAAATCTTCAGGAACTTGCTCGGGATTGAAATAAAGAGTGTCGCCCTCTTCCAGGTATCCCTCTTCGGTGAGGACGGGTAATGCTCTTCCTCGGCGTTTACTGGCTTCCTGCTTCTCCTGTTTCTCACGGCGTTTAGCCATATATTCTTCGGTTTCGGGAACAGGGATTATCTGGCGGGAGTTGATTAGTATTCTTTCTTGGTGTTGGAATGCTTCGAGTTCTACGCAGGTGATGTCTACGCCGTATTCTTGTGTAAGCCAGAGGACGGGACTTGTTACTTCTTTTCCGAAGTTGCCTGCTACTAACATTATCCTTGGTTTATCGTTCAGAGAGAAGTCGATGAAGCCTTTGTCTGTCTTCCTTAGTTCCTTGTCAGAATCTTCAAGGAAACTGCTGAACATTTCTCCGACTTCTTCAGGTGTTATTTCTTTGTTTCTGCGTTCTTTCCAGAAGTCTCGGTATTCTTCTTGTATGTCTTCAGCTGTGAATGTCGCAATGTAAGATGCGTATTTTATCGCTTGAAGGTCTGTGGTCTTGTCAGCTTTGTCTCTTTTGAGTTCGATTACTACGAGATTTCCGTCTCTGTCGAGTGTCAAAACATCGAGTCTTTCGTTGATGTCTTCATAGTTCTGAAGTTCCGAGCCTATGACAAGTAGGTCCTCTCCGAGTATTTTTGGCTGCTCGATCACCCATTCCTCCAGATCCTGTCTCTCCAGTATATCAAGTTTTGCGAAGTCCTCTTTCTCTACTGCTTCAAGCTCTATGTTATCCTTGTCTATTGAAAACACTGTATATCACCAGGTCTTTTCCCTTAGCTTGTTTGAGTCCACGATTTCTATCCATTCATCTTCCTTCATATCTGTCACAGTTTCTTCAATGTCTGAAGAGTCTCTAATCTTTCTTGATTTCTCCTTTGGCTCAGATACATCGGATAGTGCTTCTTCTACTGCTTCAAGCAGATTGTTATCGAATTTCCCATCGAAGTACATCTCGTAAACCAGGAAGTCAATAACATTTTCAAGAATCGTTATCTCCTCTTCATTCTGCTCTCTCGACTCTTCTATCAGTTCAACGATGTCCTCGGTCAAAGTTTCAAGCTGTTCTGTGTGCCTTCCTGTGTTAATAGGCAACCCTTCGATATACTGTTTTCCGTAGGAGAATGAGTTGCCTTTGAACTGAGAGCTTGTTTTCTGAACTACCCATTCTAACAGTCTGGAATTAAGCAGAACCGCAATTAATTCTTGGCTGTATTCGTCCTTTACAGATACACCATATCCTCCTCCGTTACCGCCGCCTACGAACATAGAGTTCCCACGATAATCAATCGAAAATCTTGAGGAGTTAGCGAGGACAGGGGTCATCAGTTTTTTTTCATCGAACCTGATATGATTCTTCTGGTAAACATAACCATACCACTCATCTTCTCCTTCCATTCTTCCGCTTTCTCTGGCTTCAAGCTCATCCTTATATTCATTTAGGTACTGCCAGGCCAAAGGGTATTGCATCGAAAATTCTCCAGGGGTTATGAGTTCATCATCTTTTTCGCCATTCTGTTCTACTATGTTATAAGGGAACAGAACCACTTTTTCGTTTCTCTTATTAGTCCATTTTTTGAAGTCTCTACCCTTGAATATCGGGTTACATACTCCTTTTTCTATTTCAAATTCTTTCTCTGATGCCTTTGATTCACAGATAAGTGTATCCTCTTTCCTTTCTTTTACATCAAGAATGTAAACAGGGTCTCTACTGGTCTGTATACCGACAAATATCTTTTCAGTGACATCATCTAAGGTTTTGCTATCAGAAAGCTTTTCGAGCAGGTTACCTTCTTCTTTGGTAGCAAAAGCCCAAGAGTTTTCATCCAAAGTTGTATATTTCGACTCGTAGGATTTCATCTGTTCATTCTCAACATAAGTTCCAACCTTAGATAGTTTATCTCTTAGACCGTTTCCTATCTCGTTGATTTCTGCATAGTCTATAATTTCATTCTCCTTCTTATTGAGGAAAAGCAGTAGTGTGTAGGTATTTACACCTTTGAAGACTTGTTGGTCGGTGAAATCTACTAATTCTAATACTGACTGCTCTTCAACGAGCTTTGACCTAAGTTTTCCGCCATATCTTGTCTTCAGCCACTTGCTGGTCATAATAAATCCAAGTTTACCTGAGTTGTTCATCAGGTCTTGAGACCGTTCTACGAATGGTAGAGCTATGTCATAGTTGTAGTAGGGAGTCTCATATTCATCAAGCTCTCCAAGGAGTTCAACCAGTTTCTCTTGAGTTTGTTTTAGTTCTTGAATCCTGATGTACGGAGGATTTCCTACGATTACATCGAAGCCTCTTTCCTCTGGTTCTTTCGCTGGGTCAAATACCCTGGAGAACTCTGCACCCCAGTGAAAAACGTCAAGCTCTCGGATTTCGTCTTGGCTCAGGGCTACGCCGTCAGATTTAACCCAGGTGATGTAGTAGTCGTTGAGAAGGTCATTTATCCTGTCATCCAGCTTTTCAATCTCCTGTTTTACTTCGTCAGCCTCATCTCCTGTGATTTCTTCGTATCTTGTAGTCTTCTCGTTCTTCTGCTTGAATAGTTCTGGGATATTTTCATCCTCCCACTTCGCCAGATTGTTTTGTCCTGATAGTTCTCCTTCCTGTTTCATCTGTGTAATGTCTGCGAAGCCTGTCAGGCTGTTTCCTGAGACTATCTTGTAGTCGATGTTTGGAAGTGCTTCGAGATTGTTTCTGTCGAAGGAGTCTACAAGCCAGAGCCATAGTCGTAGTCGAGCGATTTCTGTAGCGTTGTGGTTGATGTCTACTCCGTAGATATTGTGGCGTAGAATAAGCTTCTTGAGCCAGGCATCGTTATCAGCTTCGGAGTCTCCGAGTTGTTCTCCGATTCTTTTGTGGATGTCCCAGAGAATGTTTGCCACTGCGAGCAGGAATGCTCCTGAACCACAGGCAGGGTCTACTACTCTAAAGTCTTCTACAAGTATTTTCTGTCGAATATCCCATAGACTCCTGCATTTTCTTATCATCTCGTCTACGGAGTCGTAGAGTTCTTCATCTTTGTAGCCCTTCTCCTCCTTCAATAAGTTGTTAGCCTTCTCTAATACTGTAGGATATACAGTTTCCTCCGCGATGTATTGAGTTACTGCTCTTGGTGTGTAGTATGCTCCTGTGCTTTTTCTCTCTGCATCTGTCATCGCCCGTTCAAAGATGTAGCCAAGAATTCTCGGGTCGATTGCTTCTTTTTCCTCCAGTGATTCTTCGTTTACAAATGCGAATCTGTCGAGGAACTCTACGAATCGGTGCAGGATGTCGTACTTTACCTGATAACCTACATTTCTTTCCTCTGCGTCATTTCGTTTGAACAGCGAGCCGTTAAGATATTGTATATCTTCAAAGTTCTCAGATATGTTTACTCGTTCTTCTTCAGGAGTATTCATTACTTGGAAGAATAGTTCCTTCATTTTCTGGTTGAGATTGCTTTCATCCAACTCTGCAAGCTCTGCGAGAACGTCATCTTGGATTATTCCTTTTGACTGTAGGAATTTGATAAAAATTAATCGGTTAGCTATCGTTTGGGCGATTTCTGGCTTGTCTTCATCTCTGGCTGAGTATATATTGTTGACGAAGGCGTCTTCTTCAGCTATGTGCTTGGTTTCATCGTTTCTGTCTTTGTATTTTCCGCCGTGCAGAAGTGCGTCGTACCAGTTGTAGAATTTGTCTGTTATTTCTTCCTGTTTTCTTTCTGATACTGGTTTTCTTTCTCCTTTTAGAAGTTCTTGTAGTCGGAAAATGTCTTTTTCGAGATTTAATTGATCAACTTCCTCGCCGTCTTTATTGATTATTATCCAGGTGAGTCCGTCTGTGGCGATTCCGAACTCGTAGCTTTGTTTTACTTCACTTAATTGGAAGACTTGTTTTATTTGTTCTACTGCTGCTCCTGACCTGTTGGATGTGAGATTAGAGTTTATTTTTTTGGCTTCGAGAAGGAATTGGTCGCCGTTTTCATTTTCTAATTCGTAGTCTACTGCTCTTTTCTTGTCTCCCCACTGAAACCTCTTTTCTCTTTTAGCTTCAAGGTTGAGAAGGTCAAATATAGGCAGGATAAGGTTATCTTCGGTGAATGCCTCAGGAAGGGTGTCAGACTTGATGTCTTCAGTGCTTATCTTCTTCCCTCGCTCTTTGACTTTGCTCTTCCCTTCGAGGTTTAGTTTTTCCAGTGTTTCTTCCTTTAGTTGTCCGACTTCTACAGATAGTTTTTGTTCCTCAGCCATATTTGATAACCGATCCTAAATTAACATTCTGACGGCACTTTTATGTCAGTTAGTTCCTATAATGTTAGTTAGATGATAAGATTCTATGACATTAATTGTTTCTGATGAAGAAGGTAATGAAATAGTAGGGCAAACAAATTATGAGGACGAGGCTGAAATGCAAGAATACATCGAAAACAATCCTGAAGCCATACCACTTTACCAGATAAATAACGAGCTTGAAATCTCGATAGCCGCCAGAGAATTTAGTGTAGAAACTGGTTTTCTTGACGCATTAGCATTCGACCAAAATGGAGGAGTCTATATACTCGAAACAAAACTTGACTCCAACACCACTAAGAGAGAAGTAATTGCTCAAGCATTTGACTACGGAGCAGCACTTTGGGAGAATCAACATCCTAACCAGTTCATCAACAACCTAGACGCAGCAATTAAAAACTATGACAGCTTCCAAGAATGGGCAGAATCCGAATTAGAACTCGAAGAAGATGAATACGAAGAGTTTAAAGAAAATGTATTCGAAAACCTGGAGGATGGAAACTTCTCCTATGCCATCGTTATGGATGAAATTAAAGAAAAACTAAAAACACGAATCAGATACCTTATGGCGAACAGTATGTTCGATCTCTACGGCGTAGAACTTGAATACTACCAACATGACGGAAACACCATAGTAGTGCCCAACCTTGTAGGAACAGAAGTAAAGAAAAACACACAGTCAACGAAGAAAAGCAGTGAGAGAAGATACCCTGACCGAGGCAGAGTATTTGACGAGATACAGAAAAAATTCGATGAACTGATAGAAGACGAAGCAGACTACACGAGAGGCAATCGATACAGACAAGTTCGTTTCTCCAATGTTCCAAACCACCATCACTTAGAGTGGTACTTCGGCACAGAAGACGGAGAAAAATATCTACAGATGAGGATGGACTTTGAGAAAAAGAACGATTCAGACCACAACGAAGAGCTACTGGAGTATTTTCAAGAGAACAGGTTCACAGAAATCAAGGAAAAACTGGATATAGATAGTATCTTTACCAAAGAAAGCGGAGTACACGCCAAATTCTACATCAAGAAAGATGCCACAATAGAGCAATTTAAGGAGAGCAATGAACTTCAAGAATGGGCAGCACAGAAAACAGCCGAACTATATAGACTTGTCAAAGACGACCTACAAGAAAAAGCAGAGTAGAGTGTCAAATATATGGCAGATTCTGGAAATCTGATAATAGACGATGCAAGAGTTCCAACCACTGACTGCCCGTCTAACAAACCTGGTCAATAGGGATAATGAGAGACAGGAAATAGCCCGGAAACTAGTAGCAGAAGAACACAATCTGGAAGCGGAAGACCGGGATATCGGGTCCTCTGCCTCATTTCTATTCCTCAATCACTTTTCCAAACTCGCCAAGCCCTATTTTTTGCTCGTCTAACCATTTTTTGACATCTTCTCTGTTGTATAATGTGACATTTGAGAACTCAGCTGCTTCTCTGGCGCTTTCCGTGAAGTTAGATGTTGTAATCACGGCTTCCTCGACCACATTAAAGTTTTGTTGATGGTTCTTAGAACCTGTATTTACCTGCTGAACCGCGCTATTGGTAGCTTTGTTTCCGGGCTTGTAGGCCTTAGCCTGAATTACTACTGTGCCTTCTTTTTTGTGCCAGATTATGTCCACGCCTTGGTCTCCTGATCCCTGTGTGACTTCGGTATCGCCCTCTACCTTTGATAGTATAAGAGCCAGTATTTTCTCAAACTGTAGACCGGTAAGGTTGTCAATATCATGTATATCTATGTAGCGAGCCGATCTTTCCTCTTTGGCCCCGATTTTCCTTAATGTATCTGCTCTGGTCTTTTCCTGAGCAAGAACTTTCCTAATCCTTTTTTTAGGAACATTATCTTCTAATTCATCTGATATTTCATCTTCTAATTCTGATAGTTGTTTACCTTCGTCTTCCCATTCAATGATTCTTCTAGCTAGTGAGGTCATCTTCTATGGTCCTCCTGTTAGTTTGTTCATCAGTCCAATTTTGCCTTTTCGTATTTTCTCTCCAGATTTTCGATTCAATACTATTATCTTTCCCCTTCTGAGCCGCTTAGGAACATATACTACACATAGTTTGCTGTTTAGGCCGACTTTGGCTTTGGAATGTTCGTCTAATACATTCCGGATCTCTTCACTCACATCTACGTTGTCTGATGGTTTGAAGTCCGTACATGCAGGGCAGCGATGGTTTTCCAGAGAAATTGTTTCGTATGGTATTTTACAGATTTCGCACGGTTGAATATGCTCTTCACATGTGAATCCTTCTTTCAGACCTGCTTTTTCTCTATGTTCTTCACATAGCTTTTCATTACAGACTATACAGTTCACTCCGTGATCTTTGCAGAATATTTTGTCCTCTGTACAGTCTTTACAAGAATAGGCGTGTTTCTGGCATATTGATTCTTCACACTCGTGGCAGTTTTCCCTGTGTTTGTCACAGAGTGCGTCACCGCAGTGGATACAGCTGTGTGATCTTCTAGAGGACATCGACATTCCACACTTCTCACAATCTTCTATGTGCTGGCTACAGTAGAGTTCCTCCGTTATTTCTCCTACCGTTAGGTGGTCATCGCATGTGAACTTGGTGCATTGATTACATTCTTCGCCGCAGAATAGACAGGCAGGGTTGGTATTGACAGAGCAATCTGCTCTGTGACTTTCGCACGCTACTTCACCGCAGTTGCTACATTCGGTTATGCAGTTTGGGCAGATGTCTTCTGAACAAATATGACAGCTTTTGAATGAAGATTTATGTTCTGAGCAGATGGTTTTTCCACAGTCCCTGCATTTTTTGGAGCAAGAATCACAAACTATGTCTTCGCATTCTGATATTAAGGGTATTGCACCATCCAAAATATCCTTTTCACATAAATCACAGTTTAGGCCGTGAAAAGAGTCTGTTGCTGGTATATAAGATACTTTTCTGTGTGTATCAAAATCTTGATCATTTATTACTAAGTTTAGCTTACCTGTCTCATAGGATATCTCTGTAAAGCCAAGTAAATCTATTTCAACATCGACAGAGTTTTTATCCACGACTTCATCTATTTTTACCTGCTCTTCCTTCCCTAGCTTTTCTTTCTTTTCTTTGACCTCCTCTTTGAGAGATTCAAGCTCTTCTTCGGCCTCTCTCCTATTCTTGGTATATTTCCGTTTTGTGCTATCTTTTCTTGCTCTCCTGTATTTTTCCTGCCATTTATTGATTTCCTCTTCTTTTTCTTTGACCTGTTTATCGAGTTCTTTCCGTCTCTGTTTGTACTTCTCAGATATTTCTCCCATTCTTTTCTCTGCCGATATTGAAGCCTCTTCTTGAGCTGCGATAACCGAAGGTCTTATTTTATCGATAATTCCGTCTTCGGCTTTTTCGTGAGCACTTCTTATTTTGTCTTTAGGAATATCTGGTTCTCTGTGTTCTTTCTTGGAGTTTGCCAGTTTTGGGAGGTGTGAAAGCAGTCTTTCTGATAGATGAGGGATGTGCTCACCTGTCTCCGGATCTATTGTCACAGTTTGCATCCTCTCCCTATGGAAGGATGCTTTAGTCTGGATATCGCCTTTAAAATGAAAGACTAAAGCCTTTTTCTCTGTTTCTGATTCAAATTCTCCTATAGACACGTTATAATTGACTTCAGGTAAATGTGATGCCTCTTCTAGTATTTCTGGTTTATGTAACTGTAAATCTCCCGACTCCAATTCAATATGATTGGATGTGAAACTTCCCTGTGTTATATCCAACATCTGTTGGAAGAACCTAGTTCCGGGAGCTGCTAGTGTTTGTTTACGTCCAAGTTCTTTATCGGCTGAACTAAATATCAAATTCATGCTTTCCTGATTAAATCGCTCTTGCAGTTCTTCACCAAGTTCAACTTTCCATTCTGATCTTGATTTCTTATTTATCTGCGAGGTAAAATCTCTTAGAAAGGACTCTGTAAATCTCTTTATATTAACCGTATTTAGAACGGAGAGGTCAGTCTCCTCACTCATCTTTATCGCCTCCAAACTCAAATCCTTCAAACACGTCTTTATTGAAGTCTTCAAGTTTTTCGACCGCTTCACTTTTATGTTGAAGCGAAACCGCCATCTCCTCAAAGTTATTTTCTAGTTCTCTCTCATCATCTGCATCAACAAGCCTTGTAAATACCTCATTCTTAAATTCTTTACCTGAACTCTCCATACCGGACAGAATCTCCTTAAGATCGCCTACAGATTGTTGGAATAGATTAATCTTGCTGTATAACTTGTTCAATACATGTTCTTCTATCGTTTCCTCAAGAGCTAAATTAAAGACATAAACCTCTCTATCCTGTCTTATCCTATCAACTCTACCTATTCTTTGTTCTACTTTCATAGGATTCCAAGGAAGATCGTAGTTAATCAGAACATTGCAGAATTGGATATTTCTACCTTCGCTGATAGCATCTGTAGTAACCAAAATACCTCCTTCTTCCTCAAACTCTTGGATTATCATATCCTTTTCTTTGCTGCTGTAGTCGCCATTGACTGTATGTACTGGGCTATCCATTTCCCGAACTACTTCTACAATCTCATTCTGCGTGTTTCTAAACTCTGTGAATACTATTGCACGGCCTTTTTCGATGTTTTCCTGTACATTTTCAAGCACTATCTTCAGATATTTCTGTTTAGTCGTTTCGTCCATACTGCTTGCTATTTTCTCAATCTCCAGAAGTTTCTTTCTCTCCGATTCATCTAATTCTTCGTCTTCCTTATCTAATCTTTTCTCTACAGTACCCAACAATGCTGATGGGCTGCTGACGACCTCTTTCTGAAGCGTTAGAAGTACCAAGTGCCGACCTCTTTTTGTGGAGTATGTCGATCTTACCAAACTGCTAACTTTTTCGTAAAGTTCTTTCTCTTTTTCAGAAGGCTTGAATGTTCTTGTGCTGATATCTCTATTTGTGAAGTCTATGTCTGTTTCAGCTCTTCTATTTCTGATCATTACTTTATTCAGTTGATTTCTGAACTGTTCGCCATTCTTTATGCTTCCGTCCTCAGTTATGTATTTGCTTTCAAACTCTTCGTAGCTTCCAAATACTCCTGGTCGGATTAAGTCAATGATATTGTAGAGATCAGTTATATCGTTTTGAAGAGGGGTTGCTGTTGCAAAGAAAGCATATTCATAATCTAATGCATCCAATAAATCATATCTGTCCGTATCATCGTTTCGTACGTAGTGAGCTTCATCCAGAATTACTGCATCCCATGTTCTGCTAAGTACCTCTTCCATGGCCATACCCGATTTCGCAGTATCAACACTAGCTACAATCTTATCATGATTTCTGAAGTTTTCAAATCCATCATCGTAGTTAGACACGAAGCCTAGTCCAAATTTTTCATTCAACTCTCTTCTCCATTGGTTAGCTAGCTGAGCAGGGGTTAGTACTAGAAATGAATCATGTGTGTTCCTGAAATCCATTTCTTTTAGGACCATCCCGATTTCAATAGTTTTCCCCAAACCTACCTCATCTGCAAATAGTGCTCCACCATTCATTCTGAAAAGGGCACTGTGGGCGGCATCTAACTGGTGATCAAGAAGTTTTACTCTATTTCGAATGTGTTCTACTGCTTTTAATTCCTGATGTGCATGTGCAACTGACATTCTAGCGCTTTCTATAGCCAGAAAATGCTTTTTTGGTCTGGCCTTAGATCGTTCCGTATTCAACTTCGAATTGATATCATAGTCAAAGTCGATAGGAGCATCTACTAGAAAATCCTCTGATTCTTCATCACTGGAGTTATTAGCTGTCTCTTGAGCTGGCACAGAGAAACTTTAATTAAAGAAATATCATAAAATTACTTGGTATTTTGCCTACTGGGCACTGTAGAAAATTCCTTTCTCTACTTCTTTCTCATCAAATATTTCATTTATACCTTTCTCATAGATCTTTAGCTGCTTCTGGTACTCTTCATTATTCACTTTTGTTAGATCTGTTTTCCAGTCGATTATCTCTACTTTATTATCTTTAATATGTAGAAGATCGATGACTCCGTGATAAACCACTTTCCTACCATCCTCTCCAACAGGAATCTTAATCGGGACCTCTGTCCGTAGCTCGCCATCAAGCGAATCGATGAATTCAATCACATTCTCGGTATCTTCTTTTATTTCTTCATCGGGTTCAACATCTTCTCCATTAGCATACTTCTCCGCAAACTCGTGTACCTTGGTACCAAACTCTGGTCCTCTGCCTCCAGTGGTTTCGTCTAGTTCCATTACTGCGTGTACTGAACGCTTAACCGAGGCTTTTTCCTCTAGTTCATCTACTTCCAGTTCTTTTCCTTTCCCACTTCGGAACTCCGTCTTTTCTAGTTCGGGAGTTAATTTCTTTGTTTCAAGGTTAAGGTGTTCGAAGAATGGGCTTTCGTTGTTGTTTTCTGCTGTAAAGAAGAGGTATTGTTCGGCTCTGGTCATCGCCACATACATGAGTCGGCGCTCCTCATCATAGTCTCCTGTAAGTACCTTTGAGACCAGGCTGGCTTTCCAGTTGTCGTAGAGATAACTTTTTTCCTCTGAGTAGATCTTCTTCTGTCGCAGTCCTACCGGATCTTCATAGATTATCCTTGAGCTGCTGCCTTGGTTAGATGGAAAATGTCTACGGTTTATATCTGAGATAAATACTATTGGGTATTCCAGGCCTTTGGCTGAGTGGATGGTCTGTACTGTTACTGCCTCCGGTTTGGAATCATCTACTTCGTAAGTTTCTCCTTCTTCGATGCATTCTTCTATGAACCTGATTAGATCTCCGAGGTTCTTGTAGCTGGAGTCAAGCGTGTCTTGAAGAACCTGTATGACTTTATTGGAGAATCCGTTTTCGATTCCGTATCTGGAGAATACTTTCCTTGATACAGATGAAACATCGTCCAGCTTATCCAGCTCCGATCTGAACTTCATCATTTCCTCCGGATACTCTTCTTTTTCGAGTATGTGTTCTGTTTCTGCCAATTTGTAGCCTGCTTCCTCGAGTATTACTGCCCAGCCTTTCTTGGATTCCCTGTAGTTGAGTACTCGTAGCCAGGCTAGAAGTATAATCGCTGGCTTTGTCTTGAAGAGTTCTACTCCTCCTTCATATGCAACAGGTATGCCGTATTCCTCGGCTTTTTCCTGTAGTTCGAGGCCAAAGTTCCGATTACGTGTAAGGATAGCGATATCATCGTATTCGGGCGGGCGATCTTCTTCCTCCAGACTGTAGTCAGGATTTCCAATTATCTCTTGGATCTTGTGCAGGATTACTTCTAGCTCGTTCTCTGACTTCAGCTTGGTTATCGAAGTATTGAATTCTTCTTTATTGGTTCCTAGAGAAACTATATCTTTTTCTTCTACTTCTTCACCGTCTTTTCCTGGCAGCGTTAGACTATCTTCGGAGAAGTCAAGTATTTCCTGTGTGGATCTGTAGTTCTTTTTCAGATCTATTCTTTCCACATCATCTACTGGGTAGTTTATCCGTTCCTGCTCCTGGTTGAGCTCCTTCTTATACTTCTGGAGCCGCTCTCTGAATTCTCGTATGTTGTCAACATTGGCGTATTGGAAGCTGTAGATGCTCTGTTTCCAGTCTCCTACTACTGCGATGTTGCCTTCTGAGAGAAGCATTGCGACCTTGAACTGGATCTCGTTGGTATCCTGGAACTCATCGATCATAGAATAGTTGAAGCTGAGCTCTTGCCTTAGCTCGTCGTCTTCACAGAGAAGAGCGTAGGCAAACACTAGGAGGAAGTTGAAGTTAAGGTAGTTCTGGGAGAGACAGTACTTCAGATACTCGAAGTAGATGTCATGTATGAAATGCTTCAGCTCTTCCCGGTTTTGCTGAAAAGCTTCTTCAGCGTACCCCGAGCCGATCTGCTTTGATTCCTTTACCTCGCTGTAGCCAGGTGCATCCTCTGGCAGACACTTGTCTCTGAAAATCCCTCCAGCTTTATTCAGGAAGTCTGACTGTGTAGGTCCTCTAGAACCTTCTCCTGGTTCATTCATTTCCTCGAAAACTTCTTGGAACTTATCAAAGTCTCCATCCAGATATTTTTCCGAATTACGATACCAGCCTTCTTCTGTAGGTACGATTCCTTTTGCTGCGAGAGATTTGATCAGGCTGAGAAGCTCTTCGTAGTCGTAGAGAACTCGATAAATTTTGTTGTACTGAGGATTTCTCTCTATGAAGCTGTTTATAAACTGTCGGAACTCCTGTTTTTCTAGAACCTCGTTTTCAAGTAATCTGGTTGAGCTAGTTACGTGGTCATCGATTCCCAGATATTTTGGTGCTTCAAATCCGTTCTCTATAATTATCTTCTTAGCCAAGCTATGAAAGGTGGATATCGGAGCTTCCCGCAGAGCTTTCATGTCGTAACTGCAGTGGTTGATAATCCTCTCCTTCATCTCATCGGCAGCGTTGTCGGTGAACGTCAGAAGCAGGATGTCCTCTGGTTCGACATCTTCCTGTTCTAATATGTGTGCATATCGTCGGGTGATTGTGAAGGTCTTGCCTGTTCCTGCTCCTGCATCGACCTTGTAGATACCGTCCATACTTTCAATCAGTTCCTGTTGCTCCTGGTTTGGTGAGAATTCTTCTGTCATTCCAGTTCCTTTCTGGTCTTCTTGAGAAGTCTTTCTGCCGATTTTATGGCTCTTTCAGCTTCTTTCTGTGAGACTGATTTGTTTCTGTATTGAATATCTGTCTTCTCATTTACTACCCATTTCTTTACAGAGTCAATATTGGATTTGAACGTCTCCGAGATTTCTCCCTGGTTATACAGTTTTTTCAGTTCTATAGAAGTCTTTGAATGGTCTTTCACTGTTTCTCCTGAACTTTCAAGCATTAGTGCGTCAACCGATTTGATCATTGCCATTATGCAGCTGACGATTACTGGGTTCCAGGTATCGTTTTCTAGTGCTTTTTCGTACTGTTTGTTTGCTGCTGTTATGTAGGATTCGGCTTCAGTAAGTGATTCTTCAATTCTTGACTTCAAGTTCCTCACCTTTCAGGATTATACCATCCTTTGCAACATTTTTCTCAAACCTTTCTGCTTTTCCCAGGTTTTCTCTGAATTCTTCAACTGTTTCAACTACCGGTACAAGCTCGTTTACGATCTCCAGTTTTCTTTCACTATGGTTCCTGGCCTTCGACTTGGTTGGTTCTACGTCTTCCTGGTCTTCTACTAAGATAAGTACATCGATATCAGAGTTTACATCGGCTGTTCCTCTGGCAACGCTTCCGAACAAAATTATTGATTTTATTTTTTCAGAGAACTCTTCTTTCATTAATTTTTCTGCGTATTTTTCTGCAGCTTCTTTTAAGGGCTGGTTCTCTGCCGTGAAAAGAGCTTTGATAACTTTATGGTATCTTGAGTCTTGGTTATATTGGATGAGGTATGTCCCTCCTTTTTTCTGAAAGCTGACTATGTCGAATCCTTCCAGTTCTCTGAGAAAGTTTTTAACGCTGTTGTAGGATCCTGTTACTTCTTCAACTATCTCGTTCACTGTATAGGTGTATCCGGGATTGTCCAGCAGCTCCTTCAATACTTCCTCCTTGTAGCTGGATGTCAGTACGTTCAGAAGTTTATCGGGTTCGGGAGATTTTTTTGTGTTCATATTAACTCAATGTTCTCAAATTTTTATAAGAGTTTTCAATTTACTGCAAACACTTTCATTTTTCTAAATAGTGTTTAGGATTTGGCATCCTCTAAAGCCTTCCTGATTTTCGAATAATTTTCTGAAAACTCTTCCTCCTTATAATCTGTATCCGGCCAAAGATCCAAGCCATCAGAATCTCTTCTAGGAACTAGATGTAGATGGAAATGGTTTACTGATTGCTGAGCAGATTTCCCACTTGCATGTAGAATATTGAAACCAGTAATACTGGATTCCTGTTCAAGTGTTTCAGCAACTTTCTTAGCTGTCAGAGTTAATTCGGTTAAAGTATCCTCAGGCAGGTCAAAGATGTCTCTATGATGTTCTTTCGGGATGACGAGTAGATGTCCTTTTGCCAAAATGTCGCTCTTAAGCGGTGGAAATACCGCAACTGTCTCGTTCTGATAAATTACCTTTTCAGGGTCATTTTCCTCTACTATTTTACAGAAGACACACTCTCCCTTTGCCTTATAATACAGTCCTTTCGCTATTTCCTTGAATTCTGAGAAGCTTATCATCGAGGTATCATGTCTCCGTGGTCTAGATCTGAGTGATCGATCTTGATTTCCAATGAGTTTTCTAGCGGGAAGCCATCTAATTGGAACTGTGAAAGATCGTCCAGTTCGTCTTGTAAGAATTCTTGGAATGAATCAAGGTCATCCTTGAAGTAATTCTCCTTTCGGAAGTAGACCAACTGTTTCAGTACTGATTTGCATCCTTTCTCTAACTGGTTTTCTGTTAGCTTTCCGCTACCTCTACCTATGGTTATATGAGCCCGACAGAGGTCGGTGAAGTCTTCGAGATGTTTTTCTAGTGCAAGGTCTTTGTCGTACTGCGCTTCCTTCTCCAGTTTCAGGTCTTCCATAACCGAACTATAGCCTGTTTCACCTAGATTGTCGATCAGGCTCCTGCGTTTCTTGGCGCTGTAAAGATAATCACGTATATCTTCGTTCAGAAGGCCTTCGTTGAACCTGTTGGGAAAGTAGGAGATTGTTACGATGTTGTCATCTAGTTCTCCGCCGCCCGACATCTCTTCGTCAAGGTTGTTGAGGAAGTGGAAGAAGGTGAACTCCAGTTTCTGCTCTGGGTTTGCGGAGCGGAGCTGTACCAGGTAAAGCATTGCCTGGAAATTGGGTTTCCGGTCCAGTAGTTCTAGGTTGGATTTTCTAACAATGCTTGAGGCGGTTTTCCTGTCACCACTCTTGTAATCAACAATCTTGTTCTGCGAAACTACAAGGTCTGCCTTCCCTTTAACGCCTAGATCAGGGTTTTCGAACCAAGCCTCAGTAACATTCTTCTCCAACTCCTTGTCGAAGTAGTCTGAGAAGAAGTTTTCATCCTCTCTATCAGTGAAGCCATCCAGCTCCGCCTGGGACTCGAACCCGGTCCTATCTATGAACTGCTTGATGTTTTTGATCCCGACTTCAAACTCCGTTCTAAGTATATCCTTCTGGAGATCATCCACGATCGAACTCATCTCTTTTAACATCATCTCAATGAATTTCTCATCTCCTTTTTCTTCTACTGTCTCTGGATGATTGACGTAGAACTCTGCGAAATCATGGAATATGCTGCCTTTACGGAAGTATTCTTGATCTGCAGACTCCGTCAACTTAGAGAAAAAGTAGTCTTTAGGACAGTAAGCAAGCTTATTGAGAGATGACTGGCTTATAGTTTCTACTTCCTTTTTATCTATGTCGTATTCTTTCTTCTTGAAGCCTTGTTTCTGACTTGATAGGTCGATAGTGTATTGGTTTTCTTCTTTCTTGAGGTTGTTGAAGGACTCTATTGTTTCATCAGTAAGCTCGTTGAAGTATAGACACGGCGTTATTTCTTCGTTCAGTTGTTTCTCCTGTACTAGAAAGTGCTGTTGTTCTCCGTTCTGTATCAAAGTTTTGAAGTCTCTCAGGTTGGTATCCTCCTGTTTTTCTTGATCGATCCACGGCTTTTCCGGTATGCTTGAGTTCCAGGATGAGTCCATTCCTAGGTAGAATACGATTGGTCTGTCAACGTATGCAGATGACTTGGGGGACGCCAGTAGTACTCCTTTGCTGGTTTTTTCCGACTCTATGTCGTAGGTGTCAAGGTAGTATTGTATTCGGCTGAGATTGTCTTCTGTAACTTTCTGGTCTAGTATTCCTAGCTCTTCTAAATTATCTTCGAGTTCTGTGCAGTCTTCGCCAAGCTCGTCCTCGAATAATTCGATTGCCTCGCCGAAAGTTCCCTCACGTACTTCCTGTAGTAGGCTTTCGAAGTCTTCAAGTTCGCTATTTTCCATCTCTTCTAAGTAGTCGTTGTTCGACTTGACAGACACTGTTTTGTCCAGTCTTTTGAGGACTGGTTGGCACTCTTTCACCAGCACTCTTTCAGATAATGATAGCTGGATAAGTTGGAGACATGTACGTAGCTTTTCGGATTCAGAGAATCCTTTCTGAGCCATGAAAGGTATTCCTTCAGATCGTAAGGCTGACTCTATCAAGGATCCGTACATGCTTTCAGGATTGATTACAATAGCTACGTCCTGACAGTTTTCTTCCGTGATATTTTCCTGGACAGCTCTTACTATCTCTGTAGTAGAGTTGTAGAACTTGAATTCTGGAACTTCTTTCTTTTCATCTGTGAAAACACTGAATTCGTCTGCATCGTCAGGAACTACTTTTTTATCCAGTCCGTTGAACTGGTGAGGATTAACTATGGCCACATCTTTTTCCTCATCAACCTGGAAATCCTGCATCTTTGAGTAGACGTTCTCAGTATTTTCTATAGCTTCGATAATTTTTCTAGTTGGCTGGTTGTCGAACTTCTCGTAGTCTAGTATCGCTTCAAGTTCTCCTGTTTCAAGCCAGTACTGGATAATGTTCTCAAGCAAATATGACGTTTGTTTCCAGGAAAGATCTGTCTGCTCTACTGCTTCTAGAAACAAACCTCGCTCCTTAACCACATCCTGATTCTGGTAATTACTGAGGATATAGATCATCGGCGTGGTGGCAAAGTGTCCAAGTATTGGTTCTTCCAGTCTAGTGTTCAGTGCGTCTCTGAGCGATGCTTCTGCGGTGAAAACCAGGTCGTAATCCTGTACTTTCTCATAGATTTTGTCTACAGATAGAGTTTTTTCAACTTGAAGACCTGTTTCTTTCTCCTGTTCTTCAGCTACGGAAGAATTTTGATCGATATCAGTAACTAACTCCGGTCCCACATTGTATTATTAAAAACACTTCCATTTATCGTTCTTTCCCTTAACATGAAGATATCTTGAGGCGCTACACTCACTAAACTCTTGAAGTTTTTTAGAAAAAGTAATTTCTTAGACCTTTAGGGTTCTAACATTTCTGAGAGATTTTGGTATGCTTTGTGTCGATGATTCTGTATATTCAAATCTCCTAGTCTCTGGCTGTACCCTTCCGGAACAAAAGCAGTCATTAAAGTCAGTTTTGCCGTAGGATCAGCTTTTTCAAAGTCAAGTCGGCCTTCCAGTTGTCCTTCGGCAACCACCACTTCGCTACCATCGTAGTATGCGACACTACACACCATTCTACATTCTTTTTCTGATGCATTATGCAGTGCTTCGAGACCTTCCAACTGAGTTTCCTTCAGAACATGCTTGATCAATGGACCTGGAAATCTGCCAAGACCCTCAAAGTAAAATGAGAAATCGTCAACTATCACAGGCTCACTAATTTTATCGTAAGCACTTTTTGCCTTCTCTCGAACCACAGTATCCCGATCAAGAGATTGAACTTCGTATATATCCACACCCTGCTGTTTAAGATTTAATTCATCCCCGAAGACTTCCTTAATCATCTCATACTTCTTTTCGTTCGATGTTGCCAGAACTATCTCTTCTTTGTTCATACTCAAATTCAGGAAGAGCTCCCATAGTTAAAAATCAATCATATGGAATATGAAATTCTTGGATAACTCAGGCCCGGCCTTGCCAATGTTTCCAAGTCATTTCTCCGCCGCTAGAATGACTGACGACTAGAATAAAACGTAAATGCCTTTATAAATTTAAGACGTTATAAATCTATTATGATAATGATTGGTGGATGCGTTCACTCTGACATCAGTATTCATTGATCTCATCATCCAGCTTTCGCTATACAATTCTCAAGGTGATTCATTATGCAAGAACTAGACCAACCACAAACTAAGGGTGGGTATGTTCATTGGAGTTCCCAAGAACGGCTCATTCCAACAAGAAGCGATTAAAACCTATGAAAACACAGGACTAGACCTTTTCGGCCTAGATACAAATTCTAGAACATATAATCAAGAAGTTAAAGACGCAGAAGTATATCTTCTTAGACCACAAGATGTTCCTTGGGCGTTCTTCAATGGAGAGATTGATTCGGGAGTAACAGGCTATGATCTACTAATTGAATATACATTGGGGGAAGATGTTGAAGCTGATACTCCTCAGTATGAAGTTCTGATGGACTATCTACTCGGAGAACAGTCAAAACAGGAGACTTCAGTTTATGAGGAGCTAGGGTTTGGAGATGTAGAAATAGTGTTTGCAACAGGAGATAGAGATATCTTGAGAGAAGATGCTGTTTCTGTTGCAACAAGTTATCCCAACATAGCAGAGGAATATCTCTCTAACAAATTCGAAGACTACGATCTCGTAGAAGCCGAAGGTTCTGTAGAGGTCTTCCCTCAGTTCGACAGTATTGATGGAGTAGTGGAAGTAGTAGACTCAGGAACTACAATAGATGAAAACAGTCTAGAGGTTATAGACACCCTATTTGAATCAGAAGCTGTACTTTTAGGTGATCTAGATGACGAACTGTGAAAAACTAAAGGGATTTAGAGACTTTTACCCAGATGAAAACGCGGCTAGACAGAAAGTTTTCGATAAAATAGAAAAAGCGGTTCAAAGTTGCGCATTCAGAAAAATAGACTCTCCAGCAGTTGAAGAGGTAGATCTCTACAGAATTAAATCCGGAGAAGGGATTCTTGATGAAACTTTCAACTTTGAAGATCACGGCGGTAGAGAGATCACGTTAATACCAGAACTAACACCTACAGTAGCAAGAATGATTCAGAACAGAAAGGATCTGAACAAGCCAATAAAGTGGTATTCAATACCCAGATGCTGGAGGTACGAATCACCACAGAAAGGTCGACTGAGAGAGTTCTACCAGCTTAACTGTGACATTATCGGTTCAGATAATGCTAAAACTGACGCAGAATTACTCTACTCCGCCACAGAAGTAATGAGAATTCTTAACCTAGAGGACAGCTATCTGATCCGATTAAACGACAGAAGACTTCTTGAATCAATCCTAGAATCCTATGGAATAAGTAAAACAGAGGAAGTCATGAAGGTTATTGACGACAAAGAAAAGTTGACAAAAAAAGAGTTCAAAGAAGATCTTACGACCCTAGGCTTAAGCCACTCAGTTGCTGAAAAAGCGGATGAGCTGACAGACATATCAGGAAAAATAAGCCAGAAAACGGAGGAAATAGAGAGTAAAATACCGGAGGATAAGAAAGCAAGGGAGGCTTTTGAAAGATTAGAAAATTTGGAAACATTCCTTAAAGCCTACAATATACGAGACAAATGTAGGATCGATTTAAGTATTGTTAGAGGTCTTGACTACTACACCGGTCTTGTCTTTGAAGGTTTCGACTCTGAAGGCGAATATCGAGCAATATTCGGCGGAGGTAGATACAATAATTACCTTCAGCTCTTTGGAAATCAGGAGCTTCCTGCAGTGGGATTTGGTATGGGAGATGCTGTTCTAGAGGAAATCATGAGGGAGAAAAACAAGTGGCCAGATGAAGAACTATCAACGGATGTCTATATACTTAACGTAGATGAGAATAAGTCTAGAGAAGCGTTAAAACTCACTAAGGAACTCAGGAAGCAGGAAATCAGAACAGAAGTAAACCTTTCCAAGAGAAGTTTCTCAAACCAACTTGGCTATGCCGACAATATCAATGCAAAGTATGTAGTCATAGTGGGAGATCAAACAGCTAGCAGTAGGGTTGAAGTCAAATCAATGGATGACGGCAGCGAAGAGATAGTTGAGAAATCTGACCTAGTCAGTTATATAAAATGATGTCGGAGATAGGTTAGCTGGTCTATACTCCGACCTTGTGGCGGTCGGGACTCGGGTTCAAATTCCGCCCTCAACCCAGTTTTTACCGGTAAAAAGCAACATGTAAATACTTTATTCTTTGAAATATAATTAAGGGGAAATAAAATGTCAGAATTCGGACAAACGAAAGGTACAAATGACTATTTTGCAGGGGAAGCAGATGCTAGAAGGGAGATGGAACAAACTTTCAGAGAAAATTTTAGAAATTTTGGAGCTCAAGAAGTAATACCGCCAGCAATCGAATCTGCAGACCTTTTAAATTCAAAATCAAGTGAGGAACTTAGAGAAGAAGGATTGTTCTACACATTCACACCTAAATCATTCAACGTGTTGAATGAGGCTGCTGAGGAAGGAAAGTCTGTAGAAGAACTAAACCCGCAAGATTTCATTGACACAGGTTTAAGATTCGATGGAACAGTCGGTGTTTCTAGAGTAATGGCTGAAAATAAAGATGTTTCAAAGCCAGCTAAATGGTTCTACAATATACCTGTCTGGAGGTATGAAGATACAGGCGAAGATCGACTCAGGGAATTCTGGCAATCAGGAATAGAGTATCTTGGAACAGAGCAACTTGCTCATGACGCAGAGGCTGTTGCACTTGCAAATCAACAGCTAGAGGATGTAGGGCTAGAAGATGCTTATTTTGAATTAAACAACAGGAAATTCATCAGCGGTGTTCTTGACGAATACAGTATACCTCAATCACAGGAACAAGGTGCCCTAACGATCCTTGATAAGCTGGATAAGAAAGAAAGATCTGAACTCCTGGATGAAGCAGAGAATGACAAAGGAATAGATAGAGGAAAGTTTGAAGATGTACTTCTATTCCTAAACTCGGATTATGGTTTCTCAGACTTGGATATTCTAAGACAGCAATTTGAAGGAAACCAAGCTGCTCAGGAAGGTATTGATGAACTAGAAAAGCTTAGAAGTTACCTTGAATCATATGATGCAGCAGATAGTGTTGAGTTCTCACCAACTTTAGCAAGAGGGCTCGACTACTATACAGGAATAGTCTTCGAAGGATTCCATGAAGACGCTGATAGCTCGATTGCTGGAGGCGGAAGATATGATGACTTGATAAGTGACATTGGCGGTGAAGCTACCCCTGGAGTAGGGTTTGCCCTAGGAAATGACAGAATAATAGACGTACTTGAAGAAAATGGAGAATGGGATGAAGACATGCCCGGTGCAAGAGTTTACATGATCCCTGTAACGGACAACCAAGAGGATCTCGAATACGCTATCGAGGCATCTACTGATATAAGACAGAACGGAATGGAAACTGACATAGACTTCAGCGGTCGTTCAATAGGGCAGGCTTTCTCCTATGTCGACAACCAGGATATCCCATATGCAGCTGTAGTTGGTCCGGATGAAAGAGAAGCAGAAACTGTTACAATAAGAGACATGGATTCGGGAGAAGAATACGAAATTCCTTCAAGTCAAGCAGGCCAAAAACTGGGAGAGGTAAGAGATAGAGTAAATTGAATTTTCTCTCCTCTAATTTATTTTCTCTATCATATTTTCAAAAGTCTCTTGAACTATAGGAATACTTTCAATATCTACGTATTCATCTGGATTATGGATAACCTTGTTAGGAGATGTGCCAAAGATAACTCCAGATGTACCCAAGGCTTCTTGATAAAGTCCTAACTCAGTAAAAGCATCCGTTGTGTCAGTCTCCGGTTCTACACCTGCCTCTTCAACAGATTCCTGGAAAAGTTTCATCCACTGATTGTTTTCTTGTGTCCTTACAGCCTCATGAACAGCATATGTCTTGAATTCTCCCTCTCTTGTTAGAGGACTAACTCTTTCTTTTAGTTCTCTTGCAAGTTCTTCGCTACTATATCTTGGAGGAACTCTTGAGTCTGTTTCAATAATAAATTTTTGTGGGATAATATTATTGCTTTTTCCGCCCTGAGCAACAGTTATAGTAAAAGTAACTGGCCCAAGTTTACCTGATTTTCTATTCATAAGTTCATCTTTAAACTTTTTTAGTTCATTAAGAACAGGTATGGCCTCTTCAATAGCATGTTCTGAAGGCTGATAGACACTGTCAGATTCATCTACTTTTTGGGCCTTTGAGGCATGTGTTTCATCCATTTCTCTTTCAATAACTGCTTTCGAGTGAAATAAGCCCTTATGTTCATTAATAATTTTAAGATCCTCAGGCTCACACATTACAGCGAATTTGACATTTAAGCTTTTATCTTCATACTTAGAAAGAAATCTTTTAGCTCCACTAAATTTCCCCTCTTCATCCGCCTCTAGAATGAGGGCTACATTAGGATTTTCATATTTCTGATAGGCATTCTTTAAAGCTACCATCGCTGCCGCTGCATTGGATTTAGTATCTGCGGAACCTCTCCCATATAGTTTTTTGTCTTTGATGTCTCCACTAAGTGGCTTACTTTCTTTCCACTTTTCTTTATCAAATTCTACGGTGTCTAGATGTGCGGCTATTAGAACTTCCGCTTCTTCAATATTCCCCACTTCTACATTATAGGTTTTCTCAGCCTTTTCATCCTGTTTTACGATAAATTCATCTAGTGAAACAGGTACATTATGTTTCTCAAAATATTCTTTAGCATATAACATTATTGCCTTTTCTTCTAGGGATGTACTCTTTATTTTCACTAGTTCTTGAGTCAGCTCTATTGATTCAAGCATTTTAATCTCCTAAAGAATTAGAGGGAAAAAGAGTTTTTGACTAAAGTTCTCTCCACATATAAACCCTAGGGTCTGTCATCGGATTGCCTTCTTCATCTTCTACTCCTATCTGTTCAATTTCTTTTACTAAAGGTTCCCCTTCGTAATTAACTGGCTCAAATCCTAAATCACTATCTAAACCAAGTTTCTTTTCATTTTCGTCTTCGAAGTTAGTTCTCTCTAAACCTCTACTTATATCCTGCCTCTCAGCAATCCTGTCTAGCTCCTTTTCTTTCAATCTTTTACCTAATCCTTGGTTTCTCCAATCTTCAACAACTCCCAATTCATTGAACCAATAAGTCTCTCCGTCCAGAAATGAAGTATCTACTTCTTGAAGTTCATCGGGGAAGTCGTTATCCGTTCTCATCTCTTCAGATTCCGGGACATAACCCCAAGCAAATCCTACTACTGTGCCTTCATTAAGTGCCAGAATCCCTTCATAGTCTTCATCCTGCAATCCTGCGATTATATCCTTAGTGAACTCGTAATCCCAGTTTTCCTGGTATACAGAATCATTGAAGGTCATTTGGAAGGCTCCTATTAAGGAAGCCAGATTCTCATCTTTAGAAAGAGGATATGTTGTCTCTTTAGAATCAAAACCTAAATCTGCATACTCAATGTTTTCGATATTTTGTCTTTGGGCTGATGAGGATGTGTTAGATTGACTCATATATTCACCTTGTAATAACAATTCTTGTGGTAAGCTTTATACGATTTTTGTGAGAGTTTCCTTTTTCAGCATTGATTTTACCTTGAGGAAGTCATCTCTGATTACTCTATCTTCATCTACGGGATTTATTTCCTCATTTAACTCTTTGATAGCTTGAGATGTGCCTTTCCCCGGGCTTTTTTCTCTATGATATAGGGCTTGATATGAGGAGAAAATTTCTATAGAGATAACAGTCATTGTATTTTCCACTACTTCAGCGAGATGATTAGCTGAGTTTGCACCCATACTGACGTGATCTTCTTGATTTGCTGAAGTAGGTACAGAATCCGTACTTGAAGGATGGGTTAACACTTTATTTTCGGACACAAGAGAGGCAGCTGTATACTGAGGTATCATGAGACCTGAGTTCAGGCCCCCGTCCTCTATCAGGAAAGAAGGTAGATCAAAGTTATTATTTCCGTCTACTAATTTTGCTGTTCTTCTTTCACTTACGTTCGCTAACTCTGCAACTGCATTTTTCAAGGAATCGAGGCTTAGTGCTAGTGGCTGGCCATGAAAGTTGCCTCCTGAGACAACCTGACCATCTTCTAATATGAGAGGATTATCTGTTACTGAGTTGATTTCGGTTTCAAGTTTCTCTTCTACGAAACTTATTACATCTCTAGTAGCTCCATGGATTTGAGGGATACAACGCAGAGAGTACGAATTCTGTACGCGAGTATCATCGCTCGAATATTGGACGAGTTGGCTGTGCTTCACTAGTTCTCTAATATTTTCAGCTGTTTCCTTTTGACCTTCATGAGGCCTGAGATTATGTATTTCTTCCTTGAATGCATCTTCTATACCTTTCATAGCTTCCAATGCTAAAGCGCCTGCTAGGTCTGCTGCATCTGCCAGTTTTTTCGCATCATATAAGGCCAAGCATCCTAACGCAGCCATAAAGTTCGTGCCGTTAACCAAAGCTAATCCTTCCTTCTCTTTCAGTTCAAGGGGCGTAATTCCATTTTTCCGTAGGACATTTCTAGACAGCACCCATTTGTCCTCTTCTCTTACCTTACCTCTGCCTGTTAAAGCCAAGACCATATGTGAAAGAGGTGCTAAATCCCCACTGGCGCCCACTGACCCCTTCCTTGGAATAAATGGATATATTTCTTTATTTAGTGCATCTTTGATGGTTTGGACAGTCTTTACTCTGACACCAGAGTTACCCATCAATAATGAGTTCAATCTAAGTAGCATCAACGCTCTTGCCTCTTCCTCGGATAGGGTAGCTCCGACACCGCAAGAATGGCTTTCGATTATATTTTGTTGAAGTTTTTCTATTTGATTATTATCGATAGTTTGATCTGCTAGATCTCCAAATCCAGTATTCACACCATAGATAGTATCTCCATCTTCTATTCTTTCCTCTAGGCTTTCTCTTGAAGATTTCACTTTTTCAAGAGCCTCATTTGATATCTCTATTTCCTCTTTTTTGCGTGAGACCGCCACTGTTTTGCCGACTGATAAAGAATTTCCATTGAGTTTTACTGTCATAGATCTGCCTCCGAGATCAGTCCTGATTCAAGTTGATAAACTCCGCTTTCCTCAGGATAGACTCCGTCAGCTCTCAGGATGTATGTTGAATCAATATTGTTTTTCTCTGAGAATTCTCTGTAATCGTCTTCCCACGCAGGAAGGTCATAACTGGCCTCTACTATTATATCAGGTTTCATACCGTCTTCTAATTCAATTCTGGAGAGTTCGTTACATATGACAGGAAGAACCTCATAACCGTTAAATTCAACTGTATCTATTGTTTCAAGTGCTTCTTCTGTAGCTACTTCGTGAACTTCATCTGAGACTGTATTCTTTGGGCCTTTGTAAAGAATCGAATCTACCTCTCTTGCGTTAGAAGGAATCATGTAACTCTTTGAGGGACTTCCTAAAGTTCTTTCAGCCTCACTTATTAGCCAGAACTCGTCTTTCAAGTCAAGCTGTCTTGCTGCTTCGGTCCAATTATGAACCTCATAATTTGACTTAACTTTTTTTCTGTTATTTAGGACTTCTCCATCTGCTATGACAGGCATTGTCGTATGGAAATATCCATTAGATTCTTCGTTGAATGTTCCTGGAATGTAAAGCACGTCTGGATTTGCATTAATTTTACCGGTCCAAGTGTCAATTTTGGATTCGATCCATTCTTCATCTACATCAGGGTCATGTGAGATAGAAAATTCTGGTTTTACCACAATTTTCCCACTTTCTAGGTTTGCGGATTCGCTAAACTTCTGCTGCTGATGTTTCGAAATCATAATTATCGTCGTTCAAATTGTTTAGAATGAATTTAGCAGCCTCTCTGCCATTTTGAATGTCTGAATCAGGAGTATAGTCAGATTCTGAGTAGATGTTCATATTATGTAGGTCGTCGGCCAGACCACCTGTTCCTTTAATAGCCACTGCGTAAGCTGAGTCGTCCTTTTGACTCAATGAGTACTCCGCCATTGTTCCCTCACTTCCTCCAAAAACTATTACACCGTCTGCTATTTTAGCTCCTACCTCAGATTCATCGCCCCAAGTAGATTCGCCATAGCTGGGTGAAACTATTACTCCGTGATCATTGACTTCTTCAAGGAAGTATTTTTCACCCCTTTCAGGATAAACTCCTAGGGTTGGTATACCGTACTCTTTAGCTCTTCTTGCGGCTATTTCTGGGAGACCTTCTTCGGTTCCGCCGGTTACAACACCGATGCTTTCTTCTTCAAACTGTTGCATTGCTTCGTCTAAAATTTTTCCGACATTAGCTTCAGAACAATCTGCGCCACCTATAAACCAAATAGCATTATCTACTTCAGGTCTATCTAAAAATTGATTGACCTCTGACCATTGGGACATATGTTTTTATTGGTGCTTTACAATATATGTTATTTTGAACAACTATATTGACGAATGTAAAATATTCGAAGAGTTTTTATTATTTAATAAAGTAGTCTCCTCTATGGCGGAAGGTTTAGATGAGAGAGACAAACATATTTTGAATGAACTCATAAAGAACGGAGAGAAATCAAAGGCTGCGCTGGCTGAAGAACTTGACATGACTCGCCAAGGAATTTTTTACAAAATAAAGCAGCTAAAAAAGAAAGGTATAATCAAGAACGAGACAGTAGATGTAAGCAATGATAAAGTCGGACTGGGATTAAGAGCTTTCATACTAGTAAAGACTCAAGCTAGAAGCGAAGAAGAAAAAGAGCTTGAAAAGAATCTCAAGAAAAGGAAGGATGTTGCTGGTCTTCACCTCCTCTTCGGAGACTATGAACTTTTAGTAGAAATCCTCGTACAGAACAGGGAGGAACTTTCGGAATTTGTTGATTTTCTCCAAGAATTCGATGATGCAGTTATCCGCACTAAAACATTGATTGTTTATAATACGCTAAAGTCTAACCATCGTCATCCTATCGAAAACGTCTTAGAGGAATAGATGATATTATGATCTATTTCTAGAATTTTTTCATTCTCTAACCTTAAGTTGCCTTTGTTTGGTTCTGAGCTGACAAAACTAAAATGTATTTTTAAACTTGGTTCCCAGAACAAAACCAGCTGGATAAGCATCATTCCAAATAAAGTATCGTGAAGATATCGTTCTATTGAATATTAATTGGTGCAAAAATTTAATCTGTTTCTACCAAAATACTGTGATATGGTTAAATCTGAAAGGATCAAAGATATTGAGTTTGGAAACAATAGTGTTGAGGCCAAGTTTGATGTACATTCAGGAGGGGTAAAAGGATCGATATTATTATTGCCTGGCATAGGCTCTGGACCTTTTGGAGGTATTTTCGATCAGTTCGTGGAAAAAGCTGTGGAGGAGAATTTCCAGGTCTTGAGGTATGAGAGCTGGGAGGATGTTTCTGAACTCCAAGAAAAGACTGTGGATTCCATATTCGCTGAGATCAATGATGCTGTTGACTACTTAAAGGATCGAAACGACCTGAAAGTCTTTATAGTTGCGAAAAGTTTCAGTGCAGGGATGGTGCTGGCAGGGAGCATTGATAACGTAGATAAGACTGTATTATGGGCTCCAGCAGTAGGATTTCAGGAAAAAGCGAATATTGAGGAGTTAAGAGACAGTAAACTGGGAGAAGTTGAGGAGGTAACTGACATACAAATTAATTCGGAGTTTTTAGAGCATAAAGTCCCAGTAAAAGTTATTCATGGAGAGAATGATCAAGTTGTTCAAATTGAGAATTCTGAAAGCATAGTTCATAATCTACCCGAAGCAGAAATCAAAAGGATATCGGAAACAGGTCATTCTTACGAGGGTAAGAAAAACTTGGTTATAGAGGAGACGATTGAATTTTTGAATCAATAATATTTATGAGTTCAGACTCTTCATTGGAACGGTATTCCCCTATTAGTCCCGCAGCTTAAGTTAACCTTAAACAAGTTTCTGATCATATTAAGGTCTGTATAGAGACCAAAAGTGACTTATCATCTGTCTATAATTTTAAAGTAGACCTCGTAAATCGAGGTCCTTAATAGTCCCGGTGATCGGGGCGGGTAGGGTTTGGAAGCCAAGCTTTTCCTCATTGAGGAGAGGCCTTGAACAGCCTAGCTGTGAATGAGCGCTTCGACCCGCCCTCTAATCTTCTAGTTCTTCCTTTAGACTATCCCTCTTTATCATCTAGATACTGGGTTTAAGGGGTATAAAAAGTCTAGAGAAATAAGGATGAATTAATGGTCAGGGAAACGGTAAACCTCGGAGATAGGAAGGTAACGGTTGTCGGTACGGCCCATGTATCGGATAGAAGCGTAGAGGAAGTAAGAGATACTATTGAGGAGCTTCAACCTGATTTTGTCGGGGTAGAGCTTGATGAGAACCGTCTTGAATCACTGAAAGATCGTGAAGGCTGGAAAAGTATTGATATCAAAGAGGCGGTCAGAGAAGGAAAAGGATCTGTACTGGCATTGAATCTCCTGATGTCCATGTACCAGAGAAAAATAGGGATGAAGCAAGGCGTTGAGCCAGGAGCTGAACTTCTGGAAGCAGTTGAGGCTGCTGAAGAGAATGAAATCAATTATAGTGTTATTGATCAGGATATTAGTGTTACTCTTGAACGGGTCAAAGAAGAGCTTGGAATTTTTGATAAACTGTTTCTTCTTTCTTCACTTTTCTTCGATGGGACCGACATAAAAGTTGAAGAACTGAAGGAATCCGACATGCTCTCGCAGATAGTATCTGAGCTGGACGAAGAGTTTCCCGAACTGAAAAAAGTCTTGTTAGATGAAAGAAACGAGTACATGGCGGATCGGCTTCTGGAGAAAGATTTTGATCACGCTGTAGTATTTGTCGGTGCAGCCCATGTAGAAGGATTGACCCGGATTTTGGAGAAAGGGCAGACTGAAAGAGAAGAAGTAGAAAATTCCTCAGGTATACCTTGGCTGAAAGCTATCAGATTTGGCTTCCCAATCTTGATTATCTCTATGCTTGTATACGCTTTTCTAGGTATTGATTTTGCAACAGGTACAAAGGCAACTTCAATCTGGATTCTCGCCAACGGATTCGCAGCAATGCTTGGCGCCATAGCTGCTCGTTCCCACTTTACTACATGGCTGGTTTCATTTATTTCAGCGCCTTTGACCTCACTTTACCCGGCATTAGGAGCAGGAATGGTAGCGGGATACTTTGAGGCCAAATTCTATCCACCAAGTGTGGGAGAACTCGAGGATATAGTCTACATAGAGGATTATTCGGAGCTCTGGGGAAACCAGGTTGGCAGAATAATACTCACATTTGCATTGGTTACAGTTGGAAGTGGAATCGCTACATTTGCCGGAGCAGGATATATTGCCTCGGTCATCTCCGGTGTCTGAGCTGGAAAAACAGTTAAAGACTCGTTTGATGATAAGTTCCTATGTCAGAACAGATAGGTAAACACAAAGGTGCAGTTGAAACACTTCTACACGAGAAAAAAGAACTTTCCCGGCTTATACAGATTGTTAACTCTCAGCTCCAGAGACGTTTGAACGCACTGGAGGAAGCAGGGATTGATACCGATGAATTTATCGAAAACGTTCAACAGAAAGGCCAGCAGAGAGAGCAGGATAAAAGCAACCAGAAACACAAAAAAGACCGGCAGAGCCCACAGACGCAGGGTAGCAAAGAGAAGCAGGAAGAAGCTGATCCAAATGAACTGCTTGAAAACGATGGAGAAGATGATTTCGGTTCCCGGGACTTCAATCCCAACAGTTAACTAGTTCAGCATCCATTTTTCCTCCCATTCTCTTATCTGATCTTTCAGGTCATCCTCTTCGTTTTCTTTATTAGTTGGTCGTTTTCTCTCTTTTTCTTTATCTCTCAGTTTGAGACCGATTAATCCTCCGGATAGAAGACCGAGAAGATGTGCTTCATATGCTGTGTCTGTGACTGCTGAGAGCCCAGCGACGTTTATCAGGATATAGGTTATCAGAACCGTCCACATTGGGGCTGGAACTCCCAGTGCCAGTCCGATTTTTCTCGGCTTGAAAACTGCCAGTGCTGCCATTAATCCCATTCCTCCGCCGGAGGCTCCAATAATCGAGGTTTCGGAAAAGAATATGAAGGCGGAGAAGTTGGCGAAAACTGCCGAGATCAGAAAGGTTGCGAGAAAAACTCTGGAAGAGGTAAAACGTTCGTATATTGAACCAAATAATCCGATGAAGAACAGGTTGTTCAGCAGGTGCTCAAGACTGCCGTGTCCAAAAAATGATGTGAAAAATTTCCACCATGGAGAACTCGAGGCGTTGAAAGCCGGGTCAAAATTTGTGAAAAACTGTATGGCAAAGACTACGGCGAAAACACCACAGAGTTTGAGGGCGGTAAAGTTGAATTTTTCAGTTTCCATCTTCATCGTAGAATGGTTTCATACTTCCTTTATCATTCCTGGCTACGTACTCAAATCTCTCAAGTTCTTTGGATGCTGAGGCTAGTTCATAATCTCTTTTGTAGTTGTGACCTTCTTTTTGTTCGTATACTGCTGCCTGCTCTAGGTGTTTAGTTGCTTTGATGTAGAGTTGAGCCAGTTCAGGGTCTTCACGTATTTTGAACTGTTTCTCTTGAAGTTCTATGAATATGTCGCTTATATCTACACTGATTCTTGCTTCACCTGGTTCAGGATGTTCAGTGATTTTTCTTTTCCAATAGACATGATAAGTGTTGAAAGTCTTGGTCCCTGTTCCCGAGAAAGCATTGCCGTGTAAGTTGTGGAGAAAAACTCTCCTGCTCCGAGATCCGATTCATCCTTGGCATCAAAGATCAGGCTGTCAAGATCATCTGAATCTTCATAATCTTCCACTTCAAGCTTCTCTGCCAGAATCTTTATTGCTTTTTTCTGATCTTCGGAGAGATCATTTACTGCTTCTTCCGTTACCTCAAAGTTGATCGAGTACCTGTAGTCTTCCGGTGCATAGTTCTGTGCCCAGTTTTTGGCTCTTTCCAGCCTATTTAGAACCTGTTCTATTCCCTTCTCATCTATATTCTCGGATACATGACTGGTTCTCTTGAGAGATTTAATCGCTTTTTGCTCCCATTCATCCTCTGGAACGGTCTGGGCTATAAACGATGCATGTTTGAAAGATACTCTTGCCGGTTTTTCATCAGGTATATCTACGATTGAGAGTTCGTATATTCGTTTCCACTGTTCTCTCTGTTTATCATCCTGAGCCTCTTCAGGGTTAAAGTATGCGCTCTCAACCTTGTCGAAGTTTTTGTATCTCTGGAATATTTCCTCTGTCTCAAATGGAATCTCGAATGCTTTATTTGGTTTCGTACTGGCGAAAAGGAATCGGACCATTTCTGGAGAATAGATTTCTTTCAGCATTGAAATAGAAAAGACGTTTTCTCCACTGCTTGAGGAGATCTTGGCACCGTCCTTGGTAATAAATTCATACATCTGATGTACAGGGAAGTCATTATCGTAAATTTCCTGAACAAGTTCATTGGCTGTGTCACGGGAACCTCCTGCTGCAGAGTGTTCTTTACCGGCTGGCTCAAAATCGACGCCCTCATACCTCCATCTCATAGGCCAGTCAATTCTCCATGGAGGTTTTACGTTTCCTTTCTCCCTGAAGTTCAGTTCTCTTGTCTCATCACATTCTTCACAGTAGTATTCAACAGTATACTCTCCATCATATTCAGTTACTTCGGTGAAATCTTTTCCACATTCCGTACAGTAGACTCTCAACGGATAGTAAGGTGTTTCCAGCGGCTCCCTTCTGTACTGGTCGAGAATTTCTTTGACTCCATCCCGGTTTCTCATACCTTTCCTTATTAGATCAGCATACTCTGCTTTCTCGAACATTTTCGTCTGCCGAATAAACTCGATATCCATATGCATTCCTCCGAGTTCCTCCTCTAGACGGGATTCGAAGTGGTGAGCATAGGAGTCATGGCATCCTTCCGGATCAGGAACCTCGCTTAGTGGAAGACCTATATATTTCTCGAATTTATCCGGAACGTTTTCAGGGACTTTTCTGAACCTGTCGTAGTCATCCCATGAATAGATGAAACGGACGTTTTCTCCCATGTTCCTCAGCGACTTGACGACGAAGTCTGTAGTGATTATCTCCCGAAAGTTTCCCGCATGCACAGTTCCTGAAGGGGAAATACCTGCAGCGCAAACATAGGTTTCTTCATCGGAGAATTTCTGTGTGGTTCCAAAAGCTAGTTGATCGGACCAAAACAATGGCTGATCTGTCATAATTCATACTTTTTGCTCGGAATTTTTTATATTGGAGCAGTTTACTGACAGGGATTTTTAACTTAACCTTACAGAATTGAAACATATGGATCAGTCGACTCTTAGACTTGGTTTTCTTGTTGGCATGATTGGCCTGATATTTTTGCTGCTTTACAAGGATAGGGAAAACGTTGAGCGAGCAGGAATAATGTTTTATCGGAGGACCGGGAAAGGCCTTGACCTGATCGACAGGATTGCGAAGAAGTTTCCTCGTTTCTGGAATGTTTATTCTTGGGGAGGTATTCTGGCAGGGATTATTTCTATTCCTGCCATGCTTTACTTTGTGGCTAAGTTAGTCCATAAGGTAGTTTCGACCGGTGAGCCTTCAAGCGGGGCTGGTCTGGTATATCCAAGTACAGCCAGTACTGTTACACAGAGTCCCGGTGCAATAGGTGTCCCTGCTGAGTACTGGTTCATCTCTATAGCAGTTCTGATGGTTGTACACGAGCTTTCACACGGCATAATTGCCCGTGCTCAAGACTTTGAAATAAACTCTGTCGGTGTTATTGTTTTGGGCGTTATACCTGGTGCGTTTGTGGAGCCGAAAGGAAGCGGCCTACCTGGAAATGAAAGCGATGAAGGAAAACCTCATGGTGCCTGGAATGAGGGAGACTGGATATCGAACATCAAAGTTCTTGCAGCAGGAAGCTGGGCAAACTATCTCACTGCCGGAGTATTCCTGGTTCTGGCGATTGGCTTAACCGGGGCCTTAACGCATTCAAACGGCGTTGTTTATCAGGCACAGGAGGAGTATCCTGCCGCCACTGCAGGGATGACAAACGGTACCTTGACCGGCATTGATAATTACACTGTTAGAAGCATAGAAGACGTTCAGCGCGCAACTGAAGATCTTGACCCGGGAGAATCTGTAGTTCTGAGAACTTCAGAAGGAAACTTCTCTGTCACGGCTGCAGAGAGGGAAGGATATGAAGGAGGTTATATAGGAATTCAGTTCGTTCAGCTGGATACCGAATATAATGAAAGCGTCAAAGGTTTCTCGGGCTTTCTGGGCTGGTTTTTAGGACTTTTCAGAGTTATCGCGTTCCTGAATCTAGGTATTGGATTGTTTAATATGTTGCCGGCTAAGCCTCTTGATGGCGGCCATATTTTAGAGGCAGTAGTAGAGAGAGTCATTGGTGAGGACGCAAAAAGCTATGTGAATGCCTGGTCCGGAATTGCTTTACTGTCCTTGATAATGGTCTTGGTCTACAGTGTTGCAGTCTCTCTGTAGTATCCAGTCCTTTCTTAATTATCAACCCTCCCAAAAATACCATGACACATACGATTGAAGTAGTAGATAGAGACGAGGAGGTTGAGGCAGAAGACGGTCAGGATGTTCTAAATGCCTTACTTGAAGGCGGTGTGGATTGGATGCATGCATGTGGTGGTTTCTGCAACTGTACAACCTGTAGGATTAAGATAGAGGAAGGATCGGAGAATATCTCAGATATGGAGGAAGATGAGAAAAATACTCTGCGGCGGTTTCAAGGAGAGGAGATTCTCGATGGTTCTTTTCGTTTATCCTGCCAGGTGAAGGTCTACGGTGATATAGAGATATCAGAGCCGGAATGGTATTGAGAGACAGCAGAAGTTTTTAATCTTTCGGAAACCAGGATTAATTATGCTGATCTCAAGGAAAATTCTGGCTGTTATCGGTGTAATAGTTCTGGCGGGAGCCGGTATAGCCCTTGCTGTAGATAAACCTGAGTATGGCTTGGAAGATAGAGGCGACTGGGCGAATACAACCGAAGAATCTGTCGGTGTTAGGAGCGAAGGATTTGTTCGGAACCCTAACTCATTTGATATCAATATTTCCTCATTGAACATTGCTTACAGACTTAAAATGAATGGTATAGAGCTGGCAAAAGGCGGTAAGGAAGGACTGAATATAGCTGCTGAAGATAATAATACTGTAGGTGTTCAGACTGAGCTTGATCCTGAAAAGGTACCGGAATGGTGGGTTCAACACATGAACAACGATGAGGTATCGGAGCTAGAAGTTCCCTTTAGCATTGATCTTGAGATCCTTGGAAAGCCTATTAGCGTTGATGGAATAACCTATACAGACTCTGTTGAGACCGACCTTGAGTCAAAGATGGATAAGGCTATCAGCCAGGTCAAGGGAACATATTCTTGGAGTCCGACCTCTGCAGAGATTTCGAACACGGAGATAGAGATTGTAGATGGTTCAGCCAAGTTTGGAAAAGTTACGGAAGAAACCACGCCGCTACTTGTCACATTTGAGATCAGGAATCCTAACGAATACCCGATTCCAACACCGCAGTTCCACGGAGAACTGATTATGAACTCAGTGGAAGTAGCGAAATGGCAGGCAAATGAGGTAGCTGTTTCGAAAGCTCCGGGGAATGGGGCTATTCCACCTGGGGAAACCCGAGAAATAAAGCTCCGGGTAGATATGGCCAACGAGAGAATCGATGACTGGTTTGTAAGCCACGCATCCCAGAGTGAACAGACATCAGGTGAAATAAATCTCCGACTTGGCTTTGATATTGCGGAACAGAATTTCCAGATACCGAAGAACGGAGATCTGAGCTGTGATTTCAGTTTACAGACAGGTATACTGGTAGACGACCAGGAAACAGCATCCGAGTTTGAAGGCTGTGAGGAAGAATCACTTGGTCTTGGTTCCGGAGACTCTAATGAATCCAATACGATAAATGACACAGACGATTTACTCCAAAATAAATCCGGAGATAAACCAAACAGTTCAGACAACTCTTCAACTGGAAATCTGTACTAGTAAAGAAAGGAATGATGGAAATGATGTGTTGGAGTTGTGGCTCGGAAATGGAGAAGTATGTAGCATGTGAGCTCAGATGCCGTGAATGCGGATTTATAAGAGACTGTTCCGATCCCTGAATCTACTTATTCTTCCATACAGCGGTTGCAAAGCCCGAACATCGTCAGTTTGCTACATCCTTTTTTAACACATTTTCTTGTCATTTAAATCACTCGTTTCTTTTACCGAACCGGTTCCAGGTTTCAAGCATGAATGCGATTCTGCACATAAGATCACCTAAGCAGTTTTGTCGACCTTAACCCTGTCGCCATTCTCTAGATCAAGTTTTGAGCGCAATCTGAACTCGCTGCATATTTCTACGACATTTTCTCCATATCTTGTGAGATCGGGTTCAATTAAACAGCATTTTATACCCTCTACTTTGACATGATAGAGGTTCATTCCTCCAAATTCTTTTCCATTTTTCTCAAAACCTTCCATTTTGTCTTTTTTTGTATTTTTCTTCAATTTCTTTATCTCTTCAGGTTTTCCCTGTAAGTTTAGTGTCCCTGGGAATGGTTTGAAGGAGGTTTTTTCAACGATAAATTCGGAGTATTCCTTTATCTGAAGAAATTCTGATGCTTTTCCCTCACCAGAGAATACTTTTCCTTCCACACAGTTAGAAGAGGTTATACATTTAAACAAAATGTTGTTGTCATCACAAAATAGTGAAAGATTATTAAGTTTTGGGGTCAAAAGTGTGTTTGTCACCATGGATAATTGTAAAGTTTGTGGAAGAACGACCGAAGAACTCGAGGAAGAGTTCGGAAACAGAGCTGAGATCACAGAGCATCAAGACATGAACAAATGCACGAAATGCATAAGAGAGTATAACGCAGAGACACAGGGAGACAGAGATACTGAAGATGAACTTGACAGCAATGACTGGAAAGACAAGGTAATGGCTTGAGCAGCCTATTTTATTATCCCCTGTGAAGTTTCTTAGCGGAGCTCCAAAGATAAAGAAATACTGTCGATTAGCCCTAGCTACGCCCAATTTATAAAAGGGTTTTATGGATAATATTTCATATGTCTGATGACTATAGCGAACTTGTCGATCAGAATGTCGATGAAACAAAAGAAGCAATCAGAGAACTCGAAGATCCAGACTACAAAGAACTTCTTGCAGCAGAGAAAGTAGGTAGAGACAGGAAAACAATCAAGGGATTCCTAGATAAAAAAATTGAGGATGCTGAAGATGAGGTAGTAGAGGATATAGAAAATGAAACTGAAGGAGGATTCCTCGGGGGATTTGAAAGAGATAAAATTCTAGTAGGAGGAGTACTAGCGGGGGTGTTGATTGGCCTAGTGGCAGGGTTCGCATTTAATACTGCGGACAGCGCGTCACAGTCAGAAGTGAGAGACTCCCTACAGCAATTCTATGAGGTATCAGGTAACTCTCCTGAAAGCATCAGTGTAAGGGATAAAAATGGAATGCATTATGCAACCGTCAACATCTCACAGGAGATTGAGAACGGAACACAGACATCTTCACAGAGCTTTTATGTCTCACCCGACGGAGAACTTCTGTTCCCAGAAGTGCAGAGTCCGTTCCTAACCAACCCATATGAGGTGGACGATCTGATCGAACAGGCACAGCAACAAGAGCCTTCCGGAAACACAACACAGTGAGGAAGGCACCAACATTTTTCCAATCTTTTTTTCTTCCCCCAAAATGTTAAGTCAACATTTTCACAAATAATATCTAGGTGATTGAAAATGACAGAATACAAACTACTAGAACTACCATACGAATACGACGCACTAACCCCTCATATCTCAGAGCAGGTGATGAAATGGCATCATGACGTCCATAACCAAGGCTATGTAGATGGGGCGAACAACGCAGAGGAGAAACTTAGAAGGCAAAGAGAAAACAATGATTTCTCGTCAACTGGATCAATCCTTAACAGCTTTACACATAACTTCTGTGGAAACTTCCTGCATCAAATCTTCTGGAATAATATGAGTCCAGAAGGTGGAGGTGAACCGGAAGGAGAACTGATGCAGAAGATTGAGAAAGACTTCGGAAGCTATGGAAACTGGAAGAAGGAATTCAAAGCCGCAGCATCCAGCGCCTCAGGATGGGCACTATTGGTATATATTCCACGAGAAAACGAACTACACAATGTGGCAGTGGATCAACATGATGAGGGAGCGGTCTGGGGAGCGCACCCGGTTCTCGCAGTTGATGTATGGGAGCATAGCTACTACCACGACTACGGTCCTGACAGAGGCGACTTTGTAGATAACATCTTTGAGTTGATCAACTGGAGCGATGTACAGAACCGATACAACGAGGTCTCTGGAACTTTCAGCTAGAAAAATTCCTACTTCATCTTTCCTTTTCTTACCATGACTGTTAGCCTTATCGTAACACGGTTTACTTTAAATGCCAGGACAGAGAAATAGGTCTCGGGAGGGAAAAATTCAATGGAACTTGAACTACAGGTGCTAACCTCTATACCTGTCGAAATAGAGGACGAAGAAACACCTGAACATCTGACAGCAGAAAGCACAGCATAAATCTAGAACTGGTGTGTCTTTCCAACTTCATACATTTCTTTTCAAACCAAGAGCAGCCGCAGCCCTATCACCAAAAACAAAAGTAAAACGAGTTCCTTATGCAGCTCATTAGAATTTTCCTCACCGATATACTTTCCTATATTTACACCAATAAAGACGGGAATCGATGCCATTGCTGATAGGTAGAGAATACTTGACTCTGTATAATATCCCAGGTAATACGAAAATCCGATCCTGACAATGGATATTAGAAGAAAAACAAATCCAAGGATGCCCAAAAATTTTTTCCTTGGAAGTTCAAGATACTCAAAATAGATCACAATAAGTGCACCTATGCTTGTAGATCCAAATATGAAACCGCCTAAGGATCCCAACAGAAATGCAAGAAAACTCCTAACTTTACCCGGAATTTGATGAAAATAGGTCAGATGAAGATTCAATCCTCTAAACTTCACTACCGAGTAAAGAACCATTATAGTCCCAATAATCGGAGATAAAAGATTTGAAGAAACTGTTCCGAGAAAAAACATTCCTAAAACTGTGCCTCCAAGTATTGAAGAAATCAGCACTCTGTTATTAGATACCAGGTTTTCCATCGTATCTGGTTCCACTTCCCTCACTAGAGACATATTTGATACCATGACAGGAATAATCATCAGTATAACAGCCTCTTGAGGTGACAATATCAAGCTAATCAGGCTGACACCTATAATAGCCTCACCGAATCCCACTAAGCCCTTGATAAGACCCGCAAATATCAGGATGCAAAAAATAACAACAAACTCCATATGAAATAGAACGCAAACCTTCTCTAAATAACTTGGACATGAAGAGTAAATATTACAGCGCGGAGCCCGGGATTTGAACCCGACCCTTTCTAACCGATTCATAGGAACCGGAACTAACCTTCGAAGATCTTCGAAGGGAACCTTCGAACCCCTATGGAGAACCTCCCTGAAGAAGTAACCAAATCCCAGGCCGAGGCTCTGAAAGTATTATGGGATAATAAAGGGGAGATAGTGACTTCCAGGAAGGTAGCTCAGGAAAGGGATACTACGGAGAGAGCTGCCGAGGGCCTTCTGAAAAGGATGGCTCCAGATCTTATAACCATCGATGATTCTGGGAACTCGAACATCTATACCTTCTCAGATACGGGCCGAGAGATAGCTGAAGAGATGTTCGAAGATGCTACCCCCTATGGTAACTCAAATGTTCGAATGGATGTTCGAAGGAGTTCTTCTGAAGGATCGAAAAGATTACACGGAGTAACTATTCAGGCCCAGGTTCAGGGCTCTTCGATGCTCCCTGATGAATGGTATGGAGTTCTTCAGGAGAAGGAGGATGTTTCCTGGATCTCTACTCAGGATAACGATTACCAGATGGCCAGAGATATTTGGATCCTTCGATTCCATAAGGATGCGGTTACTTTCCAGCTGAGGAAGGACTGTAGTATCAGAGGAACCTCAAGTTCTAAGCTGATCAGGAAGCTACATCAGAAGACCGAAAAGATTTCTTCCTGGATAGAGGATGTAGCTGGGGTTTCTCTTCAATGTAGATACTTCATCAATCGGGCGGAACTGGCGTTTGAGAATCTTCCAGAGGCTCAGCTAGCTGATGATCTTCCTGGTATCCCTCTCTCCCGATTCAAAACTATAGATCCGGATCTTCAGGAACAGGTTTTCAAGCTTGATGCTTCTCCTGGTTTCCCTGAAGGTGAGGCTCAAGGCCCTAACTTTGAACGTATTGCTCAGGCTTTAGAGGCCCAGCAACAGCAGTATGCGGTTAATTATCAGGCCCATGAAAACAGGATAGACTTCGAGAATACTATGGAGCAGGAAGGCCTAGATGGCTCCCAAGCTGTTCAGGAGATCCAGAAGGTTTCTACTATACAGGAACAGATGGGAGAAACTGTAACAGAGGTAGAGAGCCTGGAGAAGAAAGTTTCTGATATGGAAACTCTTCTGGAGAATCAGGTTAAGACTACTAGGGAGCTCCAGGAAACTCGAAAGAGTGAGAAGAAAACCAGGGATGCTCTTATGGAACAGGTTAGAAGTGTGAATAACCTGGCTCAGAGTAATCAGGAGCTTCTTCAGGAGAATGTTCCTCAGCTTCATTCTACTCTGGAAGTGGTTCCGCATCAGACTCAATTGATCGAGAAGCTGGTTTCTAGGGTGGAGGAGATGGAAGAAAAGATAGAGAATATGGCCTCTTCAGAAGTTGAGGATCCGGTTTCCTCTGAGGAAGTAGGTGGATCTTCCCTTCCTGGCCAGGGTATGGAGGAGGAAGAAGGTAGGGAAACCAGGCTTAAGGTTCCTAATAAGGCTGAATTGGTGAGAATTGAGATTTCTACTTCTGATGATGGTTCTTCTGAGTCGATGTTTGAGGAGCTGCCGGAGTATGCTGTAGATCCTTCGATTCTGGAGAGGGGTTTCAGGTTCAAGGATCTTCGGGAAGATCTTCTTCTGGAGGTTCAGGAGATAGAGCTCCAGGAGAAAGATGATTCTTTCTTGGACATGGTTTCTGTTAGGGTGGCTGGAAGTTTCCGGATTTGGAATAAGATGCCTCGAAATGAGTTGGCTAGGCTTTTGGGAACTGGCAGGTTTGAGATCGTGGATCCTTCGGGTAGATCTTCGAGCTCCCAGGTAGAAGAGGAGGAGAGTGGTTCAGATGATTCTCTTATTGTGGAGGAGGATAGTTCTTCTGATTCGGATGCTTACTATTTCTAATGATCCATAAATTGTTTAATCATTAGGAAGTAATAACAAGATAAGGAGGCCTCCCTTTTCCTGATGAAATCCGATATATACGCAACGGATAGAAGAGTAGATAACTGTTTCAAACGCTTAGAGAAAAGCTCCTTATCAAGACACAATATCGAGCTCCTGGAGAAGTTTTACCGGGAGAAGATGGCCGGTTCCCAGGAACAGATCACGATCCAGGGAAACCTGGAATGTTTCAAGATTATCAGCCATCTTATCGATTTCCCGTTGGATCAGGCCTCTCGAGAAGATCTTATGGAGCTGGTAACCACGATAAACAGGGCTGAAGTTCATCCCAAAAGTGAAACCAGTCCATGGACTCTCTTGGATTACAAACGGGCTTTGAAGAATTTCTATAAGTGGTTCTACGATTCAGAGGATCCTCAGGTCATCGAGTTCATGTCGGTGTATATCCCTGATTCGAAGAAGCCCCGTGTAGAGCCTGAAGAACTTCTTAGTGTTCGAGATGCTGAGAGAATGATTAACTCGGCTTTGAATCCTCGAGATAAGGCCTTATTCGGTTTGCTCTGGGATACCGGGGCCAGGATTTCCGAGATCCTTAACCTGGATGTTCGAGATATTGACTTCCAGGATGAATTGATGGGAGTGAATATAAGACATGGGAAAGTAGGGCCGAGGAAGCTCTATACTGTAGAATCGATTCCACTGGTTAAAAACTGGTTACGGGAGCATCCTTCCCGGGATCCTGAGGATCCGTTGTTTACAATTCTTCAGTCTTCTCACGCAGCTGATGGGATTCGGAGGCAGAGTTACCGTTCGGCAGCTCAACAGCTTAACTCAGCTGCCTCCAGAACCTGTATCGTTGAGAAGAAACGGTGGAATCCTCACGGCTGGAGAAGAGCTCGTGCTACGGATATGGCCAGGAAGGGTATGAATCAGCCTTCGATGTGCCAGTTTTTTGGCTGGGTTCGGGGGAGCCAGGTTCCGAAGTATTATATCAGGTTGGCTCAGAGGGATTTAGAGAGATCGATCAGGAATTTGTATCCTGGCCTGGATCCTTTGGAGGATGATGGCCCTCGGTATCTAGGAGAGAATATTCCGTTGTATGATCAAACTGATCTGAGAGCTTACCAAGAAACTTGACCGATTCACTGATTTCGGGGTTCCAAGGTCTTGAAAAATTACCTTTAGAGGCTCTCTCTAAGGGGTGTTTCTTGAGAGGGCTGGATGAAGAGCCGAGATATGCCAACAAACACGTTCTTTTCTGAGAGCTCCCTGTTTTCCTGGGTTTTAGCTTCTAACAGTTTTTCCGGGAAAAATCACTTAATTGATCCCTGAAAACTAAGGTGGTATGGGAATACTTTCTGATAAGAAGGAGAAGGATCTGGCTCCTGAAGAAGTAGAGGATCAGATCGAGGAATCTGAGATGGAAGGAGGTCTCTTCGATCCTGAAGAAGAGTTCCTGGATTAAACCCAGAAAATTTCGAAGATCCAGGTAAGTAGGAATACCAGTAGGAAGGCTGGGAGCAGAGGTTCATCTTCCTCTTCGTATAGATTTGTTCTTCTGAGAGCCCAAGCTGTTCCTGGAATAAGTGTTACTAGGAAGATGAAAAAGGCCAGAAGATTAAGGCTGTAGGTTCCAGCTGCCAGGATCGGCATAACCAGGGCCTCTCCCTTATACCAGGCATCATACTTGACTCCGAGAGCTCCTCCTAGAGAGAAGATTCCTCCGAAGATAGCCAGGTAGAGAAGAAAATTGTTTCCAGCTACCAGGTAGCCGATCAATGCTGTTATCAGGGCTCCGGCCAGGAAGTGATATACTGGTATGGATCTCTTTTCGAGATCGTAGAGTGTTACGATGGCCAGGAAGATCAGGGCTGAGATCTGGATTTGATACATTCTGGGGAGGGCCTCCTGGGTAATTTTTTCTTGTAGGTTTGATTTCTATCTTTCGCCTTTCTGTTTTGTTAATGGTAATCTCTGAAACGGTTCTGACTATATAAAATATCGAAACATATAAGGGTTACAACTCCCCATTTCTGGATACGGAGGTCTCCCCCAACAATGGAAGACACATCTACGGACAGTTCTACCCAGACCCAGAATGGCCTAAAATCTGATGATATTCTTCTGAGAGCTGAGAAACAGGATGGTTCCTATTCTGATAGAGATGAATATATTCTCTACAGTTATGACGGAGGATTCGAGATAGTTTATGGAGAATCTATATCAGTTTCGGAGTTTGAGAAATTGAAGGATGAAGGAGAGATAGTTAAGTTCTCTGAGAATGATCTTTCCAATGTTTTAACCAAGCTCCTTAGAGAATCACCGGAGGGCATTTTCTGATGTCTTTCTCTGATCTTGAGAAGCTACAGGAGGAAGTAGAGGATTGTGGTACGTGTTGTGACGATGAGCTTTGTAAGAAGCATTTGATCAAGAGAACAGAAATCAAGAAGCGGGATGAAATGAGATCTGATCCTCAGAGGAATAGAGTAGGAGTTCGAGGGGATCCCACTCCTGATGCAGAGTATGGTGAGTAGAAATGCCTGAAGACGTTAATTTCTACCGATGCTGTATGTGCTTCCAGGTTCACGCTTTTCCGCACAAAGATGAAGAGGAGATAGAGGAATACTGTTTCGGCAGAAGATGTGATGATGGGAAGCAGAAGATGGAGAGAGTAGTTCCTAAAGGTGGTATAGATGGCTAAGACTCTTCAGTGTGAGAAGGTTGTTAAGAAGGAGTTTGATGGAGAGAAGAAGCCGGAGTTTCAGACTACTTGGAAGCCTGAGAATGAAGATGAAGAAGATGGAGTTTTCAAGGTTAAAACCTGGAGTACGGGCCGGATAGCTGAGAAGGATGATAAGGTAGCTTTGAAGGATCTATCAGATCTGATGGAGAAGGCTGAAGGCCAGGGAGATCTGGAGGAGTTTAGTTGATGGATAGAGAAGAGAAAAGCCTTCAGTATCAGGTTATGATGAAGGAGGCTTCTACCTCTCTCAACTTAGTAGCTATAGGATCTGTTTCTTCTCTGGTTATCGGCTTGGGAGTAGGAGTTTTGAAGGATCCTTGGATGGGCTTCTCGATCTTCTCCGTAGCCTGGTATCTGAAGGGCTGGAGCTTCAGGAAGATGGCTCAGGAAACAGGTAGAGTATGCCCTGAGTGCGGAGGCAGTGTTTTCCGATGATTACCTGTTCGATATGTGAGGAGGAGATCAAGGCAGAGGATGAAACAGCCTACAACTTCAGAAAAATCTTTCATCTTGATTGTATGGAAGAGTTCGAGGGAGATCTTGAGGAGCTGATAGAATGACTTTGCCCGAAGATCTAGAAATAGCTTCGGAGAAGGTTAGAGAGGCTCAAGATATTCTTGAAGGCCTTAAGGGGAGTTCAGGTGTTCGACATACGGATCCTGAGCTTTTGACTTCTCAGGAGCTGGAGGCTATTCGGAAAAGGTTGGATCTTCCTCATAATGATCTCCAGAAAGCTGTGGAAAGGCTTCAGGAGGCTGATTCTGAATGAAGGTAGCTGGTTATGTCCGTGTTTCTACTGAGAAGCAGAAGGAGGAAGGAGCTCACGAGAGGCAGAAGGAACAGCTGGAGAACTGGGCTTCCAGGAAGGATTACGATGTAGAGATCTTTATGGATGCTGGGATTTCTGGTCAGAAAAGGGAGAGAGAACAGTATCAGGAGATGATGGACTCCATCGAGGAATTTGATGCTGTAGTAGTTCGAGAGCTCTCCAGGATGGGCCGATCTCTGAAGAATTTGATCGAGGATATAGAGGAGCTGGGCAGGAAGGATACTGATTTCATCTCCCTATCTGAGAACCTGGATACCACTACGGCCCAGGGGAAGCTCCTGTTTCAGATTATGGGAGCCTTCTCAGAGTTCTACGCCAATAAGAAGAGAGAGGAAACACTGGCTATGATCGAGAGAAGAAAGGCTGAAGGGAAAAGTATCGGTAGGCCGAAGAAGCTCTCCCAGGAAGATCGAAGAGAGCTATACGAACTCTGGAAGGATAAAGATCTCTCCTACAGATCTCTTTCGAAGATCTTCGAGGATCGAGTTCCTGATCATTATGATGATGGGCTCGGAGCCTCTACAGTAAAACGCTACATCGAAGAGTTTCAGGAGGAGGATAACTGATGGAAGAAGAGTTCGATTCTGGGGAGATAAAAGCCTCTCTGATTGGAGGATTGATTCCTGGAGCTCTCTCTATTTCCTGGTTCTATATCGAGATCATGCCTATTTACAGGAAGCTTCCTACTCAGATCAGTCAGGAACAGGCTGCTCAGTTTACAGCTATTAACAGTCTTATTTTTCTCTCCGTGATCTTCATCTTCATCAATATGAAGCTGATGTCAGCTGGATCTACAGCTGGAAGGTACTACTATCATAGATCTTCGAATGGAGGTGATGAATGATTTCTGAAGAAGAGGAAGATCTTCCAGAGCCCTCTGATGAATTAACTAGGCCGGAGAAGTTTCTGGCTGAGAGATTAACTCCGTACAGGGTTTTCTGGATTAAGAGGATTACGAACCTGATCTTGATAGTTGCTTTTCTCTGGGCTGCCTGGCATCTTCAGGGAGTATTCCAGAACATAGAACAGCTTCAGGCCCAGCTGGATCAGTATGGATGCTCTGTTCTCAGGGATAAGGTCGGCTCTGAAGTATTTGGATCCGGAGCTACGCCTGGGAACTATACCAACTACTCAGCTACGAACCAAACTCCTGAAGTTTTCGAGAACTACTCTGGTAACCACAGTTATCCCACTAAATAACATCGTCTTCTCGAGGCCTCAATCCCTTCGAAAAGGGCCGGAGGGGGCCTGTTCCCCCTTGCCCTCGGCCTCGCCCGTGCCCGTGCGTACGTGTAAACCATTGTATAGGATATTCCTTATTCTCCGTGTGTGACGATATTCCAAATCTTTATGAATTACTCAGATCTGTTTAGGCCTAGATCTCTCTCAACGACTGCTTTAACTTTGTTCGATTTCCGGCCTCCTATATCGAAGTCATACTCGATTAGTTCCTTCTTGATATATTTTCTATCTCCGTAGGTATCGATGTAATCCTCTGATCGGTTCTTAACTATTCTGATGATCTGCCCGAGATCTATATCATCTTCTTCCTCTTCAGGATCTCGAATATCTCCTTCCTTCAAATCCTTATACTTCTCCCAGATCTCCGGCCAGGCCTGTTCCGGATTATTCCAGGAAACGGAGAGAGCCGGATCAGGATATTTTACTTCATCAGAGCTCTTATCCGAAGATAGATCACTTTTCTTAATCTGGCTCTTATTCCAAAAAAGTGCGTAATGATAGGCATTGGAACCCATACCTTCTCTCATAGCTTTTCCAAGGGTTTTCATACGGTTCTTCCTGATCTTCTTATTCATCTCCATCCATACCGGGAAACATACGATGATGATCAGGTTCAGCTCCCGGCATTTCCTGAGAAACTTAACGATGCTCCGGCCCTCTGAAGTCATTGTATCGGTAGCCATCAGGTCATCTACTCCTTCATCGTAGATCAATACTCGGCCAGGCCCGAGCTCTCGAGCCTTTTCCTTAAAATCCTCTCCATTAAACGCTATCTGTTTCTCAGGATCGAACTGTTCTCCTTCGATTTCTATAGCTATAGCCTGAGCCAGACCCGATTTTCCGGATCCTTCTCCTCCTTCCAGACAGAACGGCCAGTCTTGATTTCCTTTCGAAGGATCTACTTCTTCCTGGATGTGTTCCAGGTTCTTCTTCAGGTTTTCAGGCAGTCCGGTATCAATGCTTGAAGCCATTTTATACCACTAGAATAGAAGTTCTTTTCCTTCTTCCCAGGATTCTTTTCGAGGAATATCGAGGCCGAGATCCATTCTCTTCTTATTGAGCTTTCTATCTATCTTCTCGAGATCCTGGAAGTGTTTCAGGTAAACCTTATCTCTCTTCCCAGGCTTATCCATAATTCTCTGAAGCTCTTGGATCTCTTCTTCGAACTTTTCAGCTCCCCATTCATCTTCTCCGGTTTCAGAATCTTCTGGAAGATAGATGTAGAGCTCCTGGAAAAGACTGTTCAGGTAGGTGTAGTAGGCTTTTACATTTTCCCGGGTTCTATCGTGTTTGGCCTGTTCGTAGGCATCTCGGAGCTTTGAGAGGATCTGGGCTATCTTTTTGATCCTTTCTTTCGCTATGTTCCATTCAAGCTCCTGGCTTTTCTTCTTCTGGCCTTTCATCAGCCCGTACTACCTCCTCAGATCCAGTTTGTTTCTGAACTGTAGGCCGAGAACAGGTATAAGGTTCTTATTGGCTTCTGTTACAGCTTCTCCCAGGTTGTTCATGCCCATGTAGATGGCTATGGCTCCTCCCAGGTTCATCATAGCTGCCAGGGCCAGGATCACTTTCTCGGCGTTTCTTTTCCACCAGCCTTCATCTTGTTCCCAAGAGAGCTTCAGATCCATAACTGTATTCTTCCCCCATCTCAGCCACTCCTGGTTATCCAGGGCTACATCCAGCTGGGCCTGAAGAGGCTCCAGATCCTCAAGTTCATTGATCTTTTCCTGAAATTCATCTTCCTTTATACCGAGCTCTGTTCCTTCAGGAAGCTGTTCTTTTATCTCCTCCAGCTTCTTCTTCGGATCCTCCAGGACTGAAGTAAAATCCTGGAGAGTGAAATCAGCCGGTAGATAGGTTCCCTTCTCAGGGCTGAGAAGGATTACCAGGGCTCCATCATCGGTATCATAGATCTGTTTGTAGGGAACTGGTTGAGTAGTTCCTCCTCCCTGGAGCTCAAACCTGGATTCCTGGGAAACAATATCTGAGGATTCAGCCTTTTCATCCAGTCTCCTGGCCCGATCTTTCTCTATATCTACATCGTTCTTGAACGGCTTTACGATCCAGGCCTCAGCTGGATAAGATTTTTTCTCTCGTTTTTTGAATGGAGCTTTTACGGCTCCTATGGCCTTCCTTCCTGGAAGTGTCGCATAGTGGGTGATTCTTCTCATAGTATCTCCTTTGGTTCGGTTATACCTTTTCTACAGGTTCTACAATCGCAAGTTGGAGGATGTTTTCCATCGAAAATCATTATTCCGGCCTCTAGCTGAAGGGGTTCCAGGAGGAACTGGAGTTCTCCTGATCTCCCTCGGTTCTGAAAACTTTTCTCTGGGTGGATTCTTCGTGGTGTTTCAATAATCGGGCATCTTGAGCCTTCTTCAGGTTGTTCATACAGGCATCGTTGAACGCCATAACGATGATAGAGGCATCTTCTGGATCCTGAATCTCATACTCTCGATGCTTAACGGCTATGGCTTTGGCTACTGCCTTCATAGTTTGGAATCCTTCCTGGGAAACATCTTTCCCTGAGAGGTTGGATCCGGCAGCTGTTTCACTTACTACAGGTTCTACTATAGCCCATAGATCTTCCAATCCCTGGCGGTTGATCAATGGTTCTACTCCTTCTTTGTCTACTAGTTCTTCTACCCATTCTCCTTTCTCTTCATCGTAGTATTCATTGATTTCCTTTCCGAGTAAGGTTCTCTTCAATCGGTTCTTTACGGTATCTGTTTTCTGTAGGCTTTCTGAGGCTGATTCGTCTTTTTCGGGTTGAGAGCTGGTTAGTTCTTTTACTGATTGGCTTTTTGCGTAGTTTTCCGCTGCTTTAGAGTCATCTGGCACTTATCATCTCCTCCATTGTTAGTTCCTGGAGCTCCTCCTTGATCATTTCATCAGGAACCTCTTCGGATTCGAACAGCCAGTCTAGAACTTCATCGAATGTTGGCTCAGAGCCTTCTTCATCGGTTAGAACGACTTTTGCGAGGTTCAGTTTCTTCTTATTTTTCGTAGAAACAGGGTCTATCGTTGGCATTGGGGGAGGCCTCCATAACTCTACAACTGTTTAACCCCTACTTTTCAAGATTCCCCTGATCCCGTTGAAATCCCAGGTATTCAAAGTTCCCTTTTATACCGGGAAACCTTCATTCTCTGGTAGGTGATTACTATTCAGGCCGTAGATGGTGCTCGACAGTTTGCCCACGATCAAGCCCAGAAGATGGGATCCGAGGTCAAGGGAGCGATCGGAAACGATTTGATCCAGATTGTAGCAGTAGTTGGATTCATAGCTCTCTTCGGTTCAGGTATTATCCTCGGACTTGAAGCAATGGCTGACGCTGTAGAACCTTCAGGAAATAACACATCTCAGGCCTATCAGTTCGTTCAGGACTCGATAGGAGCCTTTGATGTGGTTCCAGGGCTTCTGGAAGTGATCGTGGTATTCGGCTTCGTAGCTGTACTCATAGGACTCCTATGGTACGCTATGGGCCGGATGGGCCTCGGCCAGAGAATGAGAGGAGGACTGTAGAAAGGTCTTCTCTCTCAATCTGGGGCCCCAGAAACCCTTCTTTATTTTCTTCTATAATTTCCTTTGATAACTTGGATTACCGGGCTATCTGTGGTATTCGAAGTTCCCTTTTATACCGGGATACCTTCATTCTCTGGTAGGTGATCTCAGAATGCCGAAGATGGCAGCTAAAGACTTGATCAATGTTATAGCCGTAGTAGGGTTTATAGCTCTCTTCGGATCCGGAGTAGTTCTCGGCCTGGAAAGTATGGCCGATGCGGTAGATTACGATGTCAATTCAGTAACCAACGAGACCCACAACTCTTCGGGATCAGTTCCAGAAGCTATCCAAGTAGACAAGGTAGGAGAAGGCCTCGAACAGGATCAGGGAGTTTATCTCTATGATTCCTTCGATGGCTCTACCTATAAGCTGGATAGCTCGGAGTATTCAGTAACCCTTTCGAATGGAACCTACAACTTCGATACAGCTGATCTTGATGGAGATGGAAACGATGAAATCAACGCTACATCAGATGAATACCGTATAAGCTACGATTGGAAGGAGAAAACCCAGGCAGAAGGCTTCATCAATAAATCTATTGGAGCTTTCGATGTAGTTCCTGGCCTCTTGGAAGTGATCGTGGTATTCGGATTCGTGGCTGTATTGATCGGGCTTCTCTGGTATGCTGTAGGCCGACTCGGCCTAGGTAAGATGGGCCGTTCAGGGCTCTAAAAACCGGAGAGCCATTTCCCTCTCCTTCTTTTCTCTTTTTTCCGGGAAAAATAGTTTAAGCCCATCAGAACTAATTAGTTAATAAATAGGAGGCCTCCCCAGGAAATGAAATTTTCTCCAAATGTCCGAGGAAGTGTTAGAGATATTCCCTTTGTTCTGGTGCTAGTCTTTACTATAGCTATGAGTTCAGTAGTGGTTTACGGAGGTGTATCGGAGGCTCACGATTCCTTTCAGAGCCTCAACGAATCCAACGATTCCGATATTTCAGGGATCGGAAAAGCTACCGGTTTCATGGGAAGCGTTCTCGGAGTATTCACCCTGATCGATGCCGGAGCTATAATCCTTATCGGGGTTTTCTTCCTCGGAGCCATCTACTCAGCTCTTCAGGTAGATGCCTCGAAGATCTTCGCTATACCCAGCTTTCTCTTCCTATTAGCTTCCCTCTACCTGGCTGGTCTTCTGGGAGATACCTACTTCCTAGTAGCCGAACAATCCGCGTTGGTAAGCTGGTTCAACCAGTTTCCATTGACAGCTCGGGTATTCTCAAATTTCGGAGTGATTACAGGATCTCTGGGAGCTGTTCTCTTCATAGCTACCTATATCAAAACCCGGACAGTTCAGGAGGTAGGAATATGAAAGCAGAGGGCGGCCTACTGATGGCAGCGAGCTGTAAGCGAGCTCTACCGGACTCAACAATGTTGGGGCGTTGGATGCTCCTCCTCGTTGTATTAATGGGTATGGTTTCCGGTGTTTCGGCAGCAGAAGTTACAGACACTCAAGGAAATGCTGGTGACAACACTAATGACGGTAGTTATACATATAGCGATAGAATGGGTTTTCTATTTGAATTGAAAGAGGAGAGAATTATTAAGACAGTAGATCTCTACGGACCCTCTGAGGGTAAACCTGTCGAGGTTGTTCACTGGGACAGAAATACAGAGACTTTAGGTAGTACGGTGGCGAGAGATAGCAGCACAGGTGATAAAGCCCAGTTTGATGTAATTGTCGAGCCAGGAGATTATGCGATCGTCCAAGATCAAAACACGCAATCGGCTTATGACACTGCTACGGTTTCAAGCGGAGGATATGACGATGATCAGTATATTAACTTTCTTGGATTTACTGGAGGCGGAAGCTGGAAAACCCAAGACGATGGATATATGCGGGCCGGCTTCGCTATAACTACGGAAGAAAATCCTAATCAGTCTCCAGAATTTAATTCTACTTCTGTCAGTTCTGATCCTCCTTTGATCGGGGAGAATGTTTCCTACGGTGCTGAGGTCTACGAGCCGGACGGCTCGATTCAATACACCAATTTGACTTTGAAGCATGGAGGCTCTACAGTAGTTTCTGATGAAAAACGGACAGGCACAACTCCGTCTTGGGACGACATCTACAAGCCGGACAGCGGAGACAAATGGTTGAACGCCACATTAGAGGCTGTAGATGACCAGGCAGCTGTAACCACGAAAGAATTGGATAAGTATCTTTTGGATGATGCTCCCCAGGTTTCCATCCAGGATCCAGGGAACACAACGTATTTCAAGTATCGTCCTTCTCTCCTGTTCGATGTATCTGATTCCGATAGTAGACCGGGAGAGGATTGGAATTGTGATGTGGAGAAGGATGGAGGCCTGTATGAAGAGGTTTACTTGAAGGAGGGAACGAACTCGAGCTACTCTGGAACTCTCAGCTCGGATCTGGGAAGCCACAATCTAACTGTTTCTTGTTCCGATGGCTCCGGAAATACGGGCTCTGCCTCAGAGAATTACAGGATAGATTCCTTCGAAGTCCAGAATCTCCAGGCTGATTCTCCGGTCTATGAAGCTCATACGGAAACATTTGAATCCGACTTTAAGGCCGGTTCCATGGTTAATAATGTTACAGCCTTCCTCTACTGGGATGGAAGCCAAGAATCCTCTGAGAATGTAGGGATCGGGAACTCGATAACTACTACCTATTCAGATCAGGACTTCGAGATCCCATTGGTTTCCTCGAATCAAACTTCGAAGAACTGGAAGTATAAGTTCCAGGTGAACTATGATGATTTCCAGGCCTCTACTACTTCCTCGAAGAACATTTCTTCGAGCTCTCAGAGCCAGGAGGTTTACTGGAGCTACTGGATCAAGGATTCTTACCCAGAGGAATCGAAGATCATTGAAGGAGAAACAGCTTTTCATCAGGTAGAGGTAGGAAACAAGAGTTCGAAGGCTAATCTGGATGGAGAGCTGAACTTCTCCAGGTATTCCTCAAATAACGAATCTTTGACAGTTCCAGATAAATCTACATCGAATTATATCTTTTTCGAGGGAGAGGCCTACTCAGGAGAAGTTTTCTCCAACTCCAGAACTGATGACTTAAATACCAGTATCGAGATCTCCTTCGATGAATACTCCAGGGAGATCTCTTCCCAGGATCAGATAACCACTCATAAGATCCAGATCGATAAATGCGGAACCCACTCTACGGAGGTATTGAAATTCAAGATCTATAATGAAAGGGATAGATCCGAGCTCCTGAATACCACTATGAAGATGGCCTTCGAGATCTGGAAGGATCCTTCTCAAAAGAGAGTTTTCAATACATCTTCAGAAGGTAAAAAGACTCATAAGCTCTGTATAGCTCCCAGCTGGGCTGAATATACTGTAGATTCCGGGGATAAACTGATCCAGTATCAAGATGTAAACGAAAACTACAGATTGAGAAGCCATTTCCTCTTAGAGAAGCCTATCAACAACGATACAGAAACCATAGAGCTCTACGATGTTAAGGCTATAGAATCCGATAGGATAGCTTTCCAAACAGTAGATGAAAACGGAGAAGAGCTTCCAGAAACGATCATCAGGATAGAACGTTACTTCCCGGAGAACGATAAATCCTTGACTGTAGCTATGGTTCGTACAGGATCTGAAGGAAGATCTGAAACCTTCCTGGAAACCAATGAAATCTACTACGGCTTCAAGTTCTACAGAAAAGATGAGTCCGGATCCTATCAATTAGTTCAGGAAGAGCCCGATCAGATTATCTCCCAAGATCTACTGAGTTTCACGATAGGAGAATCGGAGAGAATCAGCTACTACGAATTTAAACAGGGAATCTCCTACAGCTGCCAGTATAACGTCACTCAGGTTCGATGCTCCTACTCTACAGAACAGCCTATCGACTATATGGAGCTCCAGGTTTCAGAGGAGAAGGCTATCCAGTATAAAGAAGTTTGTTCGAATAAGGCCTCTACAGCCTCCGGAGAGGTAATCTGTAAAGGATTGAACGCTACAGATTCCTCCTTCAAGTATGCTTTCAAGGCTATAACTGATGCCGGGAACACGATTACCTTGGAAACAGGAACCTCTGGAGATAAGGATCCTTCCTTCGGAACTACGGGGCTAATCCTTTCCTTCTTCCTGTTCGTAACCCTTGGCTTCGCCGGGTTTTCAGGCCCTAGGCCGATCCCGGAGGTATCGGTGGCCTTAACCACTCTGGCCGTAGTGGTCAGCTATAGCTTGGGCTTCTTGGGGATCACATACCAGGCAGCTGCTACCTGGGTGATGCTGGGAGCTGTAACAGTTTGGAAGATGCGTAGATCTGGAGGAGGTGCTGGAATCTGATGGATATGAGAGATATAGCCACGAATCTGATGTTCTTCGGAGCTATGCTCTCAGGGATCCTGTTTTTCTCAGCCTCGATGCTGGGATCTCATGATGTAGATGTTCAGGATGAAAACCTGCAAGATCTATCCGAAGATCTGAACTCTCGAACAGCTTCTACAGAAGGAAACCTCGAAAAAAATACTAAAAACATAGATTCAGGGCTGGAGGCTGGGCTTTTCTACCTCAGAGGAGTTTTCGATGTGATTAAAACCTTGTTTCAGCTGTTCCTGTCTATACCTTCAATCGGAGGAACGATTATGGCCGAATTAACCCTTCCAGCTTGGGTAGGAGGCCTGATCAGTATTCCTTTCGTGTATGCCCTTATAACTCTGGTATTCGAGGCCAGGAGGAGTTCATAAAATGAAACTGAAGAAGAAAATCTCGGCTCTTGGAACTTCGATGATCTTCTTGGTAGCCCAGGCCTTGGGAGCTGCCAATGCAAGTATCAGAACTCCGGATCAAGAAGGTTTTGTGGGCCTGATGTTCCAGTATCCGAATGAAATTACTGGAGGGATTCTCGGCTATCTCTTCCTGGTTATGATTTTTGTTCCGAGTTTCGTAGCTGGAGCTAGATCTGGAGATCTGATGAAGGGATACCTGGCAGCTGGATTCCTCACTCTCGGAGCCTCAATGTTTCTCCTAGCCTTCGAAATCCTTGGATCAACCGGTTTTGTAGCCGTAGCCCTGGCTTATTTAATCGGTTTGGGTCTAATAGATAGATAGGAGGCTTCCCCACAATGGAGATGGCTATAACTCTTCCTTTCGTATTTCTCGGATTTCTTCTGGTAGCTATAGCCCACGCTTTTGGGGAGGAAGCTCCAGGTCAGAAGATTATGTTTCTTGGTTTCGGCTGGCTGATGGGGATTTTCTCTATCGTGGCCGTGATCAATGTAGCCAGGGAAACAGGTTATTCCGGTATAGTGGATCTGGGGACAGGAGCTCTCTACATTATGATTCCGGCATTGTTCCTGTGGTTCATTTACATTGTGGCTAAAACCTTTACGGAGATGGGATCGAAGATTTTCTCCGGTCTGGGGAGGTAGAACAGGATGGCCAGAAACCATCCTATATTAACGGATAAGGAAACGAAGGAGGAGATCAGGAAGAGAGTGAATATTCTGGAGGCCAGGAGAGGGGAAGAGGTTTCTGAGGATGAAGTGGTTAAGAGAGCCTTGAAGAAGGATAAATTCTTGGAGGAGAAGGAACATCTTCTGGAAGGACTTTTCGACTGAACAAGCAAAACTGATTTATTAACGGATTCTCTAAATAGTTGATAGGAGGTCTCCCCCTATGGGTTTATTTGATGATGTTAAGGATGCTGTAGATGAAGCCCAGGATAAAGCCGAAGATGTAGCTGATTCTGTAGGAGAGGCCGTAGATCAGGCTGAGGATACGGTTCAAGAGGAAACTGGAGTAGATCTGGGAGGATCAGGAGGAGGCTCTGATGATTCCGATACGGAAACTACTGAATCCTCTTTCAGTTCTGGAGGCTCTTCAAGTTCTTCGAGTTCTTCAGGTTCCTCTTCTTCAGGAAGTAGTTCTTCTGGATCTTCCAGCTCGGGTTCCTCGAGCTCTACTTCTTCAAGTTCTTCGGGAGGAGGCAGCTCCGGAAGTTCTTCTTCTGGAGGTGGGTCTTCAGGTGGAACAGTTTCCAGGACTGTAGAATCTGTTTCTCCTCCGGATCCGAATCAGGATCAGGGTATGCCTGAAGATGCTAAACAGGAGATGGAGGAGTTTTTCAATGAACAGGATCGTAACACGGCTGATAAATCTGTAGTAACTGTAGAACAGGGAGAAGAAGTTCCTGATAATGCTAAAGTGATCAGGCAGGAATTGAATAAGTTTGGGGAGCCTACAGGCCCTAAAAAGGTAGCTACTACAGAGGCAGCAGCTTCCCGATTGACTCCAGAGGGAGGTTCTTCTAGAGATGGAGTTCAAATAGATACTATAAATGCTGATGCCCCTGAAAGTGTTCAGGAGGCTCAGAAGAAGCTTCAGAAGCAGCAGTTCGAATTGGCTGAAGCCAAGAGAAATAAAGAACAGCTAGAGACTCAGGAGAAATTCGTTCAAAACAGGTTGAAGAGAGCCAGATCTTTCGATGAAGGAGCTGAACTGAAGAAGGGAGGAGAAACTATTACCAGGGAGGAATTGATCCAGGATCTTGAACAGAAAAGGGATCAGATTAGGAGCCAGAAACAGGAGATCCAGAGTTTCCAGGGAGAAGCCTCTTCCAACATCGATGAACTGGAGGGGGCTGTGGATACCAGGAAGGAGATAGCTGAGAACCCTCTAGGAATAGCCGCTCCAGGTATCTCCGGAGTAGCTTCTCAAGGTCAGGGAGCTCCGGATCCAGTATTAACTCAGGAAGAGCTTAAGAACCTGGAGGAATCTGGAGGTAGAACCACGAAATCTGTTGAGGAAGTAGCCCGAGAAATGGATCTGGATAATGCCCAGGTTAATGTAGATGTTCCTTTCGTAGGTCAGGAAGGAGAGCCTGATGCTACCTTAACAGGGCTTCCAGCTCGGACAGCTGCCAGTTTCGATACCTTCACTTCTGACAGAGGGTTCGAACAACTCTCTACGGCAGCTCCCTGGGTAGATAAATCAGGAGCCCAGGTAATCAAGGAAAACATAGTAGAATCCAGGAGAGAACAGAGAACAGATCCAGGTTTCGATCCTGGAGAAGAAGCTGTAGATACATTGAGTTCTCCGGCTGGTTTGGCCTTCGGAGCTCGGGCAGCTGGAGCCTTATTCAAGGGAGGAACCGCAGCCCTAGCAGCTCAGGGAGGAAAAGCAGCTACGGCAGCTAAAGGAATAGAAGGAACGGCAGCTGTAGCCGGAGGAGTTTACGCTGCCTCCGAGGTAGATGAATCCAGAAGGCAGTTCCAGGAAGGAGAAAACCAGGAGGCTACTGAAAACCTTCTGAAGTTGGGAACAGAGTTCGGAGGTTTCGCAGCTGGAGCCAGGGGAGCTTCCAGAGCTTTATCTCCTGAAGTTTCCAGGCTTCCTTCTGGGGATAGAGTGGTTCGAGGAGAAGGAACTAATAGGCTTCGAGCTACTGAGGAAGGAGGTTTTGAAGGATCTGGCCAGTTCGAAGGCCGTTTCAATGTAGAGGCTCCCCGGATCTCAGAGAGGTTAGGTATAGCTGAATCTGGAGAAGGAACTGTTCGAGCCCAATTCAGAACTTTTGGATTTGAATCTTCCAGCCAGGCCCGAGGAAGATTAGAAGTAGATGTTCCTGGAAGAGATACTCAATCCAGGGATTTTGAGGCTGTGAACATCAGAACAGGAACTGGAGAAACTCCTTCAGGCCAGGAAGTAACTCTCTCCAGGAATGTTCTCAGATCTGAATCAGAGGGCCCGCTTTTCAGAAATACTGAAACCAGAACTGGATCTTCCAGGAATATCAGAGAATCTGATCAAACCAAGGAAGTTCAGGAAATTTCTGATGGCCTGTTCAGATCTGAAGAAGCCAGGGTAGTTGAAACAGCTTCCAGATCTACAGAGGATTCTGGAGATGTTCGAGCTATCTCAGAAACCACCAACATAATAAGAGATTCTCCTTCTACCCGTGGCTTTGAAAGAGGTTCAGGTGTTCGAGGAACTGGGGGCTCTCAAGGAGGTTCCGGAGCCCAGCTTCAAGGCAGTTCAAGGACTCGAACCGACTTCCAAGATGGCCAGTTCGACTTCTCCGATCAAGTAGCCAGAGGAGTTTCAGATACCGTGGGGATTTCAGCCGGAACTTCTCAATCTGGAGGAGGAGCCCAGGGAGCTACGGCCGATCTAGCTGATAGTATCTTCGGAGGTCAGGAAACAGGTTCTCAGGAACAGGCCCAGGCTTCAGGGCTTTTTCAGGGAGAAGCCCAGAGCCAGGAAGTAGAACGGGCTCCTACCAGCGAACAGCCTGTTCTCGGATCCAGATCTGAAACTTTGGAAACAATTGAGGGAGGTCAGGAGACAGTTCGGGATGCCGATCCTGGCTTCGCCTCAGAGGAAATTGATACTGGAGGCCCAGGGCTTGAGGAAGAAACTCGAGATCCTCTGGATCAATCTCCAGGCATCTTCGAAGATCAGCCTCAGAGAGAAGATCGGAGAGAAACAGCTGTTCCTCGAGAAGAACAGGTTTCAGGCCTTGATCAAGATCTGGGTCAGCCTCAGAGGCAGGGAGTAGGAGAGCTCCAGGAAGTAGGGGTTTTTCAGCCTCAGAGAACAGAGCTTGAAACTAGCCAGATAGAGCTTCAAAGAGAACAGCTGCAGCAGAGGCAGCCTTTGAGACCTCCTACTGGTAGAGGAGTCAGAAGGCCTCCAGCTGCTCCTCCGGGAAGGCCAGGTTCTCCTTTGATCGGTGGAGGAGGATTCGGAGAGAGCTCCAGATCTGATGATGCTACTAGGCCGGAGGGAGAGTTTGCTCCTTCGATTGAAGGTATAGCTCTCGGCATTAGAGCGGATGAAGAAGATACCGAGGGAACTCTGACCGGCTTGGAACCCAGAGGGATTCCTTCACAGCAGGAAGAACCCGATCAGGAAACAAACAGCGGTAATAGGGATAATCCAGGTATTCTGTTTTAGATATTCGAATCTTTCTTTCTCATTTAGGTCTTCATCGTTCATAGATCTGGCTCCCAGGAAGAACACATAGAAAAAAGCCATATTTCTCAGTATGTTTCCAGCTGATTCTGCTGTAGTTCCTGTGAAAGCTGTGGATAGGAAAAGGATTGTGAAAAGGTGGCCTCCATACTTGAATATATCTTCCCAGCTTTTGATAGATATTAGTTTTTCGAACATTTCAGATCCTCCACTCTATCGTTTTCATTGAGTTCTATTTCTTTTATTTTCAGACTATCTGTCTCTATAATTTCTCCTTCTTCATCAGTTACCGTTCTTTTCAACTTCATCGGGTTTCCCCTTCCATCACAGTATTGATGGTTTTCTATTTCTCCTTCTTCGGATCCTTTAGAACATCTGAAGCTCTGACTACTTAATTCAGTTTCCCAATTCTCAAATCCTCCCCCATCATAAGTTATCAACGCAATAGAGCCATAATCTCGAGGCGAGTTAATCTCTCCGTGTTCGTTAAGATTGCTGATTAGGAGCTTCTTATTCTTTCCGCATAAAGAAGGTAGATCAGAGTCTTCGGATCCAATTTCAATATTTTCTAGGTCAGATTTTAAATCTTGAACTCTCAGCTCAAACTGTAAAGGAAATGCGAAGTAGGCGAAAAGCAGTACAAGAAAAGCTCCTACGGCTAAATTCTTCAGAGATAGAAGAAATCCTTTGCTGTGAACAGATTTATATATGGATTTGACTTTAGAATTTAGTATGTCTTTCGATATGGAAGATTGGGGCTTCAAGCAGGACATCAACAACGTAATAACCGAGGTGATGCCTGCTTGAAGGCTATAGGAAAGAATTGTCATTTTGACTTAAAAAGATGTTTATTCTCGGTTTCATGGTTTTCTGAGAGATTTTCAGCTCGAGGGATCGAGGCCGTAGATGGTGTTCGGAGTTCACCCTACGGAGGCCTCCCCAGGCTTCTTTCAGGTGATCTCCTATCGATCCCTCGAATAGCTGATCTCCCAGAATCCATTGAACTTTCAGCCCGAGGATTCCAGACTTGTTACTATCAGACCGAGCCATCGATTTCCATCTTTGGCCGGAAGGATCGAAGGCTCTACGCCCAAAACCCTCGAATAACTGGTTCAACGGATCGGCTGTCATGCTCATAGCGGATCGTTTACGCGGAGCCCGGGATTCGAACCCGGGTCATCACCGTGACAGGGTGATATGATGGGCCAGACTACACCAGCTCCGCACGCTGGTAAAATTCTATTTACCTCTAAGTCTTTTAAAAACACTCTACAGTGTCTCGACAACACTTTAGAAAGCACAAGTCAAACCTTGTTTTGTGGAATTAACAATCTGTCATTATTCACCCTTTCACGAAATGATTGAGGGAGGAATCAAGAGATCTATAAGACAGCAGAGAAAAGTGTTAGAGAAAGAAAAACAGATAGATTTGGTAACTGAAGCTGGAAAGGGCTACGATATCCTACATCTGAATCTTAGTGATCCAATATCAATTTATCAGATGTTCAGAGCGAAAAGATCGGGTAAAAAAGTAATTTTTCACACGCACGTAACGGAAGAAGATTTCCGCGACAGCTTCAAATTTTCGAACAAACTAGCGCCTATCGTAGGGAGGATTTCTGACTTTGTTTACAGCAAAGCCGATCTTTTAATTGCACCATCAGATTATACAAAAAGAATACTGGAGCAGAGAGGAATAGAAACCAAAATCAAAGTCTTGACAAACGGCATAGATACTGAAAGACTTGAAGGAAAGAACCAGTCAAAATCCAGACTGGAGAAAGAGTTTGAGACAAATGGTTTCCATGCAGTTAATCTCGGGATGATACTTGAGAGAAAAGGCCTGGAAGACTTCATCAAGGTGGGAGAAAAAGTTGATGAAAATCTATTATGGTTTGGATCGACCGGTGGAAAAATTGCGGCGAAAAGAAAAACCAAAAAACTAGTTGAAAATTCACCGGAAAATGTGAAGTTTCCAGGATATCTCGAAGATGTTAGAGATGCCTTCACACTTGCAGATGTATTCTTTTTCCCTACCAGAGAAGAAAATCAAGGAATTTCGCTTCTCGAGGCCGCTTACCGGGAGAAACCTTTAGTAGTGAGAGATATTGAAGTTTATGAAGATCTTCTGGAACATGAAGTAAACTGTTTAAAAGCAGACTCTGTAGATGGATTCGCAAAACAGCTTGAAAGACTCAGAGACAATGAAGAGTTAAGAGGGAAAATTGGAGAGAACGCCAGAGAAACAGCAGAAAAACACACGCTTCAAAATGTAGGCAATAAACTTTTAGAGATCTATGTTGACCTAGACGGTGATACGATCAAATGAAAATTGGTTTTTTCACAGACAGCTACTTCCCGGAAATCGATGGAGTAACCTATACCCTGAAAGCCTGGAGAGATAGACTTGAAGAAAAAGGTCACGATGTACATATAATTTATCCGGGATCACCTGATTACTTACCGGATGAAAATGAACATCCATTAAGATCTCTACCCAATCCTTTCTATAGCGGTTACAGAGCTCCACTGTTCCAGCTAAACTTCGAGTTCGATGAGCTAGATATAATTCATTGCCACGGACCTGGACCTGCAAGTATGTCCGGTTTAATGTATGGTTGCCTGCATGATACACCGAAAATTTATACCCATCATACTCCAGTCGAGGAATACTTCGAACAAGCAATCCACATCAATACCTTGGCAGAGTTCCTCAAGAGAATCTATGTACCGATGGAAAACTATTATCTGAGAAAATACGATGTGAAAACGGCATCCGTAGGGGAGCCCTCAAGGAACTGCCAGTTTCGACAACTACCTGTGGGACTAGATTTAGAGTTTTTCCAGCCATCAGATCAGGAATTCAAAGAAGATGAGGACTGGGACGAACCTGTTTTAGGATACAGTGGAAGAATGAGCATGGAAAAAAACTTAGAGGAGATAATAGATTTTGCTGAACAGTTTGATGGAACAGTTCTATTGGTAGGGGAAGGCCCTACTCGTGAAAAGATAGATAGGATAAAACCAGAAAACGTCTATACATTTGATTTTCTACCAAGAGATAAGCTTACGGATTTTTACTCAAGTATAGATCTCTATGTAACTGCTTCAACAGGAGATACTCTCGGTCTTTCCCCTTTAGAAGCCAATGCCTGTGGAACACCTGTGATAGCACCAGAAGTCTTTCCTTTCAACAGGACGATAAAATCTGAGAACGGCATGTTATACAAAGACAATTCAGAGAAAGATCTGAAACAGAAAGTTAAAGAAGCATTGAATTCAGAGTTTAATACTAGGGAAGCAGTTCAGAAATACGGATTGAATAAAACAGTCAATCAGTTAGAGAAAATATATCAAGAGGAGATAGGGAAATGAAACACGTAATTATTGGAGATGGAATAGCGGGAGCATCCGCAGCAGAAACGATAAAAGAAGAAAACCAAGACGCAGATATAAAATTGGTCACCAAAGAGTCCGAACCATTGTACAATCGTATAATGTTGAAAACATACATGAAGGGTACACTGCCGAAACAGTACACCCGGGTTCACGATGAGAACTGGTATGAAAAAAGAGATATCGACCTCAACCTTGACAAGAAAGTCGATAACATTGATCGTCAGAAAAAAATGGTTGAGACGGCTGAAGGCGACAAATTTGAATACGACAAGTTACTGATTGCGACAGGCGGATCACCAAGAAAGCTTCCTCAGGACGATGATTATAACAATCTTCATTACATGTGGACGATGGGGAACGCAGAAACAATTAAAGAATCAGCTGAGGAGGCTGAAAAAGCGGTAGTAGTTGGAGGTGGTTTACTTGGAATTGATCTTGCGATGGCTTATGCAGAGAACGATGCCGAGACATACTACCTGATAAAGGATGAGTGTTGGTGGAACAGAGGAATTAATGCTGGAGGCGCTGAGATCATACATCGAAAACTGGAGGAGAAAGGAGTAAAAGTAATAACAAATACCGTTGTAGAGGAATTGAACGCTGAGAACGGAGATGTCACAAGTGTGGAAGCGAGTAACGGCAAAAACTATGAATGTGATGCAGTAGCGGTCGCTATCGGCCAAGTACCGAACTCTGACATAGTAGATGTAGAGAGAAACGAATCAAAAATGATTAAGACTGATGAATATCTCCAGACATCAGATAAAGACATATTGGCTGCGGGGAACATGGTAGAATATTACTCGCCTGTATTTGAGCGACAGACTGTAAACGGTTCCTGGGATCACAGCGAAGCCATGGGAGAAACCGCCGGAAAAAACATGGTTGGATCAGAAAAAGAATTTGATTATGTAAACACTTATGGCGTAGGACATTTTAATGCACAGTTTTTGGCAATCGGGGACTGGACCGGAAAAACTCTATCAAGAAAATACGGTGAAGAAAATCATTACAGAAGACTATTCTTTGACGATAAAAGACTTGTTGGAGCTGTAATGATAGGATTTACTAAAGGACAAGAAGAGATCAAGAGAATGATTAAAGAGAAAGAAAAAATTGAGAACAGGGAAGAACTGCTCGATAAAAAGTACTGGACCTAGGTCTCAGTTCAGAAATTCACGTTCTCTGAGGTGCAAATGACACGAAAATTAACAGAATAATCCTCTCCTCATCCTAGCCTTATTCATCTCCAAAATCATCATCCAGAACTCTTAGCGCCCTAGGGGAGACAAATGCAAGGTCCTGCCAGTCTTTAGTCATACGTGGACACGCACAGTTGACATAGATATCGATTCCGTATCCTCTATAGTCTGCTTCGAAGATTCTATCCTCGACAAATACATAGACATCTTTGCCATGTTCCTCAAGTTTCTCTTTAGCGATCTCAACGGCTTTCATGTAGTTCTGTCCTTTCTTTGAGGAGGTTACAATACCCCATTTCTGCTTATCCTTGTGCTTGAGAACTCTGGCGTACTCTGCCTGCATCTTGTCATCAAGTGAATTAGCTGGTTCGATCCAGATATGTTTTTCGTATGGATCTACGACATATACTTTCTTTCCAGCCTCCGATACCTGTGAAGGGTGGAAATGTCCAGAGCCGAGAAAGACGAAAGCATCTACTTTATGAGCGATATTGTGGGCGGCGCCTGCGTCACATCCCAGTACCTGTCCAGGCTCTGAGGTTCGAAGCCCGGTCTTACCTTCAACCACTTCGAAACCCTTACTTTCTAAGAAGTCACGAGCCTTTTCCGCTCTATCCATGTACTGGGTAACACCGACAAGTCCCAATGTCTCATCCTCATCGATTTCATCATAATTTTCTTCGAGCACGCTCATGAGGTCACGATCCTCCCTGTATGGAAGATAGTATACATCGTAGTCTTTCATATCTGCTTTCTCAGGGTGCAGAAACCGTGTATGGCCAACGTGAACCAGGGCATCAGCACCCATTCTATTCACTTTTTCATCAGCAATTCCACATGCGCCAAAAGTCGAGGCTCCAACTATAACTGTTTCAAATCCTTCATCCTCTAGATCCGATGCGAAGTCAATTATCTGCGGTTTAATGCCATCAGGGCCCTGGAGGCCGATCTTATCGTAGTCTTTTCCCTCCAGTTCCTCAAGAACTTCTTCAAAGGTCTCGTAGTTGTACTGTTGTCTTTCCTGTTTTTGAGCTCCAGTCATGTTAGAAGAATGTGCGGTAAACTTTTTTAGTTAGAATCAATTTCCCGGATTTTCTCCAGCATGAACTTCTTTTCTGCTCTTTGAACTTTTTTCTCCAAATCATCCATGAAACGTTTCTCACAGGAAACTGCATCGTAACCTTTTACCACTGCTTCTTTTAAAACATCGATTTTCGGCCGATTTACAATAAGAACTTTTTTCTCGGCATCCAGATACTTGATCATTTCTTTGCTTTCTCTCCCCAGCTTTCTCACATCCAACATTAAATTATCTCCGTCGAACACGAAGGCCTGTTCGGCTGTATCAACGTAGTTTTTTCTGGAGAACTGATTTTCTCCTGCAGCCTTATCATTGAGTACGTAGCCATCTCCGTATGGTGGCGAAGTAAAAACTCCTCTACCGTTTCTGGGATTAAGAGGTAGAACTTCTGTGGCGACCGGCGAATCAGTAGTATCTTCGGTTATCGCTTTCGTATCTCTGGAGTCATTGCTATCTCGACTGAATGGGAAACTATCTCTGGTTCCACCGTCCATTCTGGCCTGTCTTTTATTCTTTCGACCGCTTTTTTGCTCCTTCATATTGATTCTCTGCCCGTTTTCAAGTTTTTCAGCAAAGCTGAATACAGCGGTTTTGCCCTCTTCCCGGGCTTTTTCGGCATCTCTGCTGGTGTAACCTCCTGCTCCAGTCACAAGATGTTTTCTATACTTCTTTGGTGACAATGTAGTTTCTGAATAAGTAATTTCCTGGCCGACAGTTCCGCTGATATCGCCTTCTGATACCTTTAACCCCTGTATCTCAGGATTTTTCAGTACTTCGTAACGTGGCTTTTCTTCCCAAACATCCACAATATAGAAATCTCCGCGTTTGTAAGCAAACTTGGCATTAATATCCTGTCTGTCAAGTTTTCCAAGCAGTTCCTTGATCTCTGAATCCTCAAACGGCATCTCTGGTTCAACCTTTTTGTGTCTCTCCTCTCCGTTCATAGGGTTCCGGGTGATCTTCCTGTGTTCCTCCGGCTTCTTCGAGTCAATTTCTCCGGAGTCAAGGGTGTAGAAGTAGGGCCGGTTCTCTCCTTCCTCCAAAGAGGTACCAAGTCCTTCAACAACTTCGACAAGTCCAGGGGTTTCCATACCTCCCGTAATAGCCGAACCAGAGTACTCGGATTCAATCATTTTCTGTACAATTATAGACGGCATTTCACCGGTTTTCTCATAGTAAGAGCCGGTTACGTCCTTCAAAGCTTCAAAGAGGTCCGACGAGCCGACATTTAACCTGTATTTGGCATGCGCCCGTCTATTTGATACCCTGATCGATACAAACTGGTTATTCCTCTGTCCTCCGACAAGGTTCTTAGCTTTTCCTGTCGAGTTTCTGACCTCGGAGCTCATCCCTATATCCTTGTATGCATCCTTAATTTCCTTCCGATAATCTGAACCAATACTAGCGTTAAGTATCTGTTCAGCGGAAGTAAAATTGTCAAAAATCTGTTCGAGTTCTTCCGAGGTTATAACGAAAAAATTAGGTACCTGAAAGTTCTCAGCCCTGTCAAGCATTCTCGCCTTCTGTCCAATATCTCCTTCTAGATGGCCTTTCCACTCAACCATGTAATACATTGGAAATTGGAGAAATTAATAATTGGGGGAAAAAATTCTATTCCTCGATCTTGACTCTGCAGCTGACAGGCATCTTGTGGTTTGCTCTCTTTAGGGCTTTCCTTGCCTCCTGCTCATCTCCGTCTTCTACTTCAACTCTCATTACAGTCTGATCATCATCTACCAGTGCTGCTCTGCCAATCGGTCTTCCGAACGGCTTCCTCATACCTTCATAGTAACGGTCTGCCTGTGCTACTCCTGCCAGTGGGTGGTATCTCAGGACATGATGAGGATACGGCAGGATTTTCATGTAGTATTCTTCTTCAGGGTCAAGAACCTTGCTGAGATGAGAATTTGCTGCTATTCTTCCAGATTCCAGTGCTTCGCTTCTAATGGCGCATCCTTCCTCTACCTGTAGAACTATGGAGCGTTCAAACTCTGTATTCCGGGCTCCCATATCGTACTGTGTGACTCTTGGAGCTGGTGCTCCGCTAATATAATTGTCTTTCCCTTTCTGAGACTTCCTTGTGTACGGCTGGTTCGGTTTCTCTCTATAGATGCTTGCAGGTCTATCTCCCATTTCAATAACCTCTTAACCGGTTAAGCGGAGTTAAGCTTTATATAGGGTTGGAGTTTTTCCAAAAGTTTTTCTTCTACCAGTTACCTGCTAAAAGATATAAGAACTGAAAACTAACAGATTAATATGTCGGAACTGATTGAGAGAGTTCAAGATTTAGAATCAAATGATGGAATACCTAGTTATACGTCCGAAATTGTAGATATATTTGAGACTGCTGAAGGCTGGAAACCTTCAACACCTGGAAAATATGATCGTATAGTAGCTGAAGTTGAAGAGAATCTGGAAAATTTATTGGATAAAGATGGACAGAATGGGTATCAAGTGATTCTAAGCTACGATAATCATAAAGAGGATACAGACGCCGCTCTCAATCTTCAATTTCCTGATGTGAGGAACGATAAAATGTTAACTGGAACATTGAACTATCGGTTTGAGCCGGCTTTAGCAGGCTTCCAAGATGAGATTTCTCGAGTGAATAGAAAAGCTGCAGGTGAAGCAATTCCAGAAGATGCTACCTATGTGAATCAAATTCCGGAAGACTTGAGCGAAAAAGAAATCGTAAGTACAGGCATAATACGTGTTTCAGCCCCGGCTTTTGATTTAAGGCCTGGAAAACTTTCTGAGGATTTAGAGACTCTTGGACGGACTGTAGATAAACTAGATCAATTTTATGAGGAGGAAATGGAATCTGCACTGAAGAAATCCGCTAGAGAGTTTGTATCTGATGAAAAAGATCCCTCAGATAAAGGGGTTTTCATAAGATAGGAACGATCAGACATTTTACCCATGAGTTCGTAAGAATGAAGAATCGTGGACAATCGGCATTACATGAGCAAAGCCTTTTACCCAAAAAGTTTTTAAGTTACTACTACTAAATAACATCTATGTCCTGGGAAGAAGTCCTTGATCGGTTAGGAGGCGGTAAGAGAGCTCTCGGATTCACAAATTTGGGTGGAAGAGATTCAGAAGAAATAGAGGAAAGATATGAGAAGAGCAACTCAAGAGTAAAGAAAAATATGTCAGTCCAGTCCCTCCAAATTGCTGTAGACGGATACTTGGAAGGAAAAGTCTCCGAGGAAGAGTATCTTCAGGTCAAGGACTCCACGTTAGACAACGTTAAGAGCTTTTATGCTGGAAACAACCAAGGAGAAATCTATACACCAACAACGGACAGGGAAACCCGTGAATCAGGACTTCCCGGTGATGACGCCGTTATCGAGTCTTGGGCTGAAAGACTAGATTATGGTCCAGAAAATATCGAAAAAGTTGTTCCTGTAGCAGCTGGCGGTCTTGAACCAGGTATTGTCGCTGGAGAGCTTCTTGATGCCGAATTAAGTGTTGTAAGATATTCAAAAAACGACCACGGGGATGAAACAGTTCAAGAAGTTGATGGCGATTACAGTAATGATGACGTGCTGATAGTTGACGATAATTCCTACACTGGAGAAACTCTTTCTGAAGTAGAAGAGTATGTATCTGAAGAAGCCAAAGATACTTATGCAGAAGCTGTAGTAGAAGGAGAGGTCTTAGGACAAGCCAAAGCCATAATACCTCATTTAAATCACCGTAGCTGGCGACATCGACAGCCCAAAAATAATCCTCTGATGTGAAGGATTCAGCCATTCAAAACTTTCTCAGTAAAAACTGGGTCCAAAGCATTCAGAGACTTATTCCTCGACATAAATACAGCTGACTGGACGATCCGTACTAAAAAGAAATACGGGCTGATTACCTCTTATCTATTTAAGAATCAACGCTTTATGCCTTAACACAGGGAATCCTTACTCATGACGAATCCGGTACGCACATCAGTACAAGAATTTGTCGAAGATGACCTTGAACACATAGATCTTAAAGAAGATAATTATGGAAACGTTGTAGACGAAATAGAAGAAAAAGAATTTGGCTACGTTCCCTGGAACTGGCCGCCATTCCCGAATGCCGATGAAATAGGTGAAAAAGATATTATCGACTTCTTCATGGTTGGAAACGCCATCAACTTCCAGTTCCGCGATCCAAAAACAGGCGAAGATATGGTCACGAACGAAACGGACAGCTTCACGAAGGAGCATTTGGTATGTGGGCCGCACTTCACAACGCCTATGAGGAAGACTCCTCCATTCTCAATGGCAAACGATTAGCAGAACTAGACGAAACCGACATCAAAGAGTTATTCAGCGCAGATAACGATGTCGAACTCCCTCAGCTAGAAGATAGAAGAACAATCCTCAACAGCATAGGAGAACAGCTCAGCGAAGAATATGACGGAAGCTTCCATAAGCTCGTTGAAAGATCAGACAAACGGCTTTACAGCGACGGAAACGGTTTAATAGACAATATAACTGACTTTGAAACCTATAATGACAGTGTTAGAGTTGATGGAAATGAAATCGATTTCTACAAACGTGCACAACTTGCCGTATGGATGCCGCTCGGACATCTCGAAGTAACAGGGACTGAAAACCCGTTAAAAGTTGAAGATGAAGAGAACTTCGAAATAGCAGCGGACTATCATTTCCCCAATATCTTCCGCCATCTCGGCCTCCACGAATACGATGAAGAACTTGTCAACGACATCGAGGCAGGCAATGAACTTGATGGAGGTGGCCGACGGGAAGCAGAACTCCGGGCAGCAGCAGTTTATCACGGAAGAAATCTCATCAACGAACTTGACAGTCGCACTGACGAAGAAGTTACTGCCGCAGGCCTTGATGGAGCTCTTTTCACTGACTATAAAGAAGAAGCTGAAAACGACCATGAAATCCATAGAGTGGACCACACGATCTGGTATTAGTTCAATCTGATTCGGAAGATTATCAGTGTCATGCTATCATCTTATGCACAGACTTTCTTGAGACAAATAAGAAGATACAGGACCCAATAGTGCTTCAGAAATTCTTATGTATTTTCAAGTCTCTCGTGTCGAATGTCCCCAAGATGTTTTGATCATCTCTCCATTCTGACCACTCAGACAGTACTTCTTGAAAGACTTCATTCTGCCATAGTTCTTCATCTCTGACTTCGATCTCACCACTGCCTATACCTGCTGCATAGGTTTTATCATCTGTAATTTGGTATAACCCTTTATCTTCAGTTACTACAAAGTGGTAGGCAGGTCTTTTATCCTGGATAGCAGGCAATTCATTTTCACCTCTTCTCACATTTCCAAAGTAAGTACCTGAAAAACTTCCGTGATCCATTCCATATAGGCCAGCTAAGTGTTCATGGCTCACAGCTGAGTATTCATCGATGTCAAATTCTTTAACCATTTCTGATGTTCTCTCAGACTCGCCAATATGCATGGACTCAAGATCAGTATATATTTCCGATAATCTATTCATATAATATAATATCGGTTATTAGGTAATAAGTTTTTCGAATAACCATTCCTCTAACAGTATCTATGAACCTCAGCAGTGACAGCAGACAACTTCTAAAATTGGGAAGATGAGATACTCACGCATAAATAGTCACTATATTCTGTATCAAACGGAAAATCACCAAGCAAGACATTAATAAATATGTAAAGCCATCTTTACACAAAAGGAGCTTTAAACAAAGATGCCAGAAAGCGAAAATATTACGGAACAAGAGCGTGTCCAGAAGCGTGAAAAATACCGCACATGGATTACCCGAACTGTTGGAATTGGAGTCACCGGATTCTTCATTGCGAATGTAGTTTGGTGGATCACTGAAGCACCTCTGGCTTTGTATGCCGGTCTTGGGATTTACTGGCTCGGCTGCCTTGGGATGGGTATAGGTTACTGGGCTTCACCAGTATTAGTGAGAGACGAATTTGAACAACACATTTTGTGGGAGGCAAGCCAGGCAACATACACATTCATTACTGCTGTCGCTATAATCGGTATTCCGGCTGATGTCGTTCTAAGTGTGACTGGCACTTACACGGCTCCGGCAGCGCTCCGAGGAGCAATCTGGGCGTATCTCCTGTTGATCTTTGTTTTTGGAGCTGCTCACTGGTACGTGGGACGGCAATACAGCTGATTTCTATGGGTATGAAAAACGAGATTGTTGTATATCGTGAACAGGAAGAAGTGACACAGGAAGAGTTAGCGGAAGCCGTTGGTGTCTCAAGACAGACAATAAATGCAATCGAGCGGAACCGTTACAATCCGTCTCTTGAGCTGGCGTTCAAACTCTCGACTTACTTCAGCTGTCAAATAGAAGACCTGTTTAAACCTGATATCGATGTATCCAGGGATTAATACTTTTTAGATCTCTGAGCTAATCACAGGAGAACAGGTTCTTACATGATGAAGAAGATTTGCAAACGAGAAAACTAACTATATTTTGAAGTCAAACCGTCCCGAGTTCTTTCTCCCCGCTTTTCCATCCTGTAACTCCTTCTTTCAGGTTGTATGCTTCAAAGTTGTCTCTCTGTAACAAGGCGGCGAATTTCCTGGATTTTCTGCCTCCTGGACAGACCAGCAGTATTTTCTGATTCATGTTGATAGGTTTGCCTGTTTCTATCATCTCTTTGAGTTTTTCTTCAGGTATGTTGATTGAGCCTGGTATATGTGCCATCTGGTAGGCAGGGTTGGACCTTGAATCAACAATAATTGGTTTTTCCTCTTCAATCCATTCTTCTGCGTTATCTACCGATATTTCTGGAACCTGTTCAAGCTCTTGTTCCGTCAGTGTTTCTGTGCCTTCTCTCTCCTTTCCACCGAAGATTTCTGGTTTTCTTTCCTTGATGTATGAGCGATAGTGTTCGAATCGGTCGCAGGCGAAGAATATCGCTGTTCGTTTTTCTTCCAGTTCCTGGTCGATTTCTGAAAGCTTTCGTTTCAGCGCTACGAAGTTTGCTCCCGTGGTTGGACCAGCCAGGATACCACAGTTTCTAATCAGTGTCAGCATTCCCTCCAAGGCGTCTTTTGAATCGATTACTGCTCTGTCATTATAGAGTTCCTTCTCGTATAGCCCGACTTCCCACATCTCATTTGCGGTTCTGATTCCTGGTATGAAGTCGTCCTGTGATGATACTATACCTGTTACTTTGAGCTCGGGATTTTCTTCCTTGAGCTTCTGTGCTGTGCCTTTAGTTGAGCCTGTTGTTCCGAGTCCGCCGAAGAGGTAATCGACTTTCCCAAGGTCGTCAAGTATTTCCTGTCCTGTCTGCTCCCTGTGAACCTGAGTGTTTTTCTTGTTGGTATACTGTCCTGTGCGGAAGTATTTTTCGCCCTCTCTCGCCATTAACTGGTCGAGATATGTAAGCGGATCTTCAGGATCGTTTGGATCTGGACATTCACTTTTCCCTGGAAGCTCCTCTATCTCCGCTCCCATCATGATGAGAATATCCTTGACCTCATCAACTTTGATACGGTTAGTGATTGTCTTGAAGTCAAGTCCATTTGCCCCTGCGATTCCCTGAATTGCTTTAGCTGTGTTTCCACTTGAAGACTCCAGAAGCGTCTGATTCTTTTCCTTGATTTCATCTATGTCGTCTCTGATTAATTCCCAGGCGACCCTGTCTTTGATCGAGCCAAAAGGACTATGATACTCCAGTTTGACATACACATCTATATTTTCAAGTCCTGTGACTCCTCTATCGAGTTTCAGCATCGGGGTATCGCCGATCAGCTCTGTTATCGAGTCATATTTCACATTTCTTCACCCGTATAGAGTTCGTCTTTTTTCCAGTTGTTGTCGCCGTAAACGGCTATTTTGTCCGCTGTATCGTGCTGAATCGTTCTTGATTCTCCGAAGTCCATATGGTATGCTGCGGTGTTCACGAAAACTATGAGATCGCCTTCTTCTTCTGGTTTCTTGTCAAGAAAGGTCTTGTGTTTGTAGATAAAGTCTGATTCCAGGCAGAGGTTGCCCACGAAAAATACGCCTCCATCAAGATCTTCCCTGTCTTCGTCTCTGTGGATGATGTATGGGTCTACCATCAGTTCCCAGTTCTTCGGGTTGATATTTGAATTGTTCATATCGAGCCCGACCAGTTTTTCTCCACAGGCATCTTCTTTCACGAAACTGACTTTGCCGACTGTTATGCCTGCTAAATCGAGTAAAGCTCTTCCTGGCTCGATGTAAAGCTCTATCATATAATCCCTGAGAAGATCTCTGAACGTTCTCTCATAGCCTGGTATTTCTCTGGAAAGCAGTTTGCAGAGATAGTCGTCTTTCGCTGTTTCATTGTAGTAACTGTATAAATCGACCGAGCCTTTCACGCTCTGGTTTTCGGAACGCAGTCCAAAACTGTGGCTGTCCCATGTTATTCCTTCTCTCTTACCTGCTACAGATTCCTGAATTGCTTCAAGGTATTCGCTCCATTCCTCTCCGCTCTCCAGGTAGTTTACTTTCATTCCACCTCCGATGTCCAGTATCTGGGTTTGGTATCCTGCTAAGTGGAACTCTTTCACCAGATCAAAAATGTTCTGAAGAGCGATAGCCTTCTTCCGCATATTCGCAGTGTCCAAGTGAAACGCAAAGCCCTGGAAGTTTACTGAGTCGTATTCATCGAGCTTCCGGATTACCTCGTCTTTCTTTCCTGTAGATATTCCGAACCGTGAATTTTTCTGTATAGCTTTCCTGTCTCTCGGAACAAAATTGTTCAACCTAATCAAGACATCAGTTTCCGTTTCAAACTGGCGGCTGTATTCTTCGACTTTCTTAAGCTCTTCAAAGCTGTCGATATGCAGTGTACATCCGTGATGAACTGCTAAACGGAGAAACTCTCTATTTTTCGGACCTGTTGCAAGTATCTCCTCTCCCTTGAATCCTTTCGATAAGGCATTTTTGAGTTCGTTTTCCGATGCCACATCAATACCGATATCTTCCGTTCTGCCTTGAGCGATTAAGGATTCTGACTTGTTGGCTTTGTGGGCGAAGAATATTTTGCCTTCAATTCCGTGTTCATCGAAGACATCTCTGAATGCCTGAATATTCTTTGAGAAGTTTTCTGGCAGCATTATGTTTAGCGGAGAGCCGAAGCCATCTGCCAGTTCTTTCAGTGTTTCTTCGTCTTGAACGATTTTGTCTACTACTCTATTGGTTTTTGGAGTCAGTTCCAGCATTATACTTCACTCCAGGAGAACTCTTCATCTATCTGGGTTTTGACATCCCCGCAGGCATCCTTAATATGCTGTTTCTTAGAGACCTTGCGGTGGATTTCCTTTAGTTTCTCAAGTCTTTCATCAGACTCGACTTTCCGATCCTCTGAGGTTTCCGCTATCCTCTGGAAGACCTGTTTTTCATCCGAGTTCAGTAGATCCAAGCTTAACGGATTGTGCTGTTGTCGTGCCATCTTGATTTCGGGCTTTCTCGGCAGATAACCGATTATCTCCGAGTCGATGTTTTCCTGCAGATATTCTCTGTCGTGCTTACAATCTACTTTGTTACCGACCACAGCTATACTCTCGAAAACTCCGGCTTCCTGTGAAAGCTCTTTATACTGTTCATAGACTTTGACTCCTTCAGGTGTTGGCTCAACCACGAGAACTATGAGGTCGAACTGTGCATGAAGTGTGTTTGCGAATGCATCAGTCCCCGCCACCATATCGGATACGAGCCATTCATCTTTCTCCAGTTTCAGGTGTGAGAGAATGTTTTCGAAAGAAGTTAACGATGTATGGTAGCAGCTTGCTCCAATTCCTTCTTTTTCGTATGTTCCGATGTGCATAAACCAGTTATCGCTGTATTCGGTCGCCAAATCGCTGAGAATCTTATTTTTTCCGTTTAATCTGATGAAGTTTGAGCCTCTGCCTGGAGGCGTGCTTTTCACAACATTTGATTGATCTTTAATCCGAGAGTTATCGCCCTTGACATACTCTCTGACTTTCTTCGAGTTCTCCTCTTTTGATACTGCAAGCTCGGCTTCAAAATCTGCGTCTATCAGCTCTGCAAGATGCTGGTTGATGTCAGCATCCGCCGCTAGAAACTGCTTCTCCTGGTCTTTGAGATATTCTATGAACAGTGCGGCTAGTGTTGATTTCCCGCTTCCACCTTTTCCTACAAATGCTGTTCTCACATTATCACCTCTGTTTTTGTCCGAGTTGCTTGCTCTGCTCCAAGCCATCCTGTCATTATAGTTGTATCAACAGATTCGTTTTGAGTTCTTCCTATCATGTTTTTGTTAAAGAATCTTAAGTTTTTTAATAATATAAGTTAAGACAGAAGTATAGCATTAATATAAATCTGAAACGGAAAAACTATCAACGCCAAATATCGACTCTACGAGGCAGAACGAAATGCAAGACAAAGAACAGATACAGAACATAGAAATCAGAAAACTCAGTCCACACGAGCAAGTAATTGAAGAAAACCTGAAGAAAGTTCTAACCTCTCTTAAAGTCGAAAAAAGACTGAAGGAACCTATAATAGTCGATAAAAAAACTAGAGTAATCCTTGACGGACATCACAGGGCAGAGGCATTCGCTCTGCTTGGACTAGAGGAGATTCCGTGCAAACTTGTCAACTATAATTCGGATGAAATAACGGTTGAACCACACCAGAATGGAGAGATAACCAAGGAAGAAGTTATTGAGAAAGGCCTCAGTAATGAGCTTTTCCCTCCGAAGACATCCAGACACAGCGAGATTCAGTGAGAATCGGTGATTTTTCACTCTTCCTGGATCTCTTTAATTTTCTCTATTATTTTTGTTCCTTTTTCAGTAATCCTGTATCTTCTGTCGTAGTGTGCGTCAGGATTTAGAACCTCAACCAAGTTTGAGTCTTTCAGGTTACCTAGTGTACGGCTCACGTGGCTTCTGGAAATATCTGTTTTGGAACTTATCTCGGTAGGTGTTCTGGGCTCTCCTATGTCTTGCAAGTATTTGAGGATTTTAAGCCTGTAGTTAGATCTTTTGATTTTGGATAGGATTTTTCAATCTTCGTCTTTCATGAACCGTATCAGGCTTCAGAGACATGAATAACGAAATTACAGCTATCGTACATCATGGCGTACCACTTTATAAGCTTCAATTCCTAAATAGAGAATGTGAACATAAAACTGAGCAACATGGCTAGTTGGGGCTTTGGCATCCTACTGATTCTCGCAGGGCTTGGCTCCCTCACAATGAGCGTACCGGCAGCAATAATCTACTTCATAACAGGAATATTTCTAATACCTAATGTTAGACAAGGAATAGATGATAGATTGGGTATAAAATTTTCAAGATGGGTTGTAGTATTGATAGCATTTGTGGGAATCGGACTAGGAGCAGCTATTACTCAAGATAGTACAGGAACTTCAGCTACGACATCGAAGGCAGATAATCAGCAGGAGCAACCTACGCAAGACTCTAATAATCAGCAAAATGAGTCGGAAAAAGAAGAACAGCCATCAAATAAACAGGTAAATTCAGAAAATGAACAAGAATCCCAGAACACTAAAGAAAGCCGTACACACTCAATAGGTGATGAGTTCACAGTCGGAGATGTCAGATATCAGGTAAATGGCGTGAAAACAAGAAAAGAGATAGGAGAACGAAGTTATGGCACATTGATAGGAGTGGAAGCAGATGGAAAGTTTATACTTGTAGATATGACTGTAATGAATGAGGCAAATGAAGCGATTAGGATGAGAGAGTCAAGTTTGAAGCTAATGATTGATGAAGCAGAATATAGTACAAGCTCAGAAGCGTGGGCTTACATGGAAGATAGCTTTACATTTGAACAACTCAATCCAGGGGTCCAAGTAGATGGGAATGTAGCATACGATGTCCCAGAATCAGCAGACACTGACTCAATGGAACTTCGAGTCAGCCCGGTTGGCTTATTCTCGATGGCAGAACCACATTATGTAGGACTAGCCAACTAGAAATTCTTTTTCTTATTCCTTCTTGAGAATTCCTGAACAGTAAAATAACTATCTATACAAGATCAATTCAGATCTGATTAGTTATATTTACAGTTGGCGAAAATCCGTTTTATGAACATCTTACTCTTTACTGATAAACGCCTGTTTTGGGCACGAGCAATGATTAACAATTCTTAATAAAATTAGTAGAAAAATGTAACAATATGAGTGTTGTAAGCGTATCACTGAACGATACACTGCTTGAAGATATTGACGACTTTATGGACGAACAAGGTTTCTCAGGTAGAAGTGAAGTTATGAGAACAGCTGTCAGAGCATTACTCAGAGACAGAAAAGAAATATCAGATCTTGAGGGAATAGTAGATGCTGTAGTAATTGTAACTCATAAGGACGAAGATTCAGGAGAAATCGACGATATACAGCACGACTACCAGGAAACGATTACGACTCAACTCCACAATCATATGGACGAACACAAATGTCTGGAAGTATTTATGCTACACGGAGAAGCAGGTAAAGTAAAACAGCTATACAACAAATTGCAGGCATCGAGCAAGGTTGAACAAGCGAAGATAATCGTGCCTTGATTTGTCCGATTAACCGCCGCTGTATGGAGTTTATCTGATCCTTACTTTCCCAAGCAATCTTCTTGGAACAGTTCTTCGCCATTTTGAGATACGAGAAGTTTCAACGGCCAAAGCTTACAGTAGTGGGTTCATATACTCGGTGTTCAACCAGAATTCCAAAATTATGTGGATGAAATACCCATACAGGAATAGATACCTTTATTGTGCAGAGCCGAAACTACCTTCCAATTTATATTATTTACTGATCAATGACAACATAGTGGTGTGTGGTGAGCTGTAGTATAAACAACTGTGAAATGCGAGGGGTGCACGTACACGAGACGGACGAGGATATCTCCGTATTCTGTGTACGTCATTACCAAGCCGCTCTTAAAGTGGCACGGGAGAAAAAGGTCGAAAGGTGAAACACCTTCCCCGAGCCGTTCATTTTAAACACATCAGTTTCCTAATTCTCATTCATGGATAAGGTAAAAATCTATCAGATAGGGCTTGACGACTTTGGAAGACATGGGTTCGACAAACTGGTGGAGCTTTCACGTGAGTTCGAGAAAATTGAGCTATGCGGTGTGTGTGACAAGGATTTTGAAAGGCTGGAAAGCGCTGAGAAATTCGCTGAAATAAACGATATTGAGATTGAGACATTCCAGCGAACAGAGGAAATGTACTCAAACGCCGAACAAAACTCGGGTACTGGAACAGAGCTTATGGTTTATGATGCAGGGCCAGCCACGGATCACTCAGAGAATATCTACAAATCGATGCAACATAATTTTTTCCATCTAGCAGAGAAACCGCCGTCAATGAACCGAGGAGAACATATTAGAGAGAAAAGACTCTCAGAGAAGGGAAATGCAATGTGGAAAGTAGATTTCATTGAAAGAGAGAACCCGACGGTAAAGAAAGCTATGGAACTCGTACAGGATAAGAATATTGAGAAGATTGAGACCTTCAGGGAGAGTTCCGTAGGAATTGAAAAGGCTATCGACAACGCTGCAAGGCTTGGAGTGAAAGGCGGAGATATACTGGACAAGATGATAAATGAAATTTACACCCTCGATGTACTGGAGAAAGCCGGAAACAGTATAGACCTTGAATTGAAAGATGTCGAATGCCGGTACTTCCACCCTAGGACTACGGATGGTGAAAGATTTACCGGGGTTTACAGCGGCCACACCGATAGAATTAATTCGGAAACATCGACAGGAATGACACAGGCCCTGTTTAAAGCTGATGATACAGAGCTGAAACTCCATTCCAGCTGGATGGGATTAAGTGAGGAAGCAATGTTCGCCTCACAGTCACTTGAGGAGAAAACCGGTCACAGATTCTTCAAACGCAACTTTTCCGAGATGAACGGTAAGGCATACGTAAACGAGGAAGCCCGGTTCTTCATAATCAGAGGTGAAAAAGACTTAGCCGGAGATATGATGAGCGGAAGTTTGTTTAATCTAGACACAGGCGAGGAAATTGAAACCGAGAACTATCTTCATGACCAGCTCTACCGCGTCCTGGAAAAAGCGGTTTTCCACGCATCAGGTAAAGACGTGGAAATTATTTCAGAAAAAGAAATTGACATCTTCATGAACGCCATATTCGATATCAAAGATACAATAAGATACGATAGAGACTACTACTCCGAACTGGAAAAAGCACAGGAAAAAATCAGAAGCCTCATTGTGGAGGACAGAAAAGTTATTGAAGCTGAAGAATCTGAGAAAATAGCAGGATAAACCAATGAAAGCTGTTATACCATGTGCCAAGAAAGAAGAATCCCTATACCCGTTTACTGAGTCAAAGCCAACCGGGATGATACCGGTAATGGGAAAACCGATCGTCAAACATTTGATCTCCGATCTTCAGAGCCAAGAAGTAGATGATATTTACATAGTCGCAAACCACAGAGAGGAAGACTTCAGAGAAGAGTTCGACGAATATACAAATGTTAACATCGTTACACAGGAGGAACTGAACGGTACAGGCGGAGCAGTAGAGACCTGCAGTTTCATTGAAGAAGACTTCATTGTGATCAATGGAGATGTCGTAACATCGGGAGAAGATATCTCCGCACTTCTGGAAAAGCACCGGGAAAACAACTCAAGTTCAACTATACTGGCTGCAACAGAGGAAAGCCCGGAAAAGTTCGGAGTTCTCAGCATAAAGAACGACAAAGTAGAGCGTATAACCGAGAAACCAGAGGAACCGGAAAACCCTCTCGTCAACACAGGTATATACGTTTTCAACCCGGAAATATTCAGCATTCTGGATGAGATGGAGGGCGAAAAAGAGCTGACCTATGCAGTCCAGAAAATGGTAGAGGAACAGGATGTCAGGTTTGAAATGGTGGAGAACTACTGGATAGACATAGGATCAAACCGGAAACTCTGGAAAGCCGACCGTGTAAAACGGGAAAACGAGATACTTAAAACAGATATACATGAAGACGCGCAAGTGCATGGAGATGCAGTTATAGACGGAGAGATAATTATAGAGAAGAACGCTCAGATCAATCCAGGAGCTGTAATTGAGGGAAAAACATTTATCGGCAGGAACAGTGTAATCGGCTCAAACACTCTGATCAGAGACTCCACGGTAACGAGAAATAGCCGGCTCCGTGGCGCTTCAGTAGATAAATCCCTACTATTCGAGAAAAATATCATCGACCCATTGACTCACTTAGAGGACTGTATTCTCGGGGAAGAATCCGATATCAAGTCAAACACCACCATCAAGGAATCATTTATCGGGCCAAGAAGCTTTGTTGAGATGAACAATTCGATCTACGGCGTCAAGTTCGTACCGGATGCGAGAACCGATCTAGGAGAGATCAGTAAATAGAAACTGTAAAGAAAGCTTTCTAACAAAACAAAGGATAAAGATGAAAGCAGTAATTCTCGCGGCGGGAAAGGGAACGAGGATGAAACCTCTCACAGAAGACACACCAAAACCGCTTCTCCCGGTAGCCGGTAAACCGATAATACAGCACAATATTGATCTCATAGATAGCTATGTCAATGAAATATTGGTGGTCGCCGGCTATAGGATAGAACAGTTTCAGGAATACTTCTCGGCTACCGATGTAAAAGTAATTGAGCAGGAAGAAGCTCGGGGAACCGCAGACGCTGCAGTTCAGGTCCGTGAATTCATTGAGGAATCAGCTGTTATAATGAACGGAGATGATATCTATGGCGGAAGCATCCAAAAAGTAATTGAGGGAGGTAACTCGGTTCTTGCAGCAGAGGCGGAAAAACCGGGTAATTACGGAGTTTACAGCGAGAGTGATGGAGAGATTAACGGCCTTGTAGAAAAACCTGACAATCCACCTTCCAGTCTTGTTAATACCGGCTGCTTTTCTGTAGATGTAGATTTCTTCGATCTGCTTGAAAAGGTAGAAAAGTCGAAACGTGGAGAATACGAGATAACGGACGCACTGAAACAGTATATCCAGGAGACAACCGTTGAAATGGTAAGAGCCGACAGATGGCTTCCCTGCAGTTATCCATGGCAGTTGATTAACGCAAACGGAGAACTTCTAGATTTTCACAAGAAGATCCAGTCAGAGGTACCTGAATCAACAGCTGTACGCGGAGAAGTCCGGATTGAAGGAGATGTAGAGATAGACAAAAACTGTGTTATTGAAGGACCTGCAATCATAAAATCGGGCTGTGAGATCGGACTGAACAGCCACATTAGGCCGGGAACCGTTCTGGAAGAAAATGTTGAAATCGGAAACTCAGAGATCAAGAACTCGGTGATAAGAGAAGGTTCTGCGGTCCCGCATTTCAGTTATATCGGAGACTCCTACATCGGGAAGAACGTCAACATCGGAGCCGGAACAAAGACCGCCAACCTACTCGGGAAGGAAAAAACCGTCAGGATGAAAGTAAAGGGAGAAATACATGACACCGGAAGAGAGAAAATGGGAGCAATTGTAGGATCTGAGGCAAAAATCGGTGTAAACAATTCGATCAAGCCTGGCCGGAAAATAGGTTATAAATCAGTGACTGACAGCGGAGAGAAAGTCGATGATAATATTCCGTCAGAAACAACATTGAGAGACGGGGATACTCTGTGAAGATAGGAATAGATTTCGATCGGGTTCTATTCGACACAGACGGGTTCAAGAAAAACTTAACAGAGAAGTTCCCAGAGTTCAATGAAACCTATGATCAGGCCAAGAAGGATAATTACTACAATCTAGAGAAACATGCCAAGTTACTTGGCGTAGAGGAGGAAAAACTTCTGGCAGAGATGAGAAAATGCGAGGAGTATCTCTACAGCGATGTGGAGAAGCTTGAGAAACTGAAAGATAAACATGAACTAATCATTGTCACCCGAGGCGATCCTGTTTTACAGAAAGAGAAGCTGGAGTACTCAGGAGCACTGGAATACTTCGACGGCTACGAGATAGTTACAGATGGATCAAAAGATGTGAGAGGTATTGATTTTTTGGTCGATGACTGGAAGGAAGAACTGGAGAGAATAGATCTTCCCGGTCTACTGATTGACAGGCAGAAAGAAGGAATGGAGAAAGTTATTGAATATCTTAATATCCCGGAGTACAAGAAAGTGTTCAAAAGATACGATGTAAGAGGAAAATACCCTGAAGAAGTCAATGAATATTTTGCCTATCGACTGGGAAGATCAGTTGCAAAACTGGTAAGGAAAAGAACATGGGAAAAACAGGTAGTAGTTTGCAAAGATCCTAAAGAAACCTCAGACAACCTGAAGAAATCGCTGATAAGAGGTATAAAAAACGGCGGAGTTTATGTAGTTGACTCTGGTACAGGATCTACTGATTACCTGGCGTTCTCTTCCGTAGAGGAAAATTCAGTCGGTATTCAGGTAACATCTTCTCATATGAAGCTTGAATTCAATGGGTTCAAACTTGTATACCCCGAAGGAAATGGTTTCATGAACAAGGATTTGGATTGTTTAAAGCAGATATTCCGGGAAAACAGCTTTCAGAGAGAAGAAGATGGAGCGGAAATCGAAAAAACATACTACAGCAAGTACCTTGACGCGGCAGAGGATTTCACCCTGAAACACTTTCAGGATACTGAACGGAAAATCGTGCTTGATAATCTTGGGGGTATAAAATCAAGTCGGGCAGGGGAACTACTGGAAACATTGGGAGCAGAAGTAATCAATCTCTCCGGTGACAAGCCGAAGATAGATCCTCCAGACCCGAAGCCTGAAAACTTGAGACATATCGAGAGAAAAGTGGAGGAAACAGGATCGGATATGGGTATCGCAACCGATATGGATGCTGACAGAATAGCTATCTACTATCAGGACGAATGGCTTTCCGGCGATGAAATATTTGCAGTACTGATCGAGGTAATGAAACCGGAAAAGGTAGTTGCCTCAATCGACTCCACAGAAATAATTGAGGAAACAGCAGAGAAACACGGCGAGATAGAATACACACAGGTCGGCGATCCATTCGTTATCGACAGAACAATCGGAACAGGAGCAAAACTGTCCGGAGAACCTAATGGCCACTACTGCTTCACACAGTTTGTTCCATACAACTCAGGAACCCTCGCAGCCGCAATGATCGCTGGATCAAACCTTAATGAGATCAAAAAGAAGCTTCCGGATATAAGTATCATGAAGAAAAGCATAGAAGTCGATGACAAATACAGTTCTATGGAAAAGGTGAAGAAAGAAGTGAAGAAAAGGTTCAAGATTATTTCAGAAATCGACGGAATAAAGTTTCAGACCGATAATTCCCGGGTTCTGATACGTTCCTCAGGTTCCTCCCATAAGCTTAGAATAACAGCTGAATCAAACACTGAAAAAGGCGCTGAGAATGTACTGAAGAAATCGGAGAAACTTATCCAGAACACATAAAACCCTCTCAGCTAATTATATACTATGACAGAGATACTACACGAATTCAGCGAAGGGCCGTACGATGTCCTAGAGTTCACGGTAAAAACCGATGATGGAAAGGCAATAATAGCGATTAACGACGGGGACCTGGGAAGGCTTCCAATCGAGAACCTTAACACTGTCGAAGAACTTCGAGAAGCACTCAACAAAGTAGAAACACATCTCGAAGAAATGGAAAGACGGAAAGAGGAGCTCTAGTCTATATCCTTCTCCATTACTTCCTGCTCAACTTCTTCCCCTTTAAGCTCTGTTTTCTCCTCCTCTACTGTTTCAAAGCCAATCTCGTGATAAAACCGGACAGCAAGATCATTCTCAGGTATAACTTTCAACCGCACTTTATCAATTATAGAAGAAAGCTTCTCCTCTACTTCGTAATAAAGCTCGGTTCCAAATACTTGCCGCCAGTAATCAGGATAGATGTAAAGCCTATGCAACTTCGCAACCGTATTTTCAACAGATGCATGGATAAATCCTGCCAGTTCACCTTCAACCTCAACAATGTAGAAATGATCTGACTCCTCAATATCCTGCTTTAGGCTATCCTCCTCATACCAGTCATTAATTATTCTATCAATAGTGTCCCGATCCAGTATCTCTATGTAGGTCTCTTTCCAGGTCTGCTCAGCAGCCTGCTGAATATCCCCGCATCTTCCGGCTTTGCATCTCGTATTTTCATCCTTAATACTTAATTGGGAAAACTGTCTATTATTTATTTATCATCGTATCTACAGATTCACCTTCCTCAAACCCCTCTCTTGACAAATGACCTAAAATTAAAATAGTGTAAACTTGGTCTAACCGTAAATACAGGTGAATCAAAAATAAGAAAGAGAAGAAAATTGGGTTTAGAGCAAGAACGCTATTACACGTCTCTTGCTTTGACTGTTCTGCGTCCGTTTGCTTCTGCTCTTTCTACAGCTCTCTCGATGTGTTCTTTTACCTCATCATCAAGTGCATCATAGAAGTCGGAGCCGACGTTGACTCCGTGTGCAGCGTCTCGGACGCCTGATTTCTTAAGTACATCTACCATGGTAATCAACCAAGAAAGTATTAACTGGCCTCTTTTTTATAGGTATGGCTTTTTCTACCTGAAAAATGGGTTGCCAGCGCCAGCCTGAAAGGTTTTACTACAGAAACATAAAAAAGTAAAGGTAGAGAAGGTTTTAAAGCCTCCTCTGTTTGACTCGCGTTAACAGCCTATAATTCCGTAGAGAACTGCCAAAGGTACCAGATATGATGAACCAAGTATAATCAATTTGACAGACTCAAATACTGCACTGTTTGCATCTAAAAGCGTTTACTTGCTCTCTCGGCCGTAGGAATGTCTTACTGCTATACATTGAGTAAACTCGACCTGATATACAGTAGGTAGAAGTGAAGCCTGTAATAGGTTAATAAACTTTCATTAACAAGCCACAATTGCAAACATCCAAACATATTCCAACTTTGAAGTGAACCACTAAAATGGCATCATGTGAACTATGTGGAAGAGACGTTGATTCTCTAAAAAAAGTTAAAATCGAAGAAGCAACTCTGAAAGCATGTGATTCATGTGCGGAAATGGGTGAGGAAGTAGCGACCGGGTCGAAGAAGAAACGGAAGAAAAAGAAGTCGACAACCAGAAGAACCAAAGAAGATACACTGGTAAACGGATACGGAGAAAAACTCAAGGAAGCCCGAGAAGGACAGCAACTATCTATCGAGGAGGTGGCAGATGATCTCAACGAGAAGGAATCTCTTATAGCAAAGATAGAAAAAGAGGATCTGAAACCTGATAAATCGCTGGCGGAGAAACTGGCGAAGAAGTTCGACATCACACTCTACACCAATCCAGAGGTTACAAATTACGATACAGGAGACAGCGTTGATAACCGTAAAGCAACGATGGAAGACGTAGCAGACATAGACTAGCTAATCCATCTTGAACTCTTCATCCAAAATCAGGTGGGAGAGAAGACCTATTCCTAAAGCTACACCTGGTAGAGCGCTTCCAAGTGTCAGAACTGACACCGTTGCACCAGTACACGCTGTCATAGCACAGAAAGAGATTGAATGAGTGAATCCTCTGTGCCTGATCTCCATCATGCCAATGCTCCAGTAGACAGATAGAAGTATAACTACATACAACAGATATTGGTATTGAACACTCACGGGAAGGAAAAATACAACTGAGGCTGATACCAGTGAGACTACTGCTTTGGCCGCTCTATGAACATAGGAATTCTTGTGATCAACATCAGGTAAGACAGAACCCATAAATACCGCGATAACCGATGCAACTGATTCAAATGGATTGAAGCTGAACATATTCTTCGTCAAGAAAGCAATCAATACAGCGGTCAAGAAACCGAACAGAACGTGTTCCGAAAAATCTCCCATGTAGAATAGATTCCGGAAACTGATTATTAAGTGATGGCTCCTCCAATAAACCTTGATCCATATTCATACTGTTAAGCAGTTCTTCAACCTATTGAAGGTCTTGGTCAGTATAGGATGATCTCTATGACTTAGCAAAAAACTATCAGCTCCGATTCTATCCCACTCTTCTCCCAAATCGGTTTATAAGTCATGGTACATACCGTATCCTACAGACGTGATCTATAATGAAAGGTGAATATGTTCACAAACAACGATCTATCAGAACAAAATTCTAAAACCAGTTTAAACAGCTCCAGCTCTCTTCTAACCTCAGGTGGCTGCGTTCACCTGGAAAGCAAGGGTAGACTCCAAGGGTAGAGTCACTATACCTGCAAGAATCAGGAAGAAACTAGGAATTTCTCAGGGCGACCGGATATCACTGTCCCTAAACTCTACCAGAGTCATCCAGAAACAAGTAGAAAACAGAGAAGAAGCAATTAAACTTCTATCCAGCCTGAATTTCGTGAAGAGTTTCAGTTACTCGGACGATTTTTTAGAGGTGGTCTTGGATGGATAATGTCAGGAGAGAACCCTACAAATCTCGAATTGTTACTTTTGGAGGGCACCTCAATCCCAAAAGTAAACGAAAAGAAAAACCTGAGATTGACGAAGTTGATGGTACGGAAGTATTATACCGGGACGGAGGAAGTGAGGTTCTGGGTGAGGTAGTTCGTGAACCATATGAAGAGAACGGATCCAAGTGGGTTGACTACAGACCTTTAAACCAAGAATACTCAAGGATGATTGGTTACATACTTGAGGGAGAAGAAGAAAGGGTTGAAGAAGAAATTGATAGATGTAGAGGAAAAATTGAAGATCTTTCACAGCCATTGGAGGAGAGCAAGAAATGACAGGTTTAGTTGTCGATACCGATCCTGGGATTGACGATGCTCTCGCCCTTCTATACCTCTCTTCTATGGAAGAGGTTGAGATAGAGTCTATCACAGTTGCAGCAGGTAATAGCACACAAGGAAACTGTCTGAAAAATGCGAACTATCTTACTGAATTAGCAGATATTGAATCGCCTGTTTACAGAGGATCAGAAAAACCTCTAAGCAGAGAACTTGAAACAGCGGAAAGCCATGGAGAAAACGGTTTAGGCGATCTAGAGGTATCTGAAGAATATAATTACTCGAATGGAAATGCTGTAGAAGCAATAATAGAAAATGCTAATTCAGACACCGATCTCCTTACTTTAGGACCTCTCACAAATATTGCAAAGGCTGTAAACAGAAAACAAGATGTACTCAGTAAATATAATTCCGTAACAGTAATGGGAGGAGCAATAAATACTTTCGGAAACGTAAACAGAGTTGCCGAGTTTAACTTCTGGGTGGATCCAAAAGCAGCTAACACCGTAATTCAAAACTCTCTTCAAGACACAAAAATAGTGCCTGTTAACGCCTGCAGAGAAGTGCAAATTTCAAGAAAGAAAATGAAAAACCTATTCGACAATTCTAAGTACGAAACCATTTTCAAACCCTATATACGATATTACCGTGAGAACAGTATTTTTGAAGGAGCTGTGATGTATGACCCTCTTGCTGCTGCAATCTCAGTTAATCCGAAAATTGCAGATTTCAGAAAAACTAATGCGGTAGTAGAGACAAAAGGAACAAATACTAGAGGAATGCTTGTTACTGAAAGACGGCCCCAGAAGCAAAGAAAACCCAATATAAGATATCCTAAAAATGTGGATCGGAATATGACTAAGGAAATTTATTCCCAAATCCAAAAAACTCAAATCGGTAAGACTTGAAAAGGTAGAGGATAGAATCTTCAATTAGAGGAAATCAAAATATGACAGAGATTCAGAGCCTGAAAGGATTTTATGACCGGTACCCGGATGAATGGAGCAGCTGGAAGAAACTGATTGAAGTAGTGGATGAAACAGCTGAGGAGTTCGGCTTCAGACAGATAGATACTCCGAACCTGGAGAAAGCTGATCTTTACAGAGTGAAGTCTGGCGATGAACTGATGGATCAGATGTACAGTTTTGAAGATAAGGGTAATCGGGAGGTATCACTCACACCGGAGCAGACTCCTACACGGGCCCGTTTGGTTCAGCAGAGAAAGGATTTGAAGACACCGATCAAATGGTATGACACATCCAAAAGATGGAGGTACGAGAACGTCCAGAAAGGTCGAGATAGAGAGTTCTTCCAAGGAGACTTTGACATCTTCGGAATTGAATCAGTTGAGGCCGATGCCGAGGTAATCGCAGCAGCCGCAAGAATATATGAAAAACTTGATCTAACGGATCGGGTAAGGTTCCAGCTGAACGACAGAAATCTTCTCGAGTCAATGCTTGAAGCTCACGGAGTAGAGAACACTGAGGAGGTAATGCAGGTAATTGACGACAAGGAGAAAATAAGTACTGAAGAATTCCTCAAAGAGATGGAAGAGACAGGAGTAGACTCCGGAAAGGCAGAGAAAATCGATGATTTAACCGGAATCTCAGGTCCGATAAGCGAACAGATAGGTGAGTTAAGGGAAAAAGCACCGGAAGAAGCACAGGAATCGGTAGATAGAATGGAGAATCTCTCCGAAGCCCTTGAATCCTACGATGTAGCGGATCAATGCCGCCTTGATCTATCGATTGTTAGAGGACTCGCTTACTATACTGGACTGGTTTTCGAGGCATTTGACGATGAAGGAGATCTTCGAGCATTATTCGGTGGGGGAAGATACGATGAACTGGTCGGTATTTTTGGGAGCCAGGAAGTACCGGCGGTTGGCTTTGCCTTCGGATACTCCACTACTGTGGAACTTCTCAAGAAGGAGGATCAATGGCCTCTGAAAGAGGTTGAGACTGATATCTATGTTCTCTCAGTAAGTGAAAACGTGAGAGACACCGCACTTAAGTATGCAACGACATTAAGAGAGAAAGGACTGTCTGTGGAAACTGATCTCTCCGGAAGAGGTTTTGGGGAACAGTTAGGTTATGCTGACTCGATCAACGCGAAAAGAGTGCTGATTGTCGGAGAACGTGACCTGGAAAACGATCAGGTAACGATGAAACATATGGATTCGGGGAAGGAAGAAGAAATCGAGAAAGATGAAGTAGTTGAACACCTGGAGAGGGAAAAATTCCTTTAACGACGGCTGTAAAAATCTCTCAATTTTATCTGCTTCTCCCTCTCTTCCTCCCTATAGAAATTGTATTCTCTGACAATCCATCGGGTTAACAGATTCTTTACAGACTCTATCTGCGCATCTGTCAGTTCTTTCTCCGGTTGGATCCTATGCGACATAAACAGCTGTTCCCTAGAAGTTGCGTTGCAGGCATGCATAGCCTTGTAAACCGGGTTCCCCGCGGTTGGAATCATGGGATCTGACTCGGGTTCTTCCAGTTTTCTCTCAACAATCCTTTCTGCATCATGCTTCACCTTTTCTATACCCTGTTCTTTGATTAACCGGATATCATTTTCATCCAGTCTGGGCCTGGTCCTGTCTCTTCCCGGGAGTTTCAACTTTCTCATGTCTGCATTAATGTTTCGAAATGATTTAAGAATGGAGATTTAGGAAATAAGTTTATCATCCGGTCCTCAACCAGTTTCTACCAACCAAATTGGATCGGTTCTCCCATAACTTGAGACCTCGGAGTTAATCTCTGATAGTCTTTTTACACCTATTAATTACAGAACTCGATGGCAGAGGCTTTCTTTTCTCCCAGATCTAGCACAAAAAGAGAACTTAAAAAGAGTTTTCAAGAGATGGTTCAACATGCCCTACAAAATCGGATTAGTTGGAAAACCCTCGGTTGGGAAATCAACATTCTTCAACGCTGCAACAATGAATACAGTAGAAGAGGGAAACTATCCCTTCACAACAATTGAGCCATCTGTTGGAGAGGCTTACGTTCGGGTAGACTGTGCAGCACCGGATTTTAGTGAGTCCTGTGACCCTAGAACAGGTTTCTGTCATAACGGTACAAGACATGTACCGATTAAAATGGTGGATGTCGCCGGTCTTATTCCTGGCGCTCATGAAGGAAAAGGACTTGGAAACAAGTTTCTGACCGATCTCAACGAGGCAGATGTTCTGATTCATATAGTGGATTTCTCTGGAGAAACAGATATCGAAGGAGAACCGACGGAAGGACATGATCCACGGGAAGACATTGATTTCCTGGAGAACGAGCTGGATATGTGGTACCTGGAGATACTTGAAAAGGGAATCCAGAGATATAAGAATAAGAAAGGTCAGCATGAACCAAAACTGGAGGAAGAGCTGGCAGAACAGATGTCAGCATTTAAGACCAACAAGAACGAGATCAAACAGATAATACTGTCCCTAGGGCTGGAACTTGAACCAGGAAACTGGAATGAAGAAGATCGTGAACAACTGGCGAGAACTATCAGGAAAGAGACCAAGCCAATGGTGATTGCAGCTAATAAAATGGATACAGAGAAAGCACAGAAAAACTATGAGGAAATTATCAACGATTCAGAGTACGAGGATCTAATTATTATACCTTGCTCTGCTCATGCCGAGAAAGCGCTGAAAAACGCAGCGAAAGAGGACGCAGTGGATTACTATCCGGGTGATGAAGACTTCGAAATAAGGACCGAACTATCCGAGGAGAAGGAGAAAGGACTGGAGAAGATCAGAGACTTCATACAGAATTATGATGGTACAGGAGTTCAGGAAGCCATGGAAACCGCACTGTTCGATGAACTCGGAGTTATGGCAGTTTTTCCCGGAGGTGCGGACGGACTCGGCGACGAACACGGCAACATTCTACCCGATGTATTCCTGGTTCCGGAAGGAGCAACAGCGGAAGACTTTGCATTCACAATTCACAGCGATCTAGGAGAAGGATTTTTACATGGTATCGACTGCAGAGAGAACCGACAAATCGGCTCAAACCATGAACTTAAGCATCTTGATGTTGTAGAAGTAGTTTCTGCTAATCAGTAGATCTGCAGAAATCAAAACACTTGTCTAGATTATCTCGGTTTCTACTTCCTCGATATCGCTGAAATCTGGGTCGCCAGTATATAACTTGTTACATCCGGTCATCTCAGTGATGGCAATATGAATCGAATCTGCGTATGAAATCGCGTTTTTCTGTCTTTCGTAGTATTTGTTACGCAGATCGGCTGCATATACTGCAACCTCCTCTGTAACAGGCATTATTTCCAGATTGTCAAAACTCCGTATTAGGCTGGTTAATCTATCGGCCTTTCTACGACCGTATTTTCTCTGAATCTGATACCTTACCTCCATCAAGACTGTCGCGGAAATTATAGCCGAATTATCCTCTACACTCTCTATTATCTTTTCTGTCTCTGCAGATTTTTCGTCTTCCTGAAAGAATTCCAACCATATCCAGGAATCAAGGAAAATCATCTCTGATCAGCCCACTTGCTATTTGATTCCTCTATCATATCATCAATCTCTTTCTTACTGAAAGCTATCTCAGAACGCATCTCCCGCATTTCCTCCAGAGGATTATCTGACTTCGGAATCATAACAACCTCGCCATCTCTTAATATGAAGGAGACTTTTGAACCAGATCCAATACCAAGTTTACTCCTTATATTCTTGGGAATTGTGACCTGACCCTTGCTCGTAACACTTGCATCTTCAGCTACCATTGCATAACCTCCTTACATTAATACTAATATCAATGTAGAATTAAAAAAGTTCTTACTTTGTGCAGAATAAGAAAGAATTCAGAACAACCCTGAATAGAGATTCTCCAGTGAACTGAAGAGATCTGCATCAGGTCCTGGTAAAGGCGTATTTTGTCCCCCGATTCCCGGATGGCTTAACGTTCTGATCGTATCGTTGTTTTGTCTGACCTCAAGCCTAAACGCCTCATCATCAGAGAATTCTGCCTCATACTTTATCATTGTCAGTACCTCTGCACAGGCCTGAATCGATTCATTGCCGTCAGAACCAAGTTGATCATTCACAGTTTTTACGCTCAGGATGTACTTGTCTTCGGTTTCTTCAACTTCGTGTTGTATCACATGGCATGGAGTCGAAGCTACGATATTTCCAGTGAAAGTTACAGTATTATCTTCCTCGGAGAACTGAACGTTTTCGAGTCTCGGCTCGGTAATGCTGCTGGAACGGTTTAACATACTGGTCTCTGCCCTCCAGCTAGTTCCGTTCCCTCCAACTGTGGTCGGAGCAAAATCATCGGAGCCTGATAACATAATAGCCATCTCGCCTTCTCTTGGTTCCGGGCCTCCGACAACCGCAGTTGCATCGGAAACCGTGAAAAATGCCACCAGAAGAAGTACTGGAACTATGTGTAATCTCATAGCTCAGAGTATGTCTTCTCAATTTATAAAGAAGATGCTGATTGTTCGATTACTTCCTAACAAGTTTTTGACATTAAGTATAAAGGTGTTGTATATGTTGGAAGAGGAAAAAAGGAAGGAATTGAAAAACCGGTTAGAACGGGAATTTTCAGATTACTACGAAATCTCCGGAGGCAAAAACTACCGTTTCCATCAGCTGGAAGCAGTTCGAAAACTAGCGCTAAAACTCGCCGAGAAAATAGATGAAGATCCAGACAGGAAAGTCCTGGAAATCGCCGCTCTTTACCATGATATCGGAAGAGCCGAAGATATAGAAGACGGAGAAATGGATCCGTTTAAAGGTCATGAAGGACATGATGAAAGAGGTGCAGAAAAAGTTGGAGAATTTATTTCAGAGAATGTTTCAAAGGAAGAACTGGAAAAGATCGAGAAGATGATAAGAAATCATCATTCAGAGGCTAAGACACTGGAAGGGAGGATTATGCAGGACGCCGATGATCTCTCAAACTTTGGAGTCAATAATCTCTGGCGTCAGATACATTATGCCTCCTACCATGAGCTAGATCTTGAAGACAGTTTTGAATATTTCTGGGATACAGCTGTAAATGAGTATCAACAGAAAATTGAGGAAATGTATTTTGAGGAAACCAGAGAGATAGCGAGAAAACGTTTGGAAAGACACAAAGAAGCGGTTGAAAACATTGAAAGGGAGAGGAATGCAGAGGATTTCTGATGGAGGAAATAGAAAATCTTGATGAACTGGAGTCGGGCGATAAAATTCTATTCGATGATAGAAAGCAGCCACTGGAGGTTTCAAAGGTTGAAGAAGATAGAGTCTTGGTTGCTGGACCTTCCGGCGGAGAGTACGAGATTTACGGGGAAGATGGTACAAGGCTCTGGAGCAAGGAAGGTAATCGGCGTTATTCCTCTTACTGTGAAGATCTGAGAAAAGTTGGTAACTGGGTTAGAGAGGATGATGTCTGGAAGCATTCATCTGGAACTGTTATAGAGCTGGAGAAAAATGAGATCGGTTACTGGATGATAGAAGCAGAAGGACTCGATATAGGGGAAGAACTGGATGTTCCCCGATACGGTTACTCGGATAAGGAAAAGGCTGAGGAAGAAGTAGAAAAAGTCGTAAAGAATAATCCTGAGGGCTAGAGTTCGGTTTTCCTGGCTTTAAACCCTATCATATCATCGTATCCGTCTGTTGACATTAGTATAGGATAGAAATCTTCTGAAGCAATCTTTGTATCGTCTTCTTTTTCAGCGAATACTTCTCCTTCCTGAACCAGCTGGAAATTCTGCGCCGTAAACCGGTAATTAGTTCCTTCTTCCTTGTCATAGACATGGAAAAATTCTGGGTCGGTCTGCCTGAAATCCTCGTCTATGACGCCTTCAGCGGCAAGAAAGTTTATGATCGTTTTGTAGAGGTGATCGGTTGTTTCACCTTCACGAGATGCTTCCGCTACCACCATATCTAGTTCATCATCCATTCCTCCTTCCACAAACGACATGTCAACTACCTTTTCAATTCCAGTGGATTCTGCCAGTTGTTTCTCTGTTTCATTGGGATTTGAGATAATCGCAAAAGATGCCGCTCTTGAGTTTGTGGTATGTAAATCCAGAGACTTCATTCCCTTTAGTTCATCGAAAAGTTTTGCTGCAAGTCTTTCCTCGTGAACACCTTCAGAATCCCCAGGGAATACACGGTTAAGATCTTTTTCCAGAAATCTTTCGTCTTCAGCTTTAGCCTCTTCATTCGCTAGAACCAATTTCAGAGGTTCATTAACTTCATAACCTGATTTTTTGAATCTTTGTATTGCGTCCCAACCTTCCGGTTCATCGCCGTGAACACATGCAATTACCGCATACTGTGGTTCGCCGTCTCCAAGTATTTCCACTTTCACATTATTCACCTAGAACAGCATCTTGACTCTTCAAAGCTTTTTCCATGGCCTCATGAGTATTTGACTCGTTTTCTTTCCGGGAATAGAACTCCTCTGCGATCTGGGCAGATGGAACACCTTCATCTAACCTGTTGTATAGGATGTCAAGGTAGCCATCATCCTCTACATTGCAGTATTCAAGTCCTTTCTCTGCCTTCTCAAGTTCTTTTTCAAGTACTTTTTCCGCATCCTCCAAATCGCCTTCAGGAGTGTACAGTTTGGTATCAAGTCCGTTATACATCGCGGAATATCTGTTCCGATTAACCTTTTCGATATCCATTAATTCCTCTTCAACATTCTGTGCGTAGGCTAATCGGCCTAAAACAAAACCGTGCATGGCGGTTTCATCTTCCAAAGTAGGTTGTGTTGATATTGCCCGTGATTCTACAATGATATCATGTATATCCTCTTCATTTTCATCTCTGAATTTGATCCTTGAATCTTTCCAGTAAGTTCCAATCCCTATATCAAGTGCTGCCACCTCCTCGTGGATAATAAACGGCTCAGATCTAACCCTTCCTAGGTAATCCTTTAGATCATCGTAGTATGAACTCATTTTGCCCGCATCAACATCTTCTTCAAGTCGGTCCTCCGTTCGTAGATCATGGCTTTTCTCCCAAAGAGGCATTCTAGTATCCGCATAACCTGTGTCCTTACCGTCAATAAAACGGGAATTGGCAGAGACGGCGCATAAGTAAGGAGTTATCATGTAGGTATAGTTTGCTTTATCGACAGCGTCCTCAAAACTGTCAGCTTCAATGTTTAGCTGCGTAGAATTGATTAAAGCGGCAATATCTGCGTTCCGTGGATCTACAGTTTCTTTCTTACCGAAACTTTCCGGTACCACGCCGTTCCTGTGTCTATCATGGAAGCCCGGAACTCTCTCATATTTTGGGTCGGTGGTTTTCTCAATATTATCCATATCTACGAACGGGTTTGTACCAGTACGGAGGATATTCACGTTTTCTGACTTCGCTTTATTGACTATATTGGATTCACGGTTTTCCAGTGCGTCTTCAAGATCTTCAAGCCTTGATGGCTCAATAGGATCGGTTTTGATCTCCACTTGAGTGGCTCCTATCTCGGGTACAGCATATTCAAATGGATCAATTATTTTGTTTCTGGTTTCCTCGGTGATCGGATCCAGGTTCCGGTCAACTGCAGGGTACTCCACCTCCAAACCAACCTTTGGATGATCATATTCTTTCCTGTATTTATCCTCGTTTTCAAGAATATCCTGAACCTGTTCGTCAAAAGCCTCTCTCATACTAGTCTCTTCTTCTGACTGCAGAAATTCTTCCAACTTTGGCATTATTCATCAATTCCAACTAAAAATTTTTATTCCTTTTTCTTACTCAGGTATGGTAAAAATATAGCTGAGGAATTTAATAGTTAAAACCAGAGATAATATGTGAAAGTAACTTGCCTGACGGATATACATGGATATCTAGATAGAGCTCTAGAATCATTCCAAGAACTGGAAGAAGAAACTGGGAAAACATTTCTAGAAGATGGAAAATGGGTTTCCGATCACAAACTTGTAGTTAACGGAGATGTATTTGACAGAGGACCGCGGAACCAAGATTCTCTGGAATGGGTGCTGGAGAATGCGGATGAGTATATAATCGGCAACCATGAATTTTTTGCGTTGTTTCCGGATGTAACACGGGATTTCGTATCAGAAGAATATATCGAAAATTCTACGGAAAGTAGTCTTTACTGGAGGGAAATGCCCGAAAGTGATCGAGAGAAACTGATAGAGGCAGCCGCTTCAGGAGACCTCAGTGCTGCTTTCAAAGGACATGAGTGTATCTACATACATGCCGGTCTGGAAAACCCAGATGTGGAGACACTTAACTCTCAATTACAGGAGGCGGGAGAAAAGCTGCTGGAGGGGTACAGGGACGGACCAGAAGCTTACGTTGAGGCTCAGAATGAACTAGTCTGGACTGTTGAGACAGAAAATGGCACGGAGCTGAGATCGAAGTATCCTGAACTCTTCGAAGCAAAAAGGCATCCTGAAGGTTTGAAGGGCGGTGCTATATGGAACCGGTTCAATCAGTTGGATACCGATGTTAAACAGGTAGTGGGACATACAACTAGCAAATACCTTAGAGAGAAAGGATTTGATTATAACCCGCAGCGGAATGGAGAAGCTCTAAACATCAATACCATCAGGGATAGCTTGGAGACAGGTTCTGTAGCTTTAACTGTAGAGGATGAAAGAGGTCTGAAAATTTACTCAGTAGAAATTGGAGAAAAATAAATAGAAAAATTGAGTTAGATCACTGAGCCGTGTTTATTTCTAGGAGCTCGTTTAACCTGCATTCACAGGTATAAGCTGTTCCAAGCAAACCCAGCGATAAAACTCCAAGCACTGGCGAAACCCACATCGGAGTGTTGTAACTACCTGTGTAACCGCCTAGAATTGCTAAAGCGGCAAGTCCAAAAACTGCACCAACAGCAACTCTCACCTGTTGATCCAAGCCTCCCACATTTTCTTCCATGAACAAAATTTAGCTTAGCTCCTTAAATAGGGTTTTGGACAGATTCGAAACCATAAACCTAGAAACACACCATGTTTAAACAATCCTACTGACACCAAAAACAGTGAAAGAGTGGTAGCTGGCTCCCCAAACATAGTGAATTCGCCGGTATTATTCATAGTCAAATGAAAATCTATCATGAAGACTTCAAGAAAACCATAAACTGTTTAACAGTTCTGTGTAATTACAATTAATATGCCGAAGACGATAGAGAAACCTGAGGATCGAAATGTTGAAGAGCTTTTAGAAAGATTTAAAGAGTCCGCCAGAGATGTTGTAGAAGGTCAAACCTCCAAAGTTGAAGAGGTTAAAGACCGGATTGAAGGAAAGAAACAGGATCATTGATTTTACCCGGATAAACTGTAAAAGATATGTAACCCGACGGCCTCATCCAAAACTAGAGGAAACAAATTGTTTGAAATTTCACCAAGTATTATTTAAATGTTAGAACTAACAATATTTTGTTAGAATGGCAAAAGAAAATAATAATGGTGGAAAGAATTTCTCTCAGGTTCTTGTAGCGGACTGGAAGCTTGATGTGTTACGGGAGCTTGTGGAGAGGCCTAGTTATGGATTCACTATAAAGAAGCTAAGTGAACGTGTCTCCGGCTCTTATGGATCTGTCAGAAGCTTTGTCCATAATCTTGATGAATGGAGCGCAGTAGACATGGAGAAAAAAGGGAACAGTCTAATAATAAAATACAACGAAGAGAACGCTTACGCAGGCTTGATTAAAAAACTGTTAAGAACACAGTCCGAGGCAATGGAGAAACAGGCCAGAGAATATGCAGGACATCTGAAAAAGGAAGACGAAAGGACGGATGGCCTTATCCAATCTATCATACTGTACGGCTCAGTAGCCAGAGGTACAGCAGAAATTGGTTCGGACATTGATCTTCTCGTGCTCGTAGACGATGAGATAACTGATAGAATAGGCAAAGACTGGAAAGAGTTCATGGAAAAAAGGATCGGGAATACAGAAGAAGGATCAGTCCCGAATCATATAACACACAACACCGCATTCATACCGCTAATCGAAACTGCCTCAGAGTTCAAAGAGAATCTGGAAAACGGCAGAAAATTTGAGGAAAACGTGGAAAAAGACGGAATCGTACTTGAAGGTGAAAAAATAATATGAAACCACGAGAATGTCTTAAAGAAGCCGAGATCTACCTTGAAATAGCGGAAAACCAGCTTGAAAACAACCCAAAACGTTGGAACCCCGCTATAGTTAACTGCCAGCAAGCAATCATCTCAACGATCGATGCTGGATACCTAGAGTTCATCGGCTATCTGCCAAAGGGCGGAGGCAGGGGCCATGAGCAAACATCAAAAAATCTGCAAGAACTCTACAAAAAAGAATAAATACCGGAAAGCTTCAGCGCCAATATCCACACAGTCAAAAAATGGACGGAACAAAGGAAAAGCGAAATACAGTACAAATACGCATCATGCTCCAAAAACGATGCAGAAGAAGCATACAAAGGAGCCAGGAATCTCTGTGATATAATGAAAAAGGAAATCTAAGTAATTACCTGTATAGTCAGAAAAATCAGGTTTAGGAAAGTAAGAAAAGCAATTAAGTAAGTCAGATAAGCCGTTTTCTTGGTTAATTCTTTGATATTCCAAGAATTAATTAGCAGGATGCCTTGAGGACCTAACGTATACCATTTCTTATCTTCTCCGCCCTCACCTCTAACTGGATGTTCGACCAAGTAGCCATTTTCAACTAAATCATCCTTAACGTTGTCAGCGACAATAATTTCATCCAGAACCTTTTTGCTCTTACTGCCATTAGGAAAAACACTATACAGACTCCTAATTAGTCCCTCAAAATCTTCAGGTCTGTCAAAGTCACTCATTGTCTTTGCCATCAAATTTCACCAAATTTGTCCAAGATAGAATTATTTTCATCCTCATCCACATCCAACGAGTCTAATACTACCTTAACTTCCTCCTCTGTCAGACCGTAGAGATCGAAGACGATTGCATCGATCAATTCGTCAGTCTCTTGAATCTCTTTTTCCAGTTCTTCAGCTTCTTTCCTGTTTTCAATGAATTTTTCAAGTCCATCTTCTACATCTTCTAGTCTTGGCAAAGTCAATTTTTCCAATCTGTCGACGACAGAGTTGGTTTTTGTAGCTGACTCCCTGAAGTTGGCGAAGCCGCCAGCCTCATCCACAGCTAAACTGACAAACTCCTCAATCAAAGGCTTCAACTTCTCATCCACATCAAACCTCATTACGGGCACTAACTCGGTCTCAAAGTAACCCCACTGGTCCAACTCATCTTCATCAATGTCTCCACTGTCTTCGGGCTTATAACGAGCAGAAGCCTTCAAGACTAACTGACCGTTTCTCTCTTCAAACTCAACACTTTCAATCTTCAAAGAATCACGATCAGCAGAAGTATCACTAAGAATTCTGTCGGAAAGCCCTTCAACCGGCGTGTAGAGGTCTTCGAGAGTTTTACCGTCAGAATAATTCCCAAGATAATCCAGGATGCTGAGATTGATTGAATTCAATTCCTCTCTTAACTCATTAATTTCAAATCCTAATTTTGAGAGAGCTGCTGGAATTTTATCTTCAGAGAGATTCAGATCATCGATTTTTCTACTCTCTAAAAGATCCTCTTCGTCAAAGTTCAGATCATTCAGCTCTTCTGGAACTTTCAAAGGTAATTTTTCCAGAGTTTCTATATCTGTTTGAGCCATAGTTCTGCCGTATTCAAGTGTCGTGAGAATATAGTATGAGAACAGCAAGCTGGAATTAAGATAGGATACATAGAACATCACCGGCGCTTCAACATCCGATCGAGTTACTGCTGAGTGAGTATTATTTAGATGATAAAGTTGATTATCATCGTATCCCGCAATGATTCTGTCCCCCGTCTGCCGAATCATAATCTTTTCGTCTTGTTCTACTATATCAGGATCCCAGCCTCCATGGAAAAGTTTTTCGCCTTCAGCATGTAGATAATCTCCTCCATATGACACTGAGTAAGGAAGAACTTGACCGCTGGAAATTATTCCTTTCTTCCATTTCTTTCCTTTCTTCTCTCCTCCCTTGATTTCATCTTGAGTAGTTCTTGAACGCATTCCGGTATTGATATCTAAGTCATCTTTCATCACTCTACTTGATTCACCTTCTACAGTTTCTACAAACGACTTCTGTGAATCTTCGAAGAAAAGGTGGAATCTATTTAGAGGTCGGCTATTGAAGAAGGACTGACTATACACTGTTCCTCTTTGGTCATTGTTCTCAAATTCTTCAAGCGTTTGGGCAACCTGAATTCTCATTTCATTCTCTGTTTCATTTCCTTTTTCAAAACAGTAAACAGTGTTTCTACCTGTAGTGGCATCTTCCCAAAAGTCCTCCAAAATAAGAGTTATTTCTTTAACCGAGGTGCTAGATAGAATTCTTTTCCTAATCTTTTCGAAGTATTGGCCTAACAAGTAACTATCTGGCACTATAAAACTGTTAAAACCGTCTTCAGAGCATATTTGCAATGCTCTATCCATAAAGATAGCGTAAGTACTTAGCTTGTACTGTGCAGAGTTAGGATAGGATTGGCGATAGTAGTTCTCGACATTATCTGGAAGTTCACCTGCATTTCTCAGACCAAAGCTTACCCATGGAGGGTTTCCTATTACTGCGTCGAAGCCTGTAGAAGAAATCGTGTGTGTGTGTGTGTCCACTTTCTTTTTGCTCAGCTTTTCCTTTTTGTTGGCTGAAGAATACCTTTGGGAATTCTAGTTGCCAGTGGAAGTAGTTTCTGTCTTCAGCGTCTTTCTGGGCTGATTTGAACCAGTCCATGGTTTTCATGGCGTTTTCTTCCTTGCCAATGTTTACGATGAAGTCTTCGTAGTCACTGGAGTTAGCTTCCTCCTCAAAGAATTGTCTTGTGTGGATGTTAGCGAGTTGTTGGATTTGTGTGTATAGTGTGGAGTTTTTGAATTCCTGATACTCCTGTTCCTTTTCATGGACTTTTTCTTTAGTGTCTTCTTCCATTTCCTCGATTTCCTTGTAGTCTTCTTGGAACTGTTTTTTCAGGTCTTCTGGAGAGCCTACGAACTGCCATCTGTCGCTGTCAACTCTTTTCTGTGTTTCTGTAGGATGTGAGAAGATCTCATCGAAGTCAGAACCAATTAAGCTGTTTCCGACTTTTAGGTGGTGGTCGAGGAAGGATAGCGGTTTTCCTTCAGCCATGGTTTCGATCCAGAGTGATAATTTACCGAGTTCTACTGCGAGAGGATTTATGTCAACTCCGTAGATACAGTGGCTTACGACCTGTCGCTTTACCCATACAAATTCGTTCTCTCCTTCTACTTCTTCATCCGGTATCTTTCCGTGTTCGATTAATCTTCGGGCGATGAAGCTGGTGGCTTCGGTTAGGAAGTGTCCTGAGCCCATAGCTGGATCACAGATATTCAGGTCCAGAACATGATCGAGTAGGTCTTCTGAATCGCTTTCCTCTATCTTATCTTCTACCTTCGGACCTACAGTATTTTCTACTATGTATTCAACGATATACTCTGGAGTATAATAACTTCCTGTAGCCTTTCTCTCATCGGACTCGTTGGTAAGGTATACTTCGCCTTCTCTGACTTTTTGTTTTCTTGGTAGCTCTTCGAGGTCTTTTTTGGAGTCTGAGGCTGAATTCCATTCTCCGTTTTCTAATACAAGATCCTCTTCAGCTTTCCGTAGTTCGTGTTCTAGTAGCCCTTCGTATACGCTTCCTAAGTGTCGGATGTTGAGGTCACGGTAGTCTACGAGTACCTTGTCTTCTGTTTCCTTGTCAGTGGATTGAGCGAGAAGTTCCATTATGTCTTTAACGTGGTTTCCCTGTAGTTCATATTGGGCGAGGAAGGGATGTTTTTCTTCATCGAAAAGCCCTCCATTGTAGGCTGTGATCTTGAATTCGCCGTACTGTTCTCCCTCGTTAATAGCTTCAAACAGCGGTCGGATTCTTCTATCCCAAGCCCATGTATCTTGGCTAAAGACATCGTTGTTTTCGTCTTCCAGCTGTCCTTTGAGGTATTCGAGGCTGAGTTTTAATCTGTACTTCTTCTCGTCCATCGGCATGAGTCCACGGCTCTCAGCGTTCAAGATAAACAACATTCTGTAGAGAAGAATGAGTGAAGCTCTGTGAACTTCCTCTATGTTCTCTTCTGTTTTCTCTATATCATTGGTTTCGAAGAATCCTCTGGCTGTTACCTCTAGGGCTGCATAGATATCGTCTTCTAAGTCATCTTCCAAGCCTCTAGAGTAGTTTTCCGATCCCTCGAATATTTGGTCTACGAACCCGTTCTGGCTTGGTTGGAAGCTTTCCTTCCTGAAGAATAGGTAGAAGTGTTTGAAGTTCTGTAAGGCTGTTTCTCTGTCACTTTTTTTGAGTATGTTTTCTACTATATCGATTTCGTAGAAGACATCGGCTTCACAGTCTTCGTAGCTGTATAGTCTCCATCTCTTTCCGTTGGTGAGTAATCCCCACGGTGTTCGTAGCCGGTCTACATAGTTGAAGATCTGAAATGATGGGTTCTCATGGTTGTCCATCGATTTGTCAAGTGTTCTTCCGTATTTCTTGGCTTCCCCGATTAGATAACCTTCCTCGAATTCGTTTTCACTGTCATCCGAGTCCAGCCTAGTCTCAAAGTCTTTGAAGAACAGGTAGTCTGGATTAAGGTTTCTTCCGTTCCCTATAGTCTTTGTAGGTTCGTTACTCCATTGCTTATGTCCAATTATATTGAGTACCTCATCAATCCACTCGTCCTGTGTATTATCTTCATTGGGCTGGTTCTTTAGGTATCGCTTCTTTTCATCCCATAGTTCCCGTAATTCCTCAAATTCTTGTTCTACATCGGCTTGTTTCCACTCTTCAAGGTTCTCCAATCTTTCCTTGAGGAAGTGGTTTGAGAACAAATTGTTATTGTATGGAGTTTCCGGTTCCTGCGTCAAGAATTTCGGGCCTCTGTACATGTATTCTCTGAGAACTGTTTTCAAACTTTCTTCTGGTTCTCCCGTCCAAAGTATGGATGTGGTGTTTTTCTGTTCCTCAGCTCTATCCAATACTGAAGGTTTTCTACTGGATCTTCAGTTACAGAAGTGGCCTTACCAAGGTGTCAGGACTTTCTGCCATCTATCACAGTACCGGAGCTAGCGGAATTGTTTGGTTCACTTCTTAAATAGACGGTTACAACTAAATTTACATGACCTACAAGATATCGCCTTCACGGATGAACCTGTTTTTCGAATGTAAAAGATGTTTCTGGTTGAGAGTTAACAGAAAAGTAAAACGACCGAGCGGTCCGTTTCCATCCTTGCCTTCAGGTATTGATAAGAAGGTGAAAAACCACTTTGACCATTTCAGAGACAAAGAAAAGGCTCCGCCGGAACTGGAGGATCTCGACCTTCAACTACTGAAAGACAAGGAGTTTCTAGAGAAGGCTAGGGATTGGCGAAGAGAACCGAAATGGAGAAGTGAGGAGCAAGATTTCATTTTGAGAGGTGGTGTAGACGATCTTCTGAAAGATGGAAACAAAACTGTGGTTATGGATTATAAGACCAGAGGCTATCCTCCGAAAGGAGAAAATGGTGTACCGGATTACTACAGTAGACAGGTCAACCTCTACAACCTGATATTGAGGGAAAACGGTCATCAGACTACAGACTACGGTTTGATCCTGTATTTCTATCCAGAGAAGTTTACAGAAAGCGGAGAATTCGTTTTCAACACTGAGATCAGAAGAACGAAAGTCGATATGAAGAAAGCCAAGAAAATGGTGAAAGACGCAGTCAATACTTTAGAAGGTGATATTCCCGATCACGATAATGATTGTGATTTCTGTGGGTGGAACGATGCTGAACATTAACGCAGCTTGACTTCAAATCCGAGACTCTTTTCCATCAAAGAATTGACTTTATTTCTTTTGTCTTTAATCTCCTCTTTCTTATCCTCTACAAGTTTCCTATTTCTTGATTTCTCCCTTTCTGCTTCATCAATCCTGTTCTCAAGTTCCCCTATCTTTTTCTCCAGTTTCTCTACTCTTTCCTGTATACTCATTTCCTCAAGTTCCTGTTCCAGTATCTCAATTTCCTGTTCTTTTTGTTTCAAATCCTCTTTTATCTCATCCAGTCTGGAAAGTTCTTCCCTGGCTTCCTCAAACTTCTTCTGTTTATCCTTGTCGACAATATCCTTTTCCTCCATCAGGTCGCCTGCCTCTTCAAGAACTTGGTCCAGGCCTTCAAGTTGTTTGAACTTTCTTTCAAGCATCTTCTCCAGTTTCTCATGGTTTGAGCTGAACTCGGTTTCATCATTTTTGATCGAGTAAAGAATCTTTTTCACCGGTCTTTCAGTTCTTGAAACCTCTTTTGATAGATCGGATAGTATTCTGTCTCGTTCATCCTCAAGTTTCTCAATCCGGTTCTGTTTATTCTTTTTCTCCATCCAGCCTTCACTGTTTTCAAGTTCTTTGAGATTCTCACAGGCTTCATCCAGATTCTCCTCAAGATTCTCGACAGTACTGTCCTTTATCTCTTTCTCCAGTTTTGATATCTCTTTTCTTCTTTCATCGATTTCTTCCAGAACTTCTTCCAGTTCTTCCTCCATTTCTACAGCGGAGTATTCTTTTTCCAGGAACTCCTCCAGGTTCTCTCTGTGATTGACCAGTTTCTGGATTACACCGGGAAGGTCACCGGACTGTTTCTCGATGAACTTCAGAACCTCTCCTTCTTTCCTTGACACGTCATTTACCTCCTCAACAAGTTCGTTGAACTCCTTAGAATGCTCCCGGATTTCATCAGGATCTTCAAATCTTTTCAGCATCTTCTTTCTGGTAGTATAGAAATTATCAGCCACATCTTCGACCGCCTGTATACCTTTCTCATGTTCGTATCCTTTCAGTTCTTCAAGAGAATCTTCAAACTTCCCAAGTAATTCATCGGTTTCCCGCATAAGGTTTTCCGACTTCCTTTCAGCTCTTTCTATCCCTTCGCTGTTCTCTTCTCGGTAGAAATTCGTTGCCTCAAATAGTTTGATCACTTCCTCCCTATCCGAGAAATAGTTTTTTACCCTGTCAAGTACTACTACCATTATTTTCTGATTACTTTCTCTTTACTTATTACATTTTCCAGTTACTCGAGCTCAGCGGGGTCAAAACTGATTATCCTGTCGTCGTTTTCCTGAGGCGCGCCTCTTCCGTCGGTGTTGCTGGTTGTAATATACATTCTTCCGTCAGGTCCGACAGTTACATCTCTGAGTCTTCCGAAGTCGTTCCGGAAATGAGTTTTTACGGAGACAATACTTTCCCCATCCAGTTCCGCCTGGTATAGGCTCTGACCTCTCAGACCGGTGAAGTAAAGAGATTCTTCAAGGTAAGTCACTCCTCCTGGCGCCCAAGTCTCGTCGAAGCCTGAGTGTTTTACCGGGGCTTTCATTCCCTGCCGGGTTTCATTACCTTCGATCTTCGGCCATCCGTAGTTCGCCCCTTCTTCGATAATATTGATTTCATCAGTCCCAGAGTCTCCATGCTCCGTTGACCACATTCTTCCCTCATTATCCCATGTGATACCCTGCGAGTTTCTGTGGCCATAACTATAGATTTCGTTGTCGAAAGGATTTTCGGGAACTGAACCATTCGGATTCAATCTCAAAATAGAGCCGTGGAGAGTTGAAGTGTCTTGGGCTTTCTGCTTCTCCGTCGCGTCCCCAACTGTTACATAGAGAAATCCTTCAGGTCCAAAGTCAATCCTTCCACCATCATGATAGAATGCGCCTGGAAGACCTTCGATTATAGTCTCAGGTTCCTGAACCTTGTTGTCCTTAAATCTGTATCTGACAACCCGGTTGGTCAACCCTTCCTCTGTCTCAGTTGTCTGGTAAAGATAGATGTACCGGTTCTCCTGGAAATCGGGATGTAAAGTGACTCCGAGAAGTCCTCCTTCACCTGCTTCCTGAACCCCAGGTACCTCATAGGTATCGTTGATGCCGCCGATCCTGAGTAAGTAACCTGGTCTCTCAGTTACCAGCATATCATCATCCGGAAGAAACTCTATATCCCAGGGAACACTCAGGTTTTCCGCTTCTACTGTATAGGAGACATTTTCTGCAGATACTCCTTTCTCTAGATCAGTCGGTGTGGGCTCGAAGATGGAACGTTTGATATCATCGAAAAGCAAGGCTCCCGACATCAGTAAAAGTACAGAAACTGCCACTATGCCAAGGTTTCTCGTCTTCATACAGAAAGTTTAGAGAGGAAAGATAAAAAGGATAATAAAGAGAAATGAGATTGGTCCGAATTCGTGTTCAGTGTTTTTGGTTGTAATGTCACCTCTTGGCTGGTTTTCCGGGTTTTTGTGGTGTGGAGATGGCGTCCGTTTGGTGTGATGGCAGACTTTTTTTGGATGTAGCTGACGCTATTCGTTGTTTGAAGTGTTTTGCATTGGTCTTTCACGTTGTGAAACTATATGTCCGAATTTTTTCGGTTGAACCCTTTTACCCGGGACCCACTGAGTTGTGAGCCAGGTCAGGTTTGTCCAACCTACTTATCCTGTATCAGAAATACAGGATATTCAGATTGGTGAAAGACTTATAGAAGATAGCCTTACAGCTCCTCATAGACCTTTCGAACATATTCTTCCAGGTCACGGCTGTAAGACTCATATCTCTACATTACAATCCGGCTTTTATAAAAGTTCGGGATTAATGTGTGCGCCGCTATTTTCCGGCTACTTCAGCATTTACTTTTGCAGCTTTCTTACATTCCCGGAATTCCTCATCGCTCATATCTTCAAACTGCTTGAACCTTTTGCTGTTCCTGAGATGATACTTTTGGTGGTAATCCTCAGCGACATAGAACTTCTTCATAGGTTCAACTTCCGTCTCCAAAGGACCGGCTTTTTCTTCCTCCTTCTCCAAGCTTTCCTCTGCTTTCCTTTTCTGCTTATCTGTGTGGTAGAAGATCACTGATCTATACTGCAGCTTTTTCTTTACAACTGGGGAATGAGAGTTCCAGAAAACATCCAGCAACTCCTCATAGCTAATCTCTTCAGGATCGTAATCTAACTGAACTGTCTCTGTATGATCTCCGATATCCTGGTAGGTCGGGTCGTCTTTTTCTCCTCCCGAATATCCTACTCGGGTCTTTTTAACACCATCAAGCCTTCCAAACTCTGTCTCACTCCAAAAACATCCAATCCCGAATGATGCGGTCTCAAGTTCCTCTGTTATCATAGTTAATAATTGGGTTCAATCCTTTAGAACTGTTCGGAATTCTAGTGCTGAAAACCTTTATGACCGAAAATTTTTAACTCAGAGATCCAAATTTTAGGTGTGTCTCAGGAAGACAAGTTAGCTGTAATTGCGCATGGATTTGCCGATGACTACTTTACACCTTGGTGGCGTCCTGTCGAAGAGAAATTCAACAATTGGGGCTACAAAACCAAGGAAATAGGTTTTGACGGTATTCTGAAGACAGTTGACTCACCTCAGAAGTACGCTAACCAGTTACAGGATCAGATCGATGAGAAAGTTGAGGGCCTTGAGAAACACGGCTACGATGAAGTCATTGTTGTCGGGCATTCGATGGGTGGTTTAACCACTCGTTACTTCATGGAGGAACTGGGATATGATGATCAGGTTGACAGCTTAATCACATTTGGAACTCCTCACCAAGGAACAGATATAGCAAAGCCATTCAGCGCTCTCTTCGACGGCGCTAAAGACCTCTCAACCGGAAGCAATTTTATACAGGATCTTAACCGCGACGGTGTCTCGGAAAAGGTCAACTATCTAAATATATACACAGAAGACGATCCAATGATCTCACCTTACGACAATGCAAAACTTCCCGAATCCGGTAATGTCACAAATATTGAAGTAGGGGAAAGCTTTCAGACGGAGATGGAACAAAAAGCGGCTGGTTTCATGAAAGTAGGTGTTGGTGTAGCAGATGATTTAATCGAGACCAACAAACGATTATTCAAAGACAGTCTTGAAAATCCATTGAAACTTGTAAAGCCGAATTACTGGAAAGATCTCCCGACGGTTAGAAACCGGAAGGTGAGATATTCAGGTCTTCGTTCCGAACTTCATCGGACCGAAGTACAAGACTTCCTGACCGGACATTTAGGAATGCTTTACAATGATGAAGCTTGGAAGAAAATAGCTGAATACTTAGATGAGGAAAATGTTCAAAGCGAAGACGACTTCCTTAAATCATTCATTGAGGATTCCGCAGTTTCATTGACTCGCACGGTTACCGAATAAAAATAAAGTTTGAAACATAAATGATACTTAATGTCTAAGGTTGATGAAACCGAATACAGTGAATTCTCTCGTACCAAAGTAAGAAAAACCGCGGAAAACTCTGATCATCTTCCTGACTCGTTCAAAATAATTGAATACCGGGAACAGTTCTATGCAGTAGATATTGATGGGAAACCTGAAACATTCTACGATGCATTTACCACGAATTACGATCCTTCAGAGGATGTTGAACTGGATGCTTTCGTATACAATGAGACAGCGGACGAATTCAAGGAAGTATCTGAGAACGTAGTGAATAAGATCCTGGAAGGAAGGCTTGGAATTTAAGTAACTTAGCGGAAACAGTTCTCATATGAATCTGGAGAAGATAATCCCGGATAACTATGGACAGCTTGAAAACTCTGATCTCGCGCTCTCGGAGGGAAGAATATCGAGACTGCTGAGAGAGAACATGGATGAAAAACAGACCCTTGACGGCGATGTCCCTCATGTAATCAACTGTGTTCTATCGGAGCTTCTCGACGAGATCATTGACGAGACAGCTGATGAAGGGGAGATGATGGCGAAAGTGAAAGAAGCACATGTCAGAGTAGCACTGAGAAACATCGAGATCGAGGAACAGTACTCGGCGAGAACCGAAGAATTTATCGAACAGCTGAGATCCATCTCAAATGAAATGGAGAAAACAGCAGATAAGATGGAGAAGAACTAAATCCTTAAAATAGATGTCTACCAATTGTCAAACGTAAGAATGAATGAAGTGAAATACCTCGACTGGGCAACACTAACCTTAGTTGTATTAGGAGCTGTTAACTGGGGTCTTGAGGGACTAGGAACATTCGCCCAGAAAAACCTCAACATTGTTGAGATTCTTTTAACTCAAGAACTTGGTTCACCTGAGGCTGAAGCAGTTGTATACCTGGTTATCGGACTGTCCGGCCTGTACCAAATATACTTTGGTTACGAGCTCTACGACAGCGAATAGATATCAATTCTATTCTTCTCCAGAATCTTCCATTTCCTCAACTTCAAAATCTGGTTCCTGTTCATCCCAGTCCATATCCTGGACCTCAGATGTCATGTTCATCAAGTTCTCCATCTCGTCCTGCATAGCTCCGAGCTCCCTTCCAATTTTCCACTTAATGTAAAATAAAACCGATCCCGCTCCGACTACAACACCGATCACAAATCCTCCTAAAACATCAAAAGCTGTCATACAGAAAATTGTCAATACCTAGATATTAAAGCCTGCTGATGAGGAGCGTAGAAATACACTTAATGTATTGAGAGATTGGGGAAAAATTTCAAACCTACAGAAACCGGGAATTAAGGTGGATTCGGACGGAGCCAGAAAGAATACAGCCCTGACAATGTATGGAAAAACGGCCATGGAAACACGTTGAACAATTTTTACGTCAATTTAATCACATGGAACTTGACAGGAAAACAGGTAAACTACTGTTGCTTTTCCTCACATTGAACTTGGTCTCAGCATTGGCAGGTCTTTTCGCTGTCTATTACCTAGGTGCTTTGCCGGGTCTGGCAGTTTTCTCAGTTATTATAATACTGTTGTCGCTGCTGATACAGTATCTGTATCTATCTAAACAAAATTCTTAATTCTCCCAGACAAAAGCTGACTTCAAACCTACGAAGAATTTTCATGTATGTCATTATACTCGCCTTTTACATCGCTCCAGACATCTTCAACAGTGTTTTGATCGGCTTTAACAGCATATGATTCTCCTATCCTTCCGGATACCACTACTCCTGCCTCTGCACTTTGTTCTAACGTGTTAGCAGCTCTTGATTCCAGTTTTAGTTGGTCGTAGTCAAATGCTTTGTGATTTAATATCGTATCCTTCACCGAATCCAGATAATCTGGTGTGAAAGCGATTCCTTCGAAATCAGGATTCTCAACGTCCTGTGGTCTCGTGGTGTTGAGGAACATTTCTCCCACCAACTTACTTGCAGTGCTGTAATCTAACCCTTCTACATCAGGTTCTTGACGGTTAAACCGTAGTGGATGCCAGTAGTTGTCGTTAACTTCTTCAATTTGTGGCTCCAAAGGATCACCATTGTAATCTACTATACCTTCCTGATATAGTTTCTTTCCGTTCTCACTTGTTGCTCCATCCTGTGGCTCTAGAATACTGTCTATCTCTGCGTGCTCTGGCAGGTGAATAGAGTTTTCGGCCTTGGTATGGATTACATCACCCCATTCGTAGGGATTTTGAGTTTCGTCAAATGCTCCCGGTTCCGCCCTCGGTTGTACAAACTTGTAGCTTAAAAAAGCAGCTTGGTCGTTATCATATTCAGCAGATGGATTTGACTCTATGAGAAGAGTATCGTTATTTGATCGGTCTATCCCTATCATTGCCTCATATCTGTTATCTTCGTCTCTAGGAGCAACTTCGACAGCATAGGTACCTCCTTCCTTAACTTCATACATCCGGATAGGGAATATATCAATTTCAAAGTCATGATGCTGCTGAACTCCTTCTTGCAGCAGAGGTGCAAACCTGTCACTATGCTCTGGTATTGGGCGTTCTGGGAGTTTGTCATTCTGCCATCTGTTCATATAAGGGTGAAGCCAATTGAGTGCCTCTTGGAGAGTTTGTGAGCTTTTAAATGATTGTTTTTCAGTTACCTCGTTAATGCTGAAATCTTGTCCTTCAGGCTTATTGAACCAGAATCGTTCGTAATCATTTGGGCCGTTGCCGGTTTCTGTATATCGGTACGGATATACTGTTCCGACGGGTTCTGATTTTAATCTTTCCGTGTATTTCTCTTCCTGATCTAATGATTCCAGCCACGTAGAGAATGTAGGGTAATTATCTAGTACTCGATCTATCTCTTGACGATGTCGGTTCTGAAAACTGCTATCCAGATCAAACTGATTTTGGGGTTTTTTATTGTAACTATAGACTGAGTCCTCTTGATCATTAATTTGGAGAAACTCCGTTTTTGACCCTCCTGAATCTGTTGAGGTGTCTGTCTGACTTTTGTCTGTTTTTGTTGTTTGGTTGTCATTTGGATTCTTTCTGGAAGGAGAATCACATCCTGATATCAATGTTGCGCCTGCCGCTGTAATTCCTTTTAGAAATTTTCTTCGAGTTTTATTTGGAGTATCCGGCATAACAACACAAACTTGAAACATACATTATTAAAAAAGTGTTGCTAGGTACAGGTAACATCAAGCTCAAAGCATTGTTAGCACCTAGCTTATTTATTTGAGTATAAAGTAGTTTGGAGCATGACCCATTATCTTAGAAGGCTATTCTTTACTTTTCTGTTGGTGATAGTCTTCTCATCCATTTCCTCTGGACAACCCGTCACTGAATGCACGGATCAACCAGATAACCCAGCTTGCGTACAGCCGTTATGGGAAGATGATCTGGCAGCTAATGGATATGACACCGACATGTCATGGATTTTCTCCGAAGGCAGTACTTTTGACATGAAAAATGATGGTCCTTCAATTTTTATGCCTGGACGAGTTGCTCAGCCTGAAATTAGTAGTTCGCCGGATCAGTCTTCAGGCAATGATGTAGAGGAGTTCTACGTTGAAAATGGGAAATCAGAGTGGGCAAATGATGACGTTGGGTCGGTTCAATCATCAGACTCCGATGCTAAACAAGCGAATGACCAATTTACTTACCTGATAGATGGACCTTACAGTGGACAATGTGGAGACGGTGATGAGGACTACGGAGAGGACAGAGATTCATGTCCGCAGGACGCAGGACTGCCCGATGCTAGTCTGGGAAATACACAGATAGGAAGTAGTGTAACTGCATATACGGAGGCAGACTGCCTTTACAATAATGAAGGAGGGAAAAGTAAGGGTGGCACATATAGTTGCTCCGCTTCTACAAAAGATAGGTCTCCAGATAGAATACCTAACCGGGCATATGGAAATATGCCTTCGGAGTTACCTGGCAGCTTAAACAATGGCGAGGTGCTCCATATAACGGGTATAGACACTTATCTAGAGAAGGTAGGCACGATAACTGGCTATGAGAAAACCGGGACCTCAACGGTTCTACAGTTCGAAAAAGGAACGAAAAAAAGTTGTATCTATTACGGTAGTTCCAAAGGCGGATGCGATTATACCTCATGTGAAGACGACAAGGTAGATACCTATGAAACGAAAGAATTAGAAGAGAGTTTCTCGTTGGAGCAAAAACAAGTACCTAAAAATGTAGATGTGTGGGATCCTATCAATTATAATGTGAAGACATCTCAGAGATCAGCTACAGGGATATTCGATAGTTGGGAGAAAAAAGAGTCGGAGACTTATCATTCACAATCCGCTTGCTCAACCGCAACTGCAGCCAATGACACCGAATACACACCTTACAGTGTCTCGGAATACGATAAGGTAACTGATAGTGATAGGTCGAAAAATACTCGAAGCTACTATTACCAAAGAGCAGATTACACTTACAGCACCTACAATGTCAATACAGGCAATGGTAATAAAGTAGGAGGACGACCGGCGAACGGTGGATATAGGTCAGGGGGAGGTTCTCCATCAGATGATCACGCAAACTCACAATCCGAGGCTCACACAGTATATGATGCGTATACAGGTGAGCAGAAACCTGGACACTCCGATGGTAAAGTAGTGATGTGGCCTCGAACCGATACAGTTAGGGATGCTTCTGGACCAGATGGAAGATCAAGCGCCTTCGTGGCCATAGACGAAAGTAAAGGAATTGTAGGTAACTCAGGTGACTTAGTTGGAACTGAAACTAAAGACGGTTTTTCACAGAATTATATCAGCCAAAGTGATGTTCCTGTTCCTGACTGCCCAGGGGATTTTACTAAATGTGTAGGCGTTGTCACACCTTACATAAACCGGGATACTTCAGGAACAATAGGTTACAAGTATGCTAACGGAAATCCTTACAGTACAAGTGATTCCCTGGGTGTCTGTGAAACCTACCAGACAATGTCAGAAGACGATGATATCACATGCTGGTACCAAAATACTGATACCGGGGAAGATATGTCGGCTCCAACACCTGAAGGCACCAGAGCCTGTGGAGATGAACCAGGTGAGTATTGGGGCTATATGGAAGGATCCGATGTCAATGAATCAGTGATTGAGGATTATCCTGCACATCACCAAGGATGTATAGATCAAAAGAATGAATGCGTACTCCATGGGGAAAATGTTCCTGAAGGAAGGGTTGCTAATGTTGCACCTGAGTATGGGGGAATGCAGTACCAAGTAGGTGGAAACTCTCCTGACTGGAGTGCATGCCTAGATATCGACAGCTCAACACCATGGGGAGAATGGTATAATCTTGATGACTCACAGGCCCATCAGTACTTGAGAAACGAGGGCAGCGATTTAGTGTCTTCGACAAACGACCCGGAAAGAATAGGATACTATTGGAGGCAGAATGATAATCCACAGCACCCGGAGTTCAACCCCAGAGGAGAACAAGAGGGAGTAACATTAGAGGACGACTGTGACCCTGAACTTTCCGGCTGTGAAACCTCATTACCTAAGGACGGTCTTTTCTACAGTTTCTTTAGTCCTGGAGACCGGGAAGAGGACTTCAATCCTCAGGGAGAAAACAGTGAGGGAGACAGCCATGTCAGCGATGCCTACTACAGAGGATATATCGACCGGATATTCGATGATTCAGAGCAACTGGAACCAGGAATGAATACTACAGTCTATAACATGGCTGAGGACTCCGATTCAAACACGGTTAGTTTATGGAATGATTCAATTGGAACGCAGTATAGATCGGATCAGTGGGGTATAACCCAGGATATTTCAAAATGTGTTTCCGGAAGAGGGAACGCGTTTGAAACTTCTACCGCAGGCTACAGATACGACTATACAGGACCAGAAAGATCAAACCCTGACGATCCAACCCTCAGTAAACTTGACAGAGCTATGGGTAACTCACTCTGTGTTGTCTCGGAAGGATATTTTAACTATAGAGGGGAGACAATGTTGAATGGTTTCGGGGTATGGATAAACCCGGATAACCTGAAACAGGGAAATACTTCAGGGAAACACAGTTACGGAGCCTATAACAACTGGACAGATCTCCTAGACAACGAAGGTTTTGGTATAGATATGACAGGTCCGGACTCAGGACTAGGATTCAAAGAAACAAGTAATTATGGCTCGGAGCAGTTCACAGCCTATGATAACGAAAGAGTTTTCGTAGGAGATGTCAAATTCAATGGTTCAGACAAACTTGATCCACCGATGTGTGGAGATGATGAAAGCGAGTATCTATTGGAGGAGCAGGGAGAATCTGTGAACCCGGAAGAAGGGCAAGGAAGATTCATATGTGCGGATACAAACGCTGAATGTGTTTCGTATGAGGCAAATGGAGGACCGCTTTTCGAACGCGATGATTACGCTCAGGCAGCGGAACCGGGGGAGGAAAGCGGAAGGCTGAAACAGGATAGGGAAGTATGTTACCAGAGATCTGGGGAAGAAGCTATGTGGTTTGACCAAGATTATAAGCCAGATTTATGCCGGGAAAACATTCTATACGGTCCTCAGGGAGTAACTTGGTTTGACAGCAGTTATATCAACCAGCATCCTGAAGCTGTTGAAGGCGGAATAGATGATTCTTGGAGCGATTACTTCGAACAAAAAGGTCAGAACAGTCTTTTCTCTGATCCTGAAAGCGGTGATTACAACTCAACGCACAGCCCTGTAGATACCGGTACAAAGAAATCAAAAGTAGCTATTCCAAATACCTCAAACTACGGATTCTGTGGAGGAGACGATGACAGCGAGTACATAATAACCCAAGACTGTAGCTCACGGTTCTGTGATACTAACCGTACCGTAATAGGTACACACAAAAATCCCAGAGGATGCATATTTGACGAAGATTCGACGCCGTATGAGACTAATGAAGATGAAAGAAAGCTTTTCGATCCAGGAGAAAGCGTCACCTTTGAAAGCATTCAAGGTGATCCTAAAATCACTTGCTTCGATAGAACCTGGTATTCAAAGTTCCCGATCAGCTTAAACTCGAAACAGGTTTCCGTTCCGTTCGGAGAGTTTAGGACAGTATCCTTCCAGGTGGTGAATACCAGGTCACAGAAAAGAGACTTCAAAGTTGTAATGGAAGAAGAAACTGATACTCCATCCACTTACCAGTTCGCAGATCTAGTTGACCAGCCAGGCAACAGCTTCACAACAGCAGTTCCGGCTAGATCCTCAAAGACTTTCCAGATTGAGATCTTCGGCGGGAATAAACAACTGGACTTTAACGACCCAGGATCAAAACTGTTTGTCAGAGCAGAAGCTGTTAACTCAAAAGAACTTGGGTCAGATTATTTAAAAGCAGAAATTAGGGAATCTACTAACTCAAACAGCGGTCAACAAACAAATGAGATCCCAGGAATAACAGTCTTGCAGATAGCATTCATCTTCATCACAGCTACAGCAGTGATTCTTCTCCGAAACTAACAGATACTTTCCCAAACAGAAATGTAACACAGGAATTAGTCCCTAAGACAGTACCCACAGTGCGATAAATATCATTGAGATAAGTTAGGAGGATTTTTGGCTTAGAAAGTTTGGAGAGTAGATTTCCTGCTGTTTGAAGTCCTCCTTCTAATATCCTCTCTATCCAATCCAAGTGGAGAAAGAATTGATTCTGCTGCTCTAACAAGCTGTATTCGGTAGAACTCTGAGTCATAGTCTCCATCCTGTGCTTCGAAATCGAGCCTGGTTCTATCCATTGCATCTGCTTCGTCATTTCGAACTACAAAGCTAACTGATTGCCCTGGTTTCATCTCTATTCCGTGGTACTTCGCCCTTTTTAAGGCGGAAACACTGCGATTATCTACTTTGTAAGCTTCTAAAGGCTTTGAAGTTTTTTTCTTGATAACAAGGTCTTCGGCGGGAACTTCCATAGATTCCAGTTTTTCTATTTTTTCCTCTAGTTTTTGGATAACGCTGCCTGCTTCCATAGTATTGTCTAGGACCTCTATCATTTCCATTTGACAGTCTTTTACATATTGGCAGGTTGATTTTTGTTCGACTTCGATTCCTGCGGTTTTGAACTCTCCGTTCTGTTTTTTTCCGAAGTAACGGTTTAGGGTTGCTATATTTGCATTTGAGCTGCTGCGGGGAACGAAGGCACACCATTCAAACTTGTATTCGGATTCGAGCTTGATTCCGACTTCTTCACTTATCCTTTGACAGACTTGTTCGAAGTCTTCTGCGTCTTCGTTTTTCTGAACCCATATGCTGTCTATTATGCCGTGGGAAATGCTGTAGCCTGATTCCTCAAACATTTCTTTAGCATTAACCATAATATCTCGGTCAAAAGCTTGAATGGCCTGATGGCATCTGATTGCACCGTATGATGCGTGGCTGTGACCCATGTATCCGAAGCAGGATACAAGTATCCATTTTATGGCGTCTATACTGCCTTGAACATATCTTTTTCTTCCCTCGTCTTCGATGTCATTGACTTTCTCTTTCATTTCTTGTCTGTCTTCCACTAGAGGCTTCAGAACTTTTCCGATGAATCCTTCTTGTTTTTTGCAGATGCTGTAGTCTAGTTCAGGGGTCTTGTTGTTGTCACAACAATTACAGCATACGGTTTCTGGGCTAATGTTTTTCTTTACCATTATGTTGGGGAAAAGTGAAGCAAAGTCTGCTTCGTAGACATCGTGGTGTATACTGGGTTCGGGGTTGAAGATAAATCCTCCTCTGTCTGCTTTGTGGAGTTTGGAGGCTTTCTTCGGTTTTTCTCCTTCCCAGTTTTTCCACGGTGTTAACGTGTTTTCTTCCAGGTATGCTTTTTTGACTTCTATGCTGGTTAGTAATCTACCGATTGAGCCCCAGGCGAGTTCTTGCATTGGGCGATAACTGCGTTCTACTAAGTCCCACAGTCCTTCTAAAGTGGCTTCTCCCAAGATAAAGCTGTTGCTTTCATCAATTACTATTCTTCCTGGTGCATTGTAGCGAGCGGATTTGTGCTGTCTTTTCCCGAAGCTTGAGACCGTGTTTCCTCCTGCTAGTTCTTGGAACTCGTCCATTCTTCCAAGAGAGAAATCAAGGTTGTATTCCTTTATTTTCTGGTTGAGAAGCTGTAATAATTGTCCTCTGTTTAATATGAGCAGGTCTGGGTTTTCTCTCTCCCAGTGTTGCTTAACCTGTTTCAAAACCTGTTTTTCGTTTCCTTCGAGTTTCTCTCCGTTGAGATGTAGTTGGCTGATGTTCTGATTTGAGAGATGTTTTCTGTGTAGGTTGAGTTTTACTTGTGTAAGGTTGTTTTCAGGTACTGGGTTTATCTTGTTTTGAAGGCAGAATCGGAACTGGGGTGAAAATCCTACGTTATAGAATTGGAAGGTGGAGCGTCCGAAGCTTTTCTTCAGGGTATTGGCAGCGGTTTTCAAGGCATCTTCTGATCTGCAGTCTATTCGGAGGACTTGTTTTTCTGGTTTCTTTAGTGTGGGTTTCCAGGTCTCGAACTTGGTGGCGACTACACCTTTCTGTTGTGAGAGCCATGGACGGCTTTTATGCAGCTCTGACTTACCTCCTTCTATGTAGAACCGTGGATGGTACTCTTCATGCCGGGTTGCTTTGACACCTGTTTCCGTCTTCGTCCAAGAGATGGTTTTCCCATCTATGAAGTCGATTTTGAATACCATCAGCTTTCAAGTTCTTCTATGCGTTGTTCCAGGTTTTCGATTTCTTCTTTGTGTTCTTGTGTCTCTTTTTGGATGCCGAGAAGTATAGAGATGATAGCCGGCATCCCGGGATTTGCTGAGTTCATGTATGCTGCTGCCTGTGCGTGGCTGTGTGCTTTCTCCCACAGAGACTCAAGATGTTGTTTATTTTCCTGTCTCAGTCCTTTTCTGAACGGCTTGAATTTGTCGATGAAGTTATCGAGATGGTTTCGGTAGGTTGCATTTGTTCTCCCCATTTTTTACACTGCCTCCGCTGAGATCTTGGATTTTTCAGAGGTTTTCTGTATCCAGTAAGGTATAGTGGTCTGGACTTCCCTGCCGTCTTGGTAGGTATACTGTTCGAAGTTTTCGGAGTCGTATTTCCATCCTTGTTCGGTAGCTTCTACTTTAATCTTGTTTTGGGAGTCACAGATTACGGCGTAGCTTAGTCCAGAGTTTTTGCTTGATAGAGATACCAGAACTTTGAGGTCATTTTCTTCTTGAAGCTTCAGTATCTTCTCCCAAGTTTCTTGGAAGAGTTCTTCGGCTTCCCATTTCTTGACTTGTCCATCAAGATAGTGAAAGTCGATGTTTGGTAGGACCAGGAGTTCAGTGTTTTCGTTTATGAAGTCCTCTAACTGGTTTACAAGGCGGTGATGCTGGAATGGTGTGAATGCTCTTCCGATATGGACTTTCTCCAGTATCTTAGGACTTCCGCAGCTTTGTAGGGCATATGTTGATGATTCGTTTTTGCTGTCTATCCAGATTGCTGAGGTGTTTTCTTTTTCTAGTTCGAAAGCGATAAGGCTTTGGAATACAGGTAGTTTTTCTGGTTTCTGCAACAGGTTGATTCCCTTGTGTAGCTGTGGCTGGCTCTGGATAATTACTTCTTTCTTGATTTTAGACGTTTGTTTCTCTGTGTCCTGAATTACATCTTCTTGTTGTAGAATTGTTTCTCCCCTCTACCGCAGTATGATCCGTAACTCTTAAACAGGGTTATCGGGGCGGGCTTCCGTTTATTCCGCTATCGAGGAATCCGGTCTTTGAATCCTTGAAAGAGACTTTTTCAGCTATCTCAAACGTTCCCGCATCTTGTTCCACTTATTCCGATACCATAGCTTTTCTTACAGTCGTCCTTGATAAGTCTGCATAGTTAGGATGCTCATATTCCCAAACAGGTTGTTATTTACAGGCTATTTCCTGCTTCCGCTATCCCTATTGACCATTCTGTTGGACATGTAATCAGCGGTCAAGACCCTTGCATCAATTATCAAGTTTCCAGATTCCATCATACGTCGTAGGATACTGTCTCTGGATTTCAGAACAATTTTTGCCGTGAAGATTGGACTTCGTTATAGAGAATTTATGGACTCTCAGGGATTTGAACCCTGGGCCTTCTCCCTGCCAAGGAGACGTTCTGCCAAGCTGAACTAAGAGCCCATTTTTATGTCTCAAAATTTTAGACAAACTCTTTTAATTGAATTATTGACTGGCTTTCACTGACCGACCCATCGTTATTTACGAAATTCGTAGAAAATGAATCTGATACCAAAGATATTCGTAATCATTATAAGTTTTTCCCGTAAATGGCAATATGTGAGCGAATTACTAGAACCAGAAGAAAGTTATCTCGAAAACATAAACCTGGATGAAAGGCAAACTGTAGGTCATTCAAGCCTTCAAGCTAAAGGAACTGCAACATACGAGGGAGAAGAATACGATCTAAACGTGACTGAAACCGGCAAAAGCATCCGGATAAGAGCATCTTCCGAAGATACAGTTTACGTTGGAAGTATCGAACAGGACCTGAGTAGAGATGAATTCGACTCCAGAGTTGAAGAAATAATATCAAATGCAGATCTGAACCTCGCATACGCTACGGAGGAAACCACCGGATATGACGGAAGAGTATGATTTTGAACCGGAAGGTGTCTTTCCTGCATTACCGACTCCAATGAATGAGGAGGATGAAATCAACTACGAGGCATCCAGAGAGCACCTGGAATATCTTGCAGAGAACGGTATTCCAGGAGTAGTTCCTGCAGGATGCACAGGTCATGCTGCCACTCTTTTCCACGACGAACATATAGATTATGTGACTGAAGTAGCCAGAATGGCGGATGATCTAGGACTAGATGTAATAGCAGGTAGTGGAACAAACAGCACATACGAGACTATCGATCTGGCGCAGCGAATTGAGGAAAACGCAGATATCGACGCCCATCTCATGATCTCACCTTATCAAAACAAGCCAGCGCAGAGAGGAAACATACAGCACTATGAACTAGTGGCAGAGGAAGTTGAAGAACCCATAATAGCATACAATGTTCCAAGTAGAACAGGGAGAAACCTTGTGCCTGAGACACAGGAACGGATCTCGGAGATACCTGGAGTTATCGGTATGAAAGAGGCATCCAACATGCCTGACCAGATAAGGGAGCTTGGTGAAAGATTCAGGGACAGAGAAGATTTCTATCTACTGTCAGGAGACGATCCGAGAAACGACTTGGTCTATAATGTAGGCGGATCAGGAGCCATCTCAGTAACCGGAAATATTGCACCTGAAAGATCGATGGAGGTGTGGGAAACAGGATTATTGGAAGAAGATACAGATAGAGCACAAGAGCTTAACGAGGAATTTGAACCGCTCCACAATGCCATGTTTCAGGATGGAGAAGTGAATCCTGTCGGAGTTCACTATGCATTAAACCAGATGGGGTTCGACTTTGGGACGCCAAGACCGCCCAATAACCACCAGCCGCTGGAAAATGAAAGAGATGTTACCGGTGAACTCCATCAAAATCAGACAGAAATCGAAGAGGCTCTGAAGGAGTTTGAACTAAACTAAAAAATGAGATTTGAAACCGAACTCGTAAGTAGAACTATCCAGGAAGGAGAAGAATACCTCAACTTTGATCTGGAAGAAGGAGAAGAAGTCTATCCTGCCAGAATCAAGAATGAGGAAGATTATCTTGAGGTCTTTGTAGGTGAAAGTTTCGATGAATGGGAGTACGATAATATTTCTCGCAAAAGACTTAGATCTGGATGGGAGAACAGCTTCTACATAGAAGAGGATATGAATACTGATGAAGTAAGAGAGAGTTATAACGATCTATTTGAGAGATACTCTGAACAAATAGCTGATATGATAGGGAACCGTGAAACCACCGAACCATTGAACCAGGTAAAGGCTGCACTGGACTGAGGTGAGAAAAATGCTTATGAGCGAGATATACCAAGCACTGACTGAGAGGGAACAGTTACTATAGTTTTCTCTGCTTCAACACGGTGTAAGTCTTTGTTTCCTCTACTGCTTCAATTCCTCTGATACTATCAAGAACATTGTTGATACTCTCGTTGTCTTGTCTTTCAAACTCCAATATAAGCTCATATTCTCCCGTCACCTCATTTATCTCCATATTTCCCGAAAACTGCTGGATGACATCATCAATACCGGATTCAGTTGAAAGTTTTATCATCACTATGGCTTTTGCACCGCTTGAGCCTGGTTCAACTGTAAATCTTTCTATAACATCTCTATCCTTCATCTCCTGTACCCTTCTCCTGACAGTTCCCTCCGACACATCCAACTCATCAGCTATATCGGTGAATGATCTTCGGCCGTCTTTCTTCAAATTATCAAGTATTTTGCGATCTGTCTCGTCCATACAAAACAGACTTTAACCTTAGAAGTTAAACATTTCCGGGTTTTTTACTTGATAAGATCAACTATCTCTGTCTCTTCTACACCGCCCTCATCTCCAATTGTTACAGAGAATCCTTTGCCCGTTTCCTCGGCTGCTGCATTAAGTACCGGCACTCCGAGAAGCTCTCTTTCGCCAAAGTCCTCATGTACGTGGCCGTTCATCCAGATGCCGGGTTTCTCCTTTATAATCAGTTCTCTGAACTGTTCAAATCCTATCCTTCTACCGGAGTGAATCCTATCACCAATCTTATGTGGGGGATAATGAGATCCAATAATAACTTTTGAAGGGTCTCCATGTTCTTCGATCAGATCGGAGACTCTCTGTTTAACATTATCAGGGAAGTCTCCGCCAATCAATATCATCAGGTATTCTTCATCTATATCCGCCTCCAAGAAGTTGTAAACCGGTACTTCCCCGTCCAGGAACTTGTCGCTGAACATCATGTCCCGGTTGCCCGTACATCCTAGAGCAGGAATATCTATCCTGTCAAAAAGCTCTTCAGCATAATCCTCACTCATATAGTCTCCCAAGTTAACGTAAAGATCATAATCACCGTTTTCGATCTCCTCAACAGTTGCTTCAAGAAGGTCCTCCTTCTGGTGAAAGTCACTTGTTACCAGCATCTTGAGACTCATAAGACTAGGTTTGTATTGGAAGTCTTAAAAGCTCCTCTCCGGACTTAATCCTGAAAGCGCTCCGGCATCTCGAGTCCGGAACTTCTTCAACATATGTTACCTTTTTGAAATTCGGTCTTCTAATTATGAATTATGGAAAAGGCCGCAATATTTCTAGCATTTTTAATGCTTGTATCGGCAGGAACAGCACAGCTGACAGGTTCTGGGGATACAGAAACCTATATTGTTACGTACGATAGCTCAGAGTTTGACGAATCCGTACTCAACCAGTTTGAATACGAGACAGTCTTCGATTATACGATTATTGACGGCAAGGCGATCAGGACAGGTCCAACAACTGCCAGCAATATGGAGTCTTTAGATTCTGTGGAATCTGTTCAGCCTGATATACCGGTTTTCCTCCCGGTTATGGATGGAGACGGCGATGACAGCGACAGGGAAAATTACGGGGGTTCAGGTACCGTAGCGATTCTGGATACAGGGGTTGATGATGACCACGTCGATCTTGAAGAGCAAGTAATAAGTAACAGAGATATGAGGGATGGCTCAAACGATCCTGAGGATCGCCATGGACACGGAACCCATGTCGGGTCAATAGTTGCAGGTACGGGCGAAGGCAACTCCGAGTATGTAGGAGTTGCGCCTGAGGCGCGTTTGAGGAACTACAAGGTGCTTGACGACACCGGTGGAGGCGATATGAGCGTTGTGATAAAGGGTGTGGAAGAAGCATCCGAAGACTCAGATATAATGGTGCTGAGCCTGGGTGCGAAAGTCGATGAATGTGATGGTACCGATCCTCTCAGCAGAGCGGTTGACAACGCCGCTGAGAAAGGCGTAGCAGTTGTTGTGGCGGCAGGAAACGAAGGATCTGACAGGCAAACAATTACTGCACCTGGCTGTGCGGAAAAAGCCTTTACAGTCGGATCATCTCATATGAAAGAGGACGTATCAGATTTCTCAAGTAGAGGACCGACTGATGATGGGAGATTAAAACCGGATATGGTTGCACAGGGTGAGAACATTATGGCAGCAGAGGCACAGACCAGAGATGACTACACCAGTAAATCAGGTACAAGCATGGCAGCGCCTTATATGGCAGGAGCTGTAGCAGTACTAATGGAAGAGGAAGATACAAGCAACAGCGAATATTACGAGGCAATGACCGAGACAGCTTTTTCCCTGGATGAAGATCAGTACGCCGAAGGAAACGGAAACATAGATATAGAACCAGCTAGAGAGTATATTTCAGGAGAAGAATCAAATCAGGGAGCTAATAACGAAGATGAAGATGATAACACAGGCGACAGTGGAGATCAAACAGAATCAGATAGCGTGATAGAAAAAATGGAGACAGATAACAGCGTCTTGAGAAAGATTCTTGATACCATCCAGAAAGTTGTGGAGTTTGTCAGAAGTCTATAATATAATTGTTGAAGCTGTGGCAGACAATATAGTAGACCCGAAAATATCCGGTGGACTTAAACAGAATCAAATATGAATTAATTTTAACAAATGGAAATTTTAGAAGCTCTTCACAATCATAAAATAGTCCTAGTCCTAGTTTTCATAGTTACGGTTACAGCGATCGGAATATTCCACCAACAACTGGGATCAGGAATAGCATGGATGACAGGAACCCAAAATATCAATCTCGAAGACACAAGATTTAGCGACGAAAAGCCAGGCAATAATTCTAATAACAGTGATTTCCGGGCTAAGAACGACTACAATGAGGAGATAGAAAGTCTCTCGAAGAGAGAATATCATGTAACTCAGCAAAACGGTACAGAACCACCATTCAAAAACGAGCTATACGATGAGAAGAGACCGGGCATCTATATTGATGTAGTTAGTGGGGAACCCCTATTCTCCAGCAAACATAAGTTCGATAGTGGTACCGGTTGGCCGAGCTTCTACAAGCCTCTGGAACCCAAAAATATCGTTGAAAGGAAAGATCCTGGACCTTTCGGTGTAAGAGTTGAAATCGCAAGTAAACATGCCAGAAGCCATCTTGGGCATCTCTTCGAACATCCAGATACTCCTACAAATCTTAGATACTGTATGAACAGTGCAGCACTGGAGTTTATCCCTGCTGACAAACTAGAGGAGAAAGGCTATGGAGAATACAGCGATATGTTTGAATCTGAAAACTAGTTTTCAATCTCATCAACCAGTGATTCTACCTCAGGAACATCATATCCCTGAGAAAACAGTTTGTCGTCTACAATAATTACAGGAGGATGAAACCCGCCCTTCAGTAAAGGTCTCAAGAAACGTGTCCAGTAAGATTTAACCCTTATATCCACTTCCACATCGACATGATCTGCTGCCTCCTTTGCTGCATGATAAGACATATTACATTCTTTGCAGAAGCTTTCCGGAATACTGAAAAAAGAGTGTTTTCCCGTCACTACATATATCTCGATCACGATCTCGGAATCGCTCTTGGCTCCATGAAAAGGAATAGTATCAGCTTTCAAATCCATAATAAAACTTATTTCTGGCGCCAATAAAGTTTTAGGTCATTAAACCAGAGTCATACTATGAGTAAGCTGCTGATTTCATTATTTCTTATTCTGATACTTGGAATAGCACTTGGATCAACGGTCAACTCTTCTGTAAATATATCAGAAGTACTTGAAACAGAGGATCAAAAAGACAGTCAAGCAAATACTGAATGGAGAGAAAATTTAGATAGCAAGGAACCTGTAGAAGCTACTTTTGCCGGTGGATGTTTCTGGTGTATCGAGGCCGTCTACGAGAATGAAAAAGGTATTGAATCAGCAGTTTCAGGTTATACAGGAGGAAAAGAATCTACGGCAACATACGATCAGGTTTTAATAGGAGATACTGATCACCGAGAGGCTGTGAGAGTGAATTACTATCCTTCAGTCATATCCTACGAAGAACTACTTGACATGTACTGGAAAAGCATCAATCCAACTGATGAAGGAGGACAGTTCTCAGATAGAGGATACCAGTATACAACAGCAATATACACGCATAACGACAAGCAGTATAGTTTAGCAAAGGCTTCCAAAGAGAACTTGAGCGAGAGCGGGAAGTTTGAGGAAGAAATTGTAACAGAAGTTTTGAACGCTTCAGAGTTTTACAGAGCTGAGAGCAAACACCAGAACTATTCTGAAAAAAACACGTTACAGTATAAGGCCTATGAACAAGCTTCCGGCAGGAAAGGATTTGTTGAAAGAGTCTGGGAGAAAAGCCCAATCAGCTGATCTATCCCAGTATCTGGAAAACAAATACCAGATAGTAAACTGAGACCGCCAGCATAACCAGACCCGAAACCCTGTTTATCTCCGTTTCATACCTTTTCAACACAGAAATAATTCTATCACTCCACCTAGAGGATGCAAGAGAGAAAAACAGTAAAGGAAAGCCTATTCCCAAACCAAAAGCAGTGAAATTCATGAGACTTGAAATAGGAGTATCAAAGAGAAACGCTCTAGCGAAAAACACTGAGATAAAAGCAGGATTGCATGGTATTATAATCGCCCCAAAGAAAAAACCAAATCCATATGCACTAGCCAAAGGATTATCGAATTCAGGACCTTCAAAGCCTGATGACTGAGAACCGATATCCAGATCAATTATTAGCGCTATACTCATCATTCCCAGTAAACCAAAAGCTAATGGAGAAACAGTTTCTATAACGCTGGTTAAAGACAGCTGTAAAAGAGCCGAGAAAATTAAGCCTAAACCCAACATGAAACTCATCACTCCTCCGACCACAACTACTCCGAAAAGTGCATAGGTTTTCTGTGACTCTTCGCCTGAAAACTGCTTCGACAGATAAGAGATATATCCCGGATAAAGCGGTAATACACATGCAGCAGTCAACGGAGTTAAAAGACCTAGAACGAAAGAACTGCTGAGCTCTCCAACTACCATCTCAACATCCCTTCTCTACTTCTTCATGTAGTTTAGATACCGGTTTCACACCTGTCGGCAGTTTACGTTCACCATCCTTACATACGAGCACCATTGGAGCAGATGGCGGATTCACCATTACCCGACCATGATCTGAAATAAGCGAACGTGTCAGAGAAGTCGGTGAGATAGAGTATCTCCAGTCAAAACCATGTCGATTCAGATGTTCTTGTATATTCTCCCTGTCTTCTTCCGGGTCAACATTCAGAGAAACAGAAGTCACTTCTGACTTACTGTGGAATTCCTGAGTCTCCTTTTGCTGTTTTGTACATGTCGTACACCATACGGCAAAAGTCTCTATCAGAACAGGTTTCTCAAGTTCTGCAACAGTATAGGTCTCGCCGGATCTAACGTCCTCCAGTTCAACCTGTTTCCAATCTATATTTTCCCGAGTATTTAATTCCTGAGAATCAAACAGAATATAGGCACCTGTCAGTGAGAACAGGAGAACCAGAACTACAGCAAGATGCTGTTTTGTATCAAAATTAAAATCCGGGTTCATCAATAGTCATAAATAATCATTCATTTGTTATAACTTCACTGCTTACCTGGATTAGATCTGATTGAAAGCCCTTTGCACCACTTCACTCAGTGCAGGATGAACATGAATCGCATCTTTTATATCCGAGATATTGCCGGATCCGGACTGCTTAGCGACTATCACTTCGTGGATAAGAGTTGAGGCCTCCGGTCCGATGATATGGCAGCCAAGTATTTTGCCCTTTTCAGATGCAAGAAGTTTCACGTATCCATTCTCTGCTTTCAGCGCCATTCCCATACCGGTGTCAGAGTAATCGTATTTGGATTTGACATAATCCGTTCCATCTTCATTCAGTTCCTGCTCCGTCTTACCGATACTGGCTATCTGCGGAGATGTAAATACTGCGTGAGGCATTTCTACTTGACCGACCTCGTAGTCATTATCGGTTACGATATTTCGGTAAACAGTTCCTGCCTCGTAATTAGCTGAATGTTTGAACATCCAGTTATCAGCGATATCTCCCAGAGCGTAGACCCCTTCAACATTTGTCTCCATATGTTCATCTGTTTTCAGGAAACCTCCATCCGTAGTTTCAAAGCCTTGTTCCTCTACGTTCAGTTTATCAGTGTTCGATACTCGGCCGGCTGCGACCAGTAACTCATCGGTACGGAAATCCTTTTGTTCTCCGTCCTCAGTCTCGGCAACTACAATCTTTTCACCATCCTTTTCTCTAACTTCGGTGGCTGGAAGCCCAAGATTTACATTGTATCTTCTTTTTGCTATCTCTGTAATTTTTCCTGATATATCGCTGTCCTCTCTTTTCAGTAACTTGTCCCCTCTCTCAAGTATAGTTACATCCGTTCCCATCGCATCGTAGAAGTGAGCCAGCTCCAGTGAGATATAGCCTCCACCAATCATAATGAGTCTTTCCGGGCGGTAATCAGGGTTTAAAGCTTCTTTTGAGGTCCAGTAGTGAATTTCATCCAAACCGTCAATCGGCGGTTTGAAAGGCCTTGAACCTGCGGCAATGACTATTTTTTCGGAAGCAATCTCCTCATCTCCGACTTCAAGTAATTTCTCGTCGACAAACTCGGCTTCTTCCCTAAAAAGAGTGTGTCTGTCTGAGTTCTCCAGTCCTTTCTTGATGTTCTCGGCATCACCGGAGACTTCAGAGTTTATCTCTTCAATTATGCAATTAAAATCTATATCATTAATTTCAGATTCTACACCAAATTTTTCCGAACCTCGTATTTCCTCTGCAACATCGGCTCTGTGAATCAACATTTTCGATGGAATGCAGCCTCTATTGAGACATGTGCCTCCTAATGGTCCAGGCTCGATTACAGCCACATCATTTCCTCTGTTTGCGTACCCCGAAGCCACTTCAAGACCGGAGCCCGCACCAATTACAATTAGGTCGAACTCTTTCATGTATGAAAAAATGATTTCTCTGTTTAAAGTCAGTTTCCTAGATGCAGAGTTGTCCGGTCTTTGCTCACTGAAGATTCCGGGGTCAAAAGCTCTCTATTTCATAGTTATCTTTGAGAATTTTTTCAAGCTCTTTCATTTTCTCCATGTTGATATCTCCTGGAAGATATCTGTTTTTGGAGCTGGACTCATTTCGTTTCTCAACGATTTCCAGAGCCTCAAGAACTGTCAGACATGCACCTGCTACCGGAGCTGTTAAAGGAAAGTCTTCAGAAATCCTGGCAGAGGTCACGGAACGTCCCTGTTTTACCGAGTAGTATCTAATGGCTGCTCTCATGATGTAAAAATTACCGGTCAGCTGTGAGAAATTTCTTCCATGGAAATCCTTAGCTTTTTCCACTTCGTTCCTCAGCTCTTGTTTCTTGATTTGTTCCATAGGAATAATTGCTCCACCCGGGACTCGAACCCGGGACCGCCGCCTCGCTTAGGAGGCCAGTGCATCGGCTTATCTCAGCAATTATTTCGATACAAGATCCGTATAAGGACGGTGCTCTAACCACTGAGCTAGTGGAGCTGTCAGTAGGGTCGACCGGTTAGCCGGTTCTCATTCCCTGTAACATCAACTGTCCTGGTAATCTAAAAAAGGCTTTCCAATTCCTGTAAGCATCAATACTGTTAACGAGGATTTTTCCGGAACAGGTTAATAAATCTTCCAAACCTTAATTTCAATATAGGTACTAAAGGTGAATTCTAAATAATGCAGATGACTAACCAAAAGCAGGCACAGTATGACCGCGGAATCACGATTTTCTCACCAGATGGAAGGCTTTTCCAGGTAGAATATGCGAAGGAAGCGGTCAAAAAAGGAGCAACAGCACTGGGACTGACATACGAGAACGGTGTAGTCCTGGCAGCAACAAGATCAAACAACCAGCTAAAAGTCAGAAATCCGGAAAAAGTATTCAAGGTGGAAGACCATCTTGGAATAGTTAACTCAGGGCTTGTAGCTGATGGAAGAACATTGGTTGATGAAACAAGGAACGAGGCACAGACATACCTCATGACATACGATGAGGAAATTCCTCCACCGGTTCTCGCAAAATTTATTGCGGATAGATGCCAGCAGTTCACACAGTATGGAGGAGTGAGACCTTACGGAGTCTCAACGATTACTGGGGGAATTAAAGATGGACACCCGAAGGTTTACCAGACCGATCCATCCGGCACGCTCAACCAGTGGAACGCAGTCGCAATCGGAAAGGGAGGGCCGGAGACCCAAGAACACTTAGAGGAAGAATGGTCAGAGGATATTTCTGAGGAAGACGCAGTAGAGCTAGCAGTAGATTCCCTTAGAGAAGGAGAAGAAGATATCGGAGTCGAAAACATTGAACTAGCAATCGTGGGAGAGGAAGACAAGTACCACAGAGTAGAACCCGAAGAACTTGAGGAAAGAGGACTCGAGTAGAATCCTCTAATCATATTATCATTTTTGTTCTTTTTGATTCCAGCATTACAGTCGAAAACCGTTTAACTTCTTTCAAGTAAAGCACTAAACATGGAAACCTCTGATGCGATCAAGTTACAGTACCGCGGAAACAAACAGTTCGAAATTCTTGTTGAACCAGATTTAGCGAAGGAATCTAAACTGGAAGGCAAAGAGCATGAAATCCAGCGAATGCTTTTCGTACAGGAAATATTCACTGATGCAGGGGAAGGAGAAAGAGCTTCAACAGAGGAAATAGACAAAGAATTTGGAACCAAACAGATCATGGAGGCTGCGGAAGAAATATTTGAGAAAGGAGATATGCAGTTGACCACTGAACAGAAAGCTGAAATGAGAGAGGAGAAATGGAAACAACTGATCAGCATGATCTCGCGCAGAGTCCAAAATCCGAAAACAGGTAATCCACACCCACCTGATAGAGTTGAAAACGGTCTGGAAGAAACCGGTTTCAACATCAACTGGGACTCTGATCTTGAGGAAGAGTTTGAAGACGCAATCGACGAATTGAGACCAATCATCCCTGTATCGCTGGATAAGAAAACCGTCGCCATCAGGATTCCAAACGACCAGGCCGGAAAAGCATACGACAAGCTTCAGCAAGCCGCAGAAATTGAGGAGGAGCAGTGGGGTAACGAATACTTTACAGCAAGGGTTACACTTCCAGCAGGAGTTCTTTCCGAGTTAATCGATGAACTGCAGGATATGACTTCGGGGAAGACAGAGATGAAGGAAGTCTAGGAATCTAGACATTATCTCTAGTAGTATCAGACTGGAATTTTTCCCAGTCAAGTAATGAAAAGTACGACAGCGAATACAATTTCGTATTTAAGCTTTTCCACACTATTGTGTTGTATAAGAGCAGATTTTTCTGTGAAGAAGAATAGATTCAAACTGAATAGATAGGTGTAAAATCTAAAATGTCACGTGTAAAAGAAGAGAAAGAACTAGTGACACCAGGAGATGCCATCTACAGTGGTGATGAACTTTATCCGAACTCCGGTGTCTACGAAGAAGACGATAAAATCATTTCAAAATACATAGGAGCTGTAGAATACGGTCAGAACTCTGTGAGAGTTGTCCCTATGTCGGGAAGATATATGCCGGAAGAAGGAGACATCATCATCGCAGAGATCTCCAGCGTAGGATACAACAACTGGAGAGCAGACCTCAACTCGGCTTACGATGGCATGCTGCGGATCGATGTCGCGGTAGACGAGTATATTGATTTGGACGAAGACGATCTAACCGATTACTTTGATGTTGGCGATGCGATTGTTGTAGAGATCTCCAGTGTAACAGCAGGATACGATGTCAATCTCTCAATGGAAGACAAAAGATGTAGAAAACTGAGAGGTGGAAGAATAATCGAGATCTATAACTCAAAAGTTCCAAGAGTAATTGGAAGTAATGGAACCATGATAAAACAGATTAAAGAAAAAACCGGATGCAAGATAATCGTAGGGCAGAATGGACTTGTCTGGATCCAGGGAGAGAAGGAAAATCTGGCAGCAAAGACAATCAGGAAAATTGAGGAAGAAGCACATGTAGAAGGATTAACGGACAAAATCAGCGATTGGCTTGAGGAACAGCTAGAAGGTGAAACAGAATGAGTGAAGAAGAAATACAGTTTTTCGATGAAGACGGGAAAAGAGTCGATGGAAGAGAAAAAGACGACCTGAGAACTACCAGCATGGAATTAGGAGTACTTGACGAAGCAGACGGATCAGCACTTGTCGAGACAGGTAACACAAGAGTGGTTGCCTCAGTATTTGGTCCTCAGGAGCTCCACCCAAAGCACCTTCAAGAATCAGATAGAGCCGTGATCAAGATGCGATACAACATGGCTCCGTTCTCAGTTGACGACAGGATGAATCCCGGACCAAACCGGAGAGCTAAGGAAATCGGTTTGGTGGCAAAAAAAGCACTTGAACCAGCGATCGAGCTTGAGAACTTTCCCAAAGCAGGGATCGATATCTCAATGGAGGTAATCGAATCCGACGGAGGAACAAGGGTAACAGGAATTAACGCAGCAGCACTCGCACTCGCTGATGCAGGAATACCGATGAAGGGACTTGTATCATCCACAGCAGCAGGAGTAGTTGAAGACACAGCGGTTCTCGATGTCAATGGGTTAGAGGACAAGAAAGGAAACGCAGACATTCCGATCGCACTGATCAATGGAGGCGAAGAGATTACACTTCTCCAGATGGACGGAGATATCGGCAAGGAACTGCTTAACGAATGTCTCTCGCTTGCGAAAGACGGCTGCAAACAGCTACATGAACAGCAGAGAAAAACCATTCTAAAAAGATACGAAGCAATCCGAGAGGATTACGAATAGAGGTGAACAGAAAATGAAACTTAATCAAAAGAAGATTCAGAAGATGGTCAAAAATGGAGAAAGACTTGATGGAAGAGAACTTGATGAATACAGAGAAATAGAAATCATCCCGGACTTCATCAGTGAGACAGCAGCAGGAAGCGCAAAAGTCACAATCGGAAATACACAGGTCGTAATAGGTCTTTCAGTCAGTCTGGAAGAACCATATTCTGACAGACCGGACTCCGGTACGATTGTGACGAACGCAGAACTTGCTCCAATGGCTCACAAAGAATACGAGTCAGGACCACCACAGGAAGATGGAGTAGAACTCGCAAGAGTCGTTGACAGAGGAATCAGGGAAGCAGAAGCAGTTGACCTTGAAGAGCTATGTATCAAATCAGGAGAGAAAGTAATGACAGTATTCATCGACGCACACATCCTGAACGATGATGGAAGCCTAATTGATGCATGTTCGCTAGCAGCAATGACTGCACTTATGACAGGTACACTTCCAAAATATGATGAAGAGACAGACACTCTCAAAAGAGACAATCGGGAAAGAGAAATTCCGCTCCAAGAAGAACCAGTAACAGTCACAGCTCACAAGATAAACGGCGAAATAGTCTGGGACACAACAGGAACGGAGGAAGATGCACAGGGATCAAGACTAACAGTCTCAATTAACGAACACGGAAACATTGTCGCAATGCAGAAGGGAGAAACCCATCCATTCACACAGCAGGAGATCATGGACATCGTAGACGAAGCAGAGAACAAAACCGAGAAACTACGAAAGCAACTGGAAACTGCGACAGGAGAATAAAAAGTTTTTCTCCCTGTTTACTTTCCATAAAGGTGAACAAATAAAATGCCACGTCAAAACAGCTCGTCTAAAAGATTTGGAGCAAGATACGGAAGCAAGACCAGAAGAAACGTAGACGAAGCAGAAGAAAGAAACTCAGTCTGCGGAGAATGCAAAGGAGAACTTGAAAGAGAAGCAGCAGGCATCTGGAAATGCACAGAATGCGGAAAGAAAACTGCAGGTGGTGCCTACAGGGCGGATACCGGAGCAGAGGAAATGCTCGACAAAGCGCTTCAAGTTGGAACAGAAGAACTGGAAGAAGCACAGGAAATAGTTGAAGGTGATGAGTAACATGAAAATCGAAAATTTTCGGATTACCAGAAAAACTGAGGTGTTTCAATAAATGGCAGACGAAAAAGAGGAAGATAAAATAGAATCAATTGAGGAACCTGAGGAGAACAACAAGGACATGAAAATGGGTTATGTCTGTGTAAGCTGTGAGGAAGAAGTAGAGATCAACCCTGTGGAGGATAAGATCATCTGCCCGTCATGCTCACACAGAGTACTGCTGAAAGAAAGACCTGAACAAGACAAAACTGTCAAAGCAGTGTAATGAAGTCAGAAGTAAAGATAGAGACAGAACAACCGGAAAGTTTGAAACAGGTCCTTGATCAAAGCCTTGAGACAAACGAACCAATAAAACACAGATCGACACAGAACAGAGAATCAGTTAAGGTTAATACAGAGACCGAAACAGTGGGACAGTTGAGAGGATGCACAGATACAGTTTTTAGATTAGCCACGTTATCGAAAAAAATACTTGAAAGGTGATACTATGGAAAACGAAGACGCACAACAGATGCTGATGGAAATGCAGAAAAACCAACAGCAGATGCAACAAATAGTACAGCAGAAAGAAGAAACCGAGTCAGAACTCCAAGAATCAAAGAAAGCTCTCAAAGAACTGGAGAAAAAAGAAGAAGGAGAGGTATACCGACAGGTCGGCAACATTCTTGTCGCAAAGGACCGGGAAAAACTTGGAGACGAACTTGAAGAAAGAGTAGAGGACCTAGAAGTAAGGAAGAAAAGCCTCTCAAAGAAAGAAGAACAGCTTCAAAGTAAGCTTGAAGAAGCACAGCAGCAAATGATGCAACAACAAGGGTGAAAAACATGCTGAAAAACGCTTCCGCCCTCGCGGATAAAATGAGAGACATGGCAGATCAGGGACCACTTCCCTCCAATGTCTCCGAGATGCTGAAAGAAGCTGCGGACAAACTTGAAGAAAAAGACAAAGATCTATCGGTTAGAGTCAACACCGCAGGATCACTGCTAGATCAAATCAGCAACGATCCTAACATTAAACAGCACACGAGAACAGAGATATGGAACCTTGTATCACAGGTAGAAAATCTTAACGACTGAAGCCAAACTATAAAAATATCAGCCGTCAATTTTTAACTAAGAGGTAATCAAAATATGGCGCTAGGATTTCTTAACTCAGGCAATGACCAAACAGACAATATAATTGACGACGACTTTGTCGAACTCGACGCAGAAATGACAGAAACAGACCAGAAAGTGGTCATCAGAGCAGAAACCCTTCAGGAATTTAATGATGTAGAGAATGTTCAAGAACACCTGCGCAATAATCACATCGTGTGGGTGAACATCCAACCACTAAAGAACAAGGACATGGCAGATCTAAAAAGAGCAGTCAAGAGACTAAAAAAAACTGTCAAGTCAATTGACGGCGACATGGCCGGAGTAGACGAGGAATGGATCGTTACATGCCCTGAATACGCACAGATCGCAAGAAGCAGTGAAAAAGTAGAACAATGAGACAAATTCAAATTTATCTTTGATCCAATATGTCCAGCGATCTTTTCGATACTCATAGTCATTCAATAGACTCTTTAGCTGAAAATCTGACTGAAGTAGAGGGCTACAACCCTGAACTTAGAGTTTCTTATGAGGGAACACCGCAGGTGATTTTTCTGGATGAATCAGCTATAATTGATTACTTAGAAAATCGGGGCAGAAAAACAGAAAACCGGATGTTTGGAGACAGCTATTTTGAAGGACCTCAGGATATTGAAGAATTACTTGAGAACTTTCCTAACAAAATAGCTATTCCTGAAAGATTTGAAGACCTCAGAACCGGAAAGTTTGGAAGAAGCCTGGAGGAGAAAGAAATCCGCAGAAGACTTGACGTAGTTGACGGCAACTCAACTTATGTTGATCTACATAATTTGGATATTCCAGAAGGATTCAAGGAGGTCGGCCACGCCGATCACCGAGATAAGAGAATCGCAGGTTTTGGATATGAAGAGAATGCTGTAATTGCTACCTATGACGATGACTTTCTCAGTTTTCCTATAAACTATACGACGCCTGGAATGCTTCTTTAAAATCAGGTATTCAAGTTTTTCTCCATACCCAGTTCTTTTCTAATATCATCCAAATTCTGCTCAAGGCTTTCCATTCTCTCCATCAAACTGCCGGTTCCAAACTCCACAAACTTGTTAACACATTCTCGACAGTAAAGATCACCATTAAAACGCGTAGCATCATCAGGTAAACCATCAGGCGTAAAATCATCTTCCTCAGGATCAGCTCCCCCGAAATCCATTATTTTCCCACACTCCGAACATTTCTTCTCGTATACCATGGAATAACAATTTGTATTCCCCGACTAAAAAACTGATCTATCCAGTAACAGCCAGATAACTAATAGAGAGTGTCATAAAAATTCTCTAGGCACACCCGATCGAACAATTGAAGTTAATTCAACCGGGTTATATCCAGGTTCTGAGGAGCTGAAGTATCTATGTGTAGTGCCTTGTGTATACCAGAGGCCAGTTGGAAACATTTCTTCTCTTCACCGTGGTTTGTCAGTACTTTGTTTGGTGAGGAACGTAGATTTCTGCAGAAGTTGATGATCTGCTGTCTGTCAGAGTGAGCGGAAAAGCCTGAAACTGTGGCTGTGTCCATGTTCACGTCAATCTTTTTGCCGTTTACCTCGATGCTGTCGACACCGTTCTGTATTTTTCTGCCCAGTGTACCTTCTGCCTGATAACCAACGAATATCAGGGTGTTTTTCTCGTTCATCGCCAGGTTCTGGAGATAGCTCATGATCGGTCCTCCTGTAACCATACCGGAGGTTGTCAAAATCACGGCAGGGCCAGAATCCATTGCCTCTTTTCTCTCGTTGTGGCTTCCAACAGGATTAAGATTTTCTTTCAGGAACGGTGAGTCGTCTTCTTCCAGTATCTTATCCTGCACTTTTTCGGATAGGTATTCAGGGTAAGTAGTGTGAAGTGCGTTAGCATCGTTGATCATTCCATCTAGGTAGACAGGGTAGTCGAAGTAATCCCGGTCAAGCTCATCTGCGAGCATTCCTATTATCTCTTGGGATCGACCTACTGCAAACACTGGAACGATCACTTTCCCACCCTTGTTCAGGGTTTGCTTCATCTTAGAGAGGAACTTTTTCTGTGCTTCATCTCGTGGTTGCTGTTCATCTTCTCTTCCACCATAAGTGGATTCGGTGATCATTGTCTCAACTCTCTGGAAGTTAGTATCTGCAGGCCTCAGCATTTCGGACTGATCATAGTTATAGTCGCCGGTGTAGAGAATGTTATGAAGCCCTTCTCCAATATGGATATGTACAAGTGAAGAACCGAGGATATGCCCCGCATTTTTGAGGGTTAATCTCATATCCGGTGTGATATCTGTTACCTCGCCATAATCCGGTGTAATCGTTCTCTTTACAGCCTGTTTAATATGGGATGAATCGTAAGGCGCGCTCGCTCCCTCAGAATGAGCAATCCCTATATAGTCTAGAGTGTTCATAATCATCAGGTCTCGAGTAGGCTTTGTACAGTAAAGAGGACCATCATAACCCATCTTATACAGGTAAGGGATCATCGTGGCGTGATCGGCGTGTGCATGTGATAGAACTACTGCATCAAGTGCCTTTAGGTCAAGCTCCGGGGCATCAAGATATGGAAAGTTTCCCTGTGATCCTGACTCAACACTCGGGTTTATTCCTGCATCCATCAGAATGTTGGACTCCTCGGACTGGAGAAGGAAGCATGACCTTCCGACCTGCCGACATCCCCCCAAACCGGAGACTCTAATCCATTCATCTCCAACCGATTTCTCAAGTCGAATCTTCTTTCCTACCTCATGAAGAAAATCCTTGCGGAACTCTGGATCCTCAACTGTTAGTTCTCGGGCTCTGTCAACCACTTTTGAGCTGATAGCAGGCACTCTTTCTACCTGTGGATCCCACAGGGATTCCTCTTTGATCTCCTGAAGACCGCTTCCATTGGAACCGATAACATTGCCCGGTTTTTCTGCTCTAATTACAACTTTACCAAGAGAAGGCTGAAATATCAGATCTTCAAGGCCTGATTTATCTTCTACAACTTCCTTTATTTTCTTCTCCGCTTTTTCCGGTGCAAGGAAAAGTTTGCTTGAGGGCCTGACCTCAACTCTTTTCTTGAGTTCTGAAACCATTTCTTTTACAGTATCTGAGTTGTCAAGAAAGAATTCTTCGGAGTCAGTGTAGATAACAATATCGGATCCTTCAAACCTTAGATCATCCACAGATACTCCTGATGGTATATAGTCTTTGACTTCTTCTAGTTCTTCTGCTGGCATAATGATTCAATCCTTTTGATTCTAGTATAGATATTAGTGAAACAGATAGGTTGGATAAAAAACTTCTATTCAAGTCTTGACTTAACCTCTTTCTCCTCGAGGACTTCAAATCCGTCCTCAGTGATCTCTGCGACCATAATGCCGTTTCCGGATGCTGTGTCTCTCTCCATTGCTGCTTGAACTGATCTTACAGCGATCTTCTTTCCTTCCTCATGGTCAAGTCCTTCCTCGTAGCTGTCTTCCAGTACTCCGTATGCCATTGTGCTTCCTGATCCCGTAGCTGTAAATCTCTCATTTTTCATCAGTCCACCTGCCGGATCAAGATCGTAAATAATTCCTTTTCCATCCTCAATTCCACCTAGGACAAACTGGTTCATGAAAGGCATCATCTTGTTGCCATGGAGGATGTTCGCTAGAAGTGTTCCTGCTCCTTTCACGGTAAGTTCTTTCGTCTCCAATCTGTGGAGTTTTAGTTGTGATCTCATTACCCTGACGATCTTCTGTGCGTCACCAACGCTTCCTGCGATGGTTAGACCGATCTTATCATCTAGTTTGTAGACTTTCTTTGCGTATTTTGAAGATGTAAGATGGCCTAAGGACGCTCTTCTATCTGCAGCAAGTATTACTCCATCTTCTGTGGTTAGTCCTATAGTTGTTGTTCCTGTTTTGAACTCTTCTGCTTTGTTATCTTCATTGTCTAGTTTAGTGCTTTGCATTGATCATCACATCCAGAAACCGGAAAATGAATCCTCTAATCATTATATATCTTTCAGTTTTAAATAGGTATTCCGCTTGGGAAAAAATCAACCACCAGCTTCTAAAATTTACCCGGCGAACTAATCTGTGAAAGGTTAAAATTAGCAGCATGAAATTCAAAGAACTTGGAATTAAAAGAAATATTGTAGAGAACCTGAAGGAGAACGGTATCGAAAATCCAACACAAGTACAGAAAAAATCAATACCACAAATATTTGATGGAAAAGACGTGCTTGTAGAATCGGAAACAGGATCAGGCAAAACACTATCATTTTCACTACCAATAATCGAAAATATTCAGGGAGGAAATGGTGTAAAGGCAATAGTTCTTTCTCCCACTAGGGAACTTGCAAAACAGATTACGGCAGAGATAGAGATGGCTTCAGACGTCAATGTTGTGACAATCTACGGAGGAGTCGACTACGAACCACAGATCGAGGGAGCAAAGACAGCAAGTATAGTGGTTGGAACACCAGGAAGAACCCTCGACCTACTGAAAAAAGGAAAAGTTAATCTTGATAATCTGGGTTACTTCGTACTGGATGAAGCGGATAGAATGCTTGACATGGGCTTCCAAGACGAGTTAGAGCAGATTATCGGATTCTGTCCTAAAGAGCGTCAAAACCTTCTGTTCGGCGCAACCATTCCCCGGGAGCTCAAAAAGATGTGTGACCGATATTCGATCGAACCAGAGACAATCAGAATCAAGGCCTCACATCACACCAGAAACCTGGATGAGAAATATATTGACGTGGATGAGAACAGGAAGATATCAGCACTCTACACACTTCTAAAGGAAAGGAAAACTGATCTATCGATCGTTTTCTGTCGAACCAAAGCGACGACTCGTTGGTTGACGGACAAGTTGAAGAAGAACGGTATAGGAGCGAGAACTTTAAACGGTGACATGAGCCAGAATCAGAGAGAAAAGACGATCAAAGACTTCAAGGAAGGAAAGTTTGATGTAGTCGTCGCAACGGATGTCGCAGCCAGAGGACTGGATGTGGAAGATGTTACCCATGTCTTCAACTACAACGTTCCTGATAAACCGGATACGTACACTCATCGAGTCGGAAGAGCAGGTAGACAGGGTAAGGAAGGAGAAGCGATCACATTACTGGAAAGCGATGAACACTCCAAGTTCAGAAGAATCAAGAGAAAGAAAGACGGTATCTCCAGAATGGACAAAGACAAACTCGATCTAAGAAAAGTCAAGACATAAAGCCGAATATGTCTCAACAATCTTTCATGGAGAATATTTTAGAAAAACTACTGTCAGTAGTTTTTCGCGAAGTATGCCCACCGCTTCGCTTCTTCACCGCAGACCGCACATTTTCCATCAGTTTCTTCGTCTTCCTCCTGAATGCTTCCCGGTTTGGAGCCCTCTCTGAACGGCAGAACCACGATTTCCGCTGATACCTCATCTTTCACTTCTTCCTCACATTCCTCATTTCCGCACCAGCGAATCTTTACATATCCACGATTTTTCCCTATCGTGCCAAGGATCTCGTTCTTGGATTCAGCTTCCCTAATGTTTTCATGCAGGTATTCATCCAGTTCGCTGTACATTGATTCCTGGACTTCATCAAGTAGCTCTCCGACCTCTTCTCCAGCCCTTTCAAGTCCAATGGTTTCCTGTTCTCCATTATCTCTTCTGACTGCTGTAACTTCCTCTTCTTCCATTTCATTCGGACCGATTTCAAGCCTTAAAGGCACTCCCTTCAGCTCCCATTCGTTGAACTTGTAGCCAGGAGTTCTATGATCCCGGTTGTCAAGCTCTACTCTGAAGTTGTCTTTCAGTTCCTCTCTTATCTCTTCAGCGTATTCAACTACTTCTGTCTGGTTGTCTCCTTGGTGGATGGGAACAATTACAATCTGGACAGGAGCAATGGTTGGAGGCAACCGGAGACCGTCATTGTCTCCGTGTGCCATGATTAAAGCTCCGATTGTTCTGGTACTAAGGCCCCAGCTGGTTGTCCAACATACAGACTCGTCAGAGCTCTCATCCTCGAATGTGATTTCAAATGCTTCTGCGAAGTGCTGGCCCAACTGATGCGACGTGCCTGACTGAATACTTTTGCCGTCAGGCATCAGGGTTTCAATTGTAGTAGTATACTTTGCGCCTGGGAACTTATCGTGTTCCGGCTTGTAGCCCAGGATTGATGGAATTGCAAGGTGATCCTCTATCACTTCCCGGTACTGTTCCAGTCTCAACATTGTTTCTTCATCTGCCTCTTTCTCAGTCTGGTGTGCCGTGTGGCCTTCCTGCCAAAGAAACTCCCGTGTTCTCAGGAAAGGCCTTGTATCGGTCGCCTCCCAGCGGACAATGTTCGCCCATTGATTAAGTCTCATAGGTAGATCTCTATGGGAACGAATCCAGTCACTCATGAAAGGAGCAATAATTGACTCTGAGGTAGGTCTTACAGCCAGCCGTTCTTCTAGTTCTTTGTTGCCTCCTTCGGTAACCCAGGCAACTTCAGGGTCGAAACCTTCAACAATATCTGATTCTTTTTCGAGGTATGATTCTGGAATGAAAAGCGGGAAGTAAGCATTGTCAACTCCGGTCTCCTGAACCTTGTTATCGAAATCATCTTTTATTGATTCCCAGAGTTTCATTCCCCACGGCTTGATAACCATACAGCCTTTGACAGGTGCATAATCTGCTAGTTCAGCCTTCTTAACTACTTCTGTATACCATTCACTTGGATTCTTCTGCTTGTCCGTGGTTATCCCGAGTTCCTGCGACATGTTCAAGACTCAGTTGGAAAGATTAATGTGTGTAATGGGAGGCGAAACGAAAATTCGAATACAGAGAAGAGCGACAATTAAGACAGAGGTCGGGAAACCGGTTTTAATGTGGACGACAAACCATTAGACATGCCTGAAGAACATAGGTGCGGGGAGTGCGGTAAGAACTTTGGATCAGAGGATATCCTTGAGAAACACGAGGAAATAGAGCACGACACCTATGCCAAAGAGAAAAGGAACAAAAATATTAATGATCTGAAGCCGGATAGAGAACAAGTAATAGGGGCTTTCCTAGGATTCCTGCTAGCTGCTTTCTTCATCTCGGGAGTCAACTACGTTCAAAGTGCGGAGTTTGATGTCGGAGATACCGTCCCTAATATAGGTGAAAACCTAGGCTCCTACTACGATGATATAACCGAGCCAACCGTTCAGATAACAGTTGTGACCTGTGATAACTGTAGTTACTCCAGATTCAGGGAGGAAACCAACTCCATAATGAAAGCCGATTACCGTGAAGTTGACTACCGATCAGAGAAGGGGCAAAAGCTGGTAGAAAGATATAAACTTAACCACATACCCGGATTTATTTTTGACAGTGAGGTCGAAAGAGCGGAAAACTTCACAGAAATAGAATCAATTCTCGTAGAATTCGAGGATGCATACATTATCCCTGATAAAGGTATAGAAGCCGCGCAGAGAATGAGCGACGGCAAAGAACTCGAGTGAGAGCAACACAGATAAAAGATTCTTCCTCTCCTAACTGTATAGATGAAGATTTCTATAATAAGCGATACTCACTTCGGCTACAAATGGAATGAGGAAAGAGGAAAGGACAGCTTTGAAAACGCTAAGGAAGCATTTGAACGTTCTCTAGACGCCGACCTAATTGTGCTGCCGGGAGATATTTTCGATAAGAAAATACCGAAACAGGAAGTACTGGATAAAGCCTCGGATGTCCTGGAAACAGCCATGGAAGGAGAAAGAACAGTAGAGGCCGACAAAGCAATTGGAATTCACGGATCCGGAGTGCCGACAGTTGCAATCCATGGAACTCATGAAAGAAGACCACGGAAGTATACCAATCCCATTGAACTGATGTCGAACACCGGCCACCTTCATCATCTTGATAACGAGAGAACAGTTTTTGAGAAAAACGGTGAGAAAGTAGCTGTGTTCGGTTTAAGCGGAGTACCAGAGAGATATGCTCCAAAAGCACTGGAAAAGTTCTCTCCAAAGCCAATAGAGAATGCGTTCAATATTCTAGTAGTTCATCAGTCGATCGAGGGATTCGTCTATACAGACGATAACCACGATTATCTTTCCCTTGAGAACTTCCCGGAGGGATTCGACCTGATAATTAACGGTCATATTCACTGGTACAACCTGGAAAGATTCCCGGGCGAAAAGCCTCTAATTCTACCTGGCTCGACTGTGACAACGCAGATGAACAAGATTGAGGCAGAGAAGCCAAAGGGATTTGTAAGACTAGACACAGAGAAGGAGGAACTGGAGTTCTGTGAGCTTGAGAACACCCGGAACGTACATTACATTGAAGTAGAGGTTAAGGGTGAGGAATGGACAGAAGTCAAGGAAAGAGCTATTGAGAAACTGGAAGATATTGACGCCGAGAAGAAGCCATTGACCAATCTCAAGATAAAGGGAGAGACCTCGGGAAGGATAAATCCTCGAGAACTCAAAAAGATGTTCCGTGATGAAATGTTCCTGAACGTGAACTCATCGCTCAACTCCGTAATGGATAATGGTGAAAGCAGCGCACTGAATGAAGTGGATGATCCATGGAACGAGGGGAAAAAAATACTTTCCGAAAAGGTTAACTCCGATCTTGAAGTGGACGAATCCGAGCTTCTGGAGATGCTGGAACAAGGAAACCCGGATGAGGCAAGTGGCTTCCTGAAGAAACAGGTGAAAAATGAATGATTGAAAGAGTAAAACTGAAGAACTGGAAATCTCACCATGAAACAAAGCTAGAGTTTGATGAAGGCGTTAACGCTTTAATTGGAACGATGGGATCGGGAAAATCCAGCGTCATGGAAGCTGTCGTCTTTGCTTTCTACGGAACTACTCCCTCACATAATTCCCGGGATATAACTCTGGATGATCTGATCAGGAGGAACCCTTCACAGGCAGATAAGGCTATAGTGGAGATCGAATTTAGGATAGGGAAAGAAAGTTACTCTGTCAGAAGAGAAATCGAGAGAGACAAAGGAACAACACACAGCGAACTAAGAAAAGAAGGAGAACTGATCGAAGCACCTTCTACCCGGGAAGTAACAGAGCAGGTTGAGAAACTGCTTGGCTTAAACTTCAAGGCTTTCTCCCGCGCGATCTACTCAGAGCAGAACAACCTCGATCTCTTCCTGAACATGAGACCCGGAACCCGGAAGAAAAGAATCGATGAACTGTTAGATATCGACCGGTTTGAAGATGCCAGAAAGAACACTGTCAAAGTGGAGAACAACATGAAGAAAGAATTGGAGAATCGCCAGGAAGCCTTAGGAGAACTTGAAGATGAGATAGATGAGGAAGAACTGGAAGAACTTGAAAAGGAAATAGAAAGTAAAAAAGAGAGAATCGAGAAGCTTCAGGAATCGCTTGAAGAGAGAGAAAAGAAACTGGAGAACAGAAATAAAGAACTGAAAGAACTTGAGGATAAAAAAGAGGAAGTTGAGCAACTAGAGGAAAAAAAGACCAAGCTGGAGACGAAGAAACAATCAATACAGGAGAGAATCAATGAAGCTGAGGAAAAAATTGAAGGAATTGAGGACCCGGAGAGAGAACTGGAAAAGAACAGGAAACAGAAAGAAAAGCTGGAGGATAAAAACGAAAAACTCGGGAAACTCAGAGAAAAAAAGAAGTACCTAGAAAAACATACTGAAGAAATCGGTGAAGAGATAGAACAGCTAGAAGAAGAAGCTGAGGAGTTTGAAAAATTCGAAGAACTGGAGGAAGAACTCGAGGAACTGGAAGAGAAAACAGATAAGATAAAAAAGAAAGGAAACAGCTACTACGCCGAAAGAACCAACTTAGAGGAAAGTCTGAAGACACTAAAGGAAACCGATGGAGACTGCCCTACATGCGGACAGGAAATGGACAAAGAACATAGAGAAAAAGTTGTATCGGAGAGAAAGCAGAAGATACAAGAACTGAAGCAGAAGGAGAAAGAGTTGAGGCAGAAACTCGAAGATAAAGATGAAAGAAAAGAGAAAGTTGTAGAGAAAAGGGACGAGCTTCTGGAATACAAGTCCTCTGAAGATAAACTTAAAGAGGAACGAGAGGAACTCGAGGAGAAAAAGGAGAAACTGCAGGATATTGTCGAAGAGGTTGAGAAACTTGGAGAAGAATTTTCCGAGGAAAAACTGGAAGAACTGGAGAAGAAAATAGATCAACTGGAATCCGTAGAGGAAATCAGGGAACTTGAGGAAAAGAAAGAACACATTGAAGAGAAACTTGAAGAAACAGCTGAGGAGCTTGAAGATATCGATTTCGACGAGGAAAAGCTTGAGACCCTGCGAGACGAAATCTCAGAGCTCAAAGAAAAAAGATCTGCGGAGAAACAAGAGCTTAAATCGGATAAAGAAATAGTTGAGGAAAAAGAGAAACGCCTAGAGCAGATGCAGTCACAGGTTGAGAAAAAACATGAGCTGGAGAAGGAAGTGGAGAAGCTTGATCAGGTACTTGACTATGTCTACAGCTACAAGACCGCTTTAAAGGAGACACAGATAGAGCTAAGGCAGAAGTTCGTCGCCCGGTTAAATGATTTGATGGACGATATCTGGACACAGGTATATCCGTATAACGATTACTACTCTATAAGGCTGAACGTGGAGGAAGACTATCTCGTCGAGATCCTGGACTCTGATAATAACTGGATATCCGCAGAAGCAGAGGTCTCAGGCGGAGAAAGGCATTCTGCAGCGCTCGTGATGAGGTTGGCATTGAGTTTTACAATATCTCCGAAGATACAGTTACTGATGCTGGACGAACCCACGCACAACATGGATTCGGCAGCTGTGGAGAAGCTGGCGGAGACACTAAGACAGAACTCGGACAATCTTCTGAAACAGATGTTTATAGTAACTCACGACATTGCGCTGGAATCAGCTGCAACCGGCAAACTGTATAGGCTGGAGAAGAAAAACACTGAAACAGGACTGACAGAAGTGGAAGAAGTGAATTAATAAATTCTGTTCGGATAAGCCCTTCAAACTTTACATGAATGCTTCTACGTCTTCATCTATCTGTTCCAACTCTTCTTTCCATTCTTTCAGTGTATCTTCTAGTCCTTCTCCAGAGTCTGATTCTTTTGATCTTCTCTCCCTCATATCTACGAACGTAGGGTAGTTCACTGCTTCTCCCATGACAATTGCCTCTCCTGTTTTCAGTCCAGGTATTTGGGATGCAACAGAAGAAGTTATACCTTCGGAGGAAGTCTTGATGTGGTCAAGATCGTTTGGATTGGTGACCCTGAGAATTACTTTGGTATTACACTGGGACAGAGCCGTTGTGGAGAGTTTTACCGGTCGCTGGGAGATCAGTCCTATTGATGCGTTAAACTTTCTTCCCTCTCTTGCCATCTTCTCCAATACATTTTTGGACGCAGACGGCGTTTTCTCCGGAGCAAAGTTGTGGGCCTCTTCCAGAAGATATAAGAACGGAGGAATTGATCCGGTTCGCCTCTTGCGGAAGAAGTACTTGCCGAAGAAAGCGGTGATAATCTGTTTCTTCTGGTTATCAATCATACTGCTCAAATCCAGTATGTTCAGTTTGCCAAGTTCAAGGTCTTTTGATGAAGGCCTGTTCGATTTTCCGAATATGTTCATAGCCTTCAACTGTTTCAATTTTCTGAGAAGTGCATACTTTGTCTTCTCATTCATTTCCTCAGATTCTACCCGGGCAATAACATCTTCTAGACTGAAATCATTATTTTCTCCTCTGCTGAGAGCCGAAAAGACTTTGGCTAGTTCCTGTCTCTGTGCTCCGGAAAAGTTACCTGTGAAGAATGATGCTATCTGTCCTGCTGAGAGTGAGTTGGCTGCGATCTGAATATCTTTCTCATTAAAGACCTTCACATCCTGCATGTAGTTTTCATCCTCCGCGAAGCATGTGTAGTCACCGTGTGGATCTACTGCCAGTATTGCCGGCGCATACTCTCTATCAAGAATTTCCTCCAGGATAACGGAGGCGGTGTAAGACTTTCCGGCTCCAGACTGGGCGAGTATTGCAAAGTGTTTCTGAAGCGTATCGGTCATATTGACCAATGCATCTATACTCTGTTGCTGTACAGTTCCCAGATTAAGGCCATTTTCATCCAGTCCCAGAAACTTCTTTACTCTCTCAGGATCAGCATCATCAATTTCCATTCCCGGAGAAGGCGAGGCTGAAACCCTTTTAATCATACTGTCTTTGAACTTTCCCATGATTTCGGCACGGGCAATCCTTACCTCCCATTCATCAACAGGGAATTTCTCTTTCAGATCCCCGGCAGATTCCGATACGTTCTCCGCATTTTCAAAGTATTCATTTAATCGGAAAACCTCTGAGACCCTGCCAATTACCTTTCCATTGTTCTCGTATTCGACAAAACTGCCTTTTCCCAATTCACCACTGTATACGAAGTAGAACTGTCTAGAGGTCGGAGTCTCGTTTTTCTGGATGATGGTTGCTTCCATATCTACAGTTTCTGGAAAAATTGATTTAACTCCTGCGGAATATAGGGATGAAGTAGGAGTTTTTACCTGATCATATTCCAGATCAGGTTGTCTCTTGCCTGAAGCAATTCAGCCTGTTCTCCGCCGGAAGGCATTGCTCCCATCACTCCCATGTAGGAGACTTCCTCTTCTTCCTTTTCTTCGTACTCTTCCCAGTACTTTCTCAGCCTGTTGTGGACTCCGGCAACCTGATCTCTAGTATCTCCGGCACCACAGGTGTTACCGACTCCTACAATGGCTACTTCGCCATCGAACTCAGAGGCAATTTCCTTGACCTTCGAAACCGCTGGTTTATACGCCTCATAGATCTCTTTCTTCATAGGTTTGGAGGCTTCGGGGGGCGACTGTTTAATTATTATTCCTTCGAGCGGAACATCGTGTTCAACCGCTACATCCTCGATCTTGGATTTCTCTACTCCAGGACCGCCCATCATAACTCCAACTCCCTCGGAAAGCGATCCTGTTTCCTCTCCTTCAAATTTCGCTCCCGCATCAACGCTGATAATTGCGTCGAGATCATTTTCATCAGCAACGGTTTCCAGTGCGTCACCGTATTTACCTAATCGGGCGCCTGGACCGCTACTCTTCAGTACATGAACTTTTGATCCGTCGATTTCCTCCTCACTGTAAACTATGTTTTCTGCAATTTCTTCAATCTCTCCTTTATCGCTTTCAATCAGTTTTGCTGCCACAAGAGGGCCGATAGTGTCTCCAATCGGAGCCTGATCGAGAAATGCTCTTGTGGCCTCTTTCTGCGCCTCCGCAAGCTCCTTGTAGATAGGTATCATCATTGTAACCATCTGGACAAGGTAGATCATTTTTGTCTTTTTGATCAGCTGTCTAAAATGTCTCATTACCTTGAAGATTTGGTGCGTGCCCATGACTCCTTTGAAAGCCATGTTAAGATCCGCAAGTTCTTCTTCATCCTCTGTTTCCGCGTTTCCTTCAACGAACCGATTGAATTTGTTCTCTGATGAGTCTAGAACGTTTTCCAGTTTTCCGACCATCCCGGCCGGGTCAATACCGGTTGGCGCTGAGAACTTGAAGTCTCTCAAGGAGTCAAACTTTTGTCTGGTGTCATTTTCTATGTTTGAAGCAAATTTGTCCAGGAACAAGATCTCGGTATCGTTTCTGTATGCCTCTAGGTCAACTAGGGCTGACTCCAGCTTCCTGTCGGCCTGCCAGATCATTATCCTAGGGAAGAATACTAGCAGAGCCGGAAGTATCAGGAATGAAAGTATCTGTACAATCATAAAGATTTGCTGTAAAATTCCATCACCACCTATCGCAAAAAGTGCGTCAAAGACCATAGAAGACCGTTAATCTAAACCTTTATAATTGCTGTCAACCACACTTTTTCAGAACCAAAAAGATGCTAAAACAGTTTCAAAAGGCCTATTAATCACTTTATAGAATAAGATAATCTGCTTTTTTCTGTCTGACTGATTTAAGTTGGAATCAGTTATGATATTCCGCTGTTCGGATCAGTCTGTATCAGGATTCTCTTTGACATACCTAGTTCATTCTCTAACCTGAAAACTCCTTCACTTTACATTCAATTTTACAGAGTAACTTGATCAATTCTTATTCAGCTCTCCGAGCATTGAATCAACCTGATCCGGCGAAGGATTCGAAGCTAAGACAGCTGAGAAAACTTTGCCCGGAAGCCTGTCTTTAAGTGCTCTTTTCTGGCCCTCTCTTACAGATTCTTTCTGATCCGGGCTATGAAAACAATGCATTAGTATCGCTGATGCATGACTCTGATTTATCGAGGAATATTTGCCGGTATCGATATGTAAAACTGTTTCACATAGCTCAAGTTCTTCATCAGTTAGGCCTGAGCTCTCTCTTCCAATCATAAGAGATGTTTCATCAGAGGGCTGGAACTCTTTAGCTGAGACACCTCTACCGGGTTTAGTACCGACCATATAATCGAGGTCTTTAACCGCTTCCTTCACAGAATCAAAAATTCTGGCTTCCCGAAGCTTGTCTTGAGCGCTAGATGCAGTTTTTCTGGCCTCAGCCAGGTTGAAATCAGGATTCACAATTCGGATATCATATCCGAAGTTAGCGGATAACCTAGCTATAAAGCCTGTATTCTCAGGTATCTCAGGTTCTACAAGGATTATTTTTCGTTCCATAAGGGAAAAACAATTGTTTGAAAACTCTTTTCTAGCCACCGAACGTAAAGGAACCTGCTTCCAGTCTTGCAACTTCTCCATCCAACACAAAAGTTGAATTTCTTGGATAAACTATGATATCGCCGGAGAATGAGTTGATGTTTAGAGGCCTCGCTGAATTGAAGCTCGTAGATGCATTCTCTGATTCTATTGATCCTAATACCTGACCAAGATTGATAGTTGATTCTTCAACTCCTTTTACCTCTAGTTTGGTGGTGTTGAAGCTCTGGCTTACGGGCGCCTGACCGGAAATATTTACATCTGATGTTAAAACACCCTGGACTGTACCAGATATAGTAGTCTCATTCACAGGTTTGACAGTTCCCTCAAAACCATAGAATTCTATTTCTGTATCTGATTCGATTGTTTTATCTCCGAGCTGAACCCTGTCTGTCGAATTGGATCTAACCCTTGCACCGCCTTCTATATTCACTGTTTCTTCTTCAAGATCCTGTACTTTTAGGTTAGCTTTAACGCTGTTTTCAGGTTCAGGTGTATCTGTAACAATGTTACGAACCTTCTGCAGCGGATTCTCCATCAATCCTTCAGGACTAAACTCATCTAACTCAGGTGCCTGCAGATCCATGTTTTGAGTGTTTGCTCCCTGACCTGTTGTAATCGCTATCGCTGTCAGCGTTGTCAAAACCGCTGCAAGAATTTTGCCGTCTAACATATTAACAAGTTGAGTACCTGCGGATATAAAACCTACTCGTCTTCTGAATCCTTCTTTACCTTGTCAAGGACGACTTCCTTCGTCGAATTAGAATCTGTGTGACTTGAGGAGTTTGAGCCTTTCTTTCTCTCTATTTTTCTCTGGTATTCTTTCAGCTTTACCTTCTTCCTAATTTTTCTATAAAGCCACGTGAATGGTTTGATTACCAGTTGGAGTAGGTGGTATGGTATTTTAAGCAATGTTCTTGCTATTGAGTAAGCTGAGGCCAGAAAACTGTACGTCAAGTACAACAATCCTCCCAGGAATGCATATGTAAGCATCTGGTTAAATGAGAAACCGTAATTCAATACCTGAGATAGAGCTGCGTAGAAACCTGCAGAGAGTGCAGAAACCATTACTGTCTCGAAAACCATACTCATTACCTTGAATGCTAACACAAATACAACTACAAGTAACAGTATCAGGACCACAGTTGCCACGTCCTGGGGTAGCTGTGATATAACCGGTATATTCATCTGCCTAACACCTTGTAAAGCGGATCGCCTTCTTCAGGCACAATACTGGTGTATGCTATAAATCCTATAATCAAGAGCACGAAGATGACTACAGCTATAATCGGAAGCATAGAACTTTCGTCCGAGGACGGTCTCGAAGATTCCCCAAGTGCAGGTCCCTGATTACCTGAATTAACTCTAGACTCAACTTGGTTTACCTCTGCCTCAGTTGCCTCATAAACTCTCCCAGCTTCCTCATAACTACCTTCCTGGTATAAGGTTTCGATCTCTGACACATTCACCGATGCAGTATTCAGTATATTCTGATTCTCACCATCCGAGACCTGTGACTGTAACCTGTTAATTCTATTTCTTAGCGTAGATGCCTGCTCCGAATAATCAGTCACGGCATCCCCCGTAATTTCTACTACTTCAACAGCTTGATCATCAGATGATTCAGCTGTAACCCTTACTGAACCTGTGGAAGATACCTCCGATATTGAGAGTTCAACATCTCTGCTTTCCCCTGGATCGATCTGTACCGAATCAGCATTTACAGTCATCTGATCTGATTCAAAGCTTGTAGAATTAATCAATGCAGATCCCGTGTTCTCAATTTCTATTTGCTCCGTCACTGATTCATCACTAGTTATAGTGCCGAGGTCCAGTGTAGAAGTAACAGAGAACTGAACCTCTTGGGATTCTGCATCTGAATCAAGTTCAACCGGGATTCCAGCATCCTCAACCTGAACTGTTCCAACAAAGTAACCTGATCCTGAAACAGTATAATTTAGGTCAACAAACTGCTGATTGTTGCTAGAATTCATTTCTACAGTTGTAGGATTGAAAGATATCATTGAAGATATGTTGCCGCTAGATGTCTGGTTAAGCTGTGTGGAATCATTCTTAGGTGCAAGGTAATGAACTTTGTAATCTTTCTCAATTTCTCCGGTTTCATTTGTGCTTGCGTTAAGATCTCCCAAGGTTTCCACACAGATACTTCCATTCCGATAGTCACATTCCGGAATATTGAGATCTACCCCCACTGAATCATTGTAAGAATTATCCGTAAGTGTTATCTCTCCTGATCTCTCCACAACTTCTGTCATGTTAAATAATGCTGTTACATTGATTTCAGAATCAGCAGGTACGGATAGATTGTCTGATCCGTTTACCCAGGTGAAGCCCTCAAGTTCATCAGAGTATTCCGCATCAAGCTCTAACTCCGAGTTCTGAAGGTTCTCAACGGTAAAATTGTAACTGTAATTCTTTCCTGTAATAACTGTATCATCGATCTCGCCCGAAATATTGAATGTTCGATTAACATCTTCTACAAAGAAATTGTCTGAGTCAGTTTTCATACTTTCGTAGATATCTTCTGCCTCTACTTCCAGAATATAAGTACCTTCCTCCCAGTCTGATCCTATGTCAACATCCCTCTGGAAAACTCCGTCTCGATAATCCATATCTTCCAGATTGAATTCCGAAAGATTTTCCGTCGAGTTTTTCACCGTTATATTTGCGTCAATTCTTGATGGATCAAGAGGTTTTGAGGAGAAGTATTTTCCGAAAGCTATCTCCAGATTGTATTCTCCTCCTTGTTGTGCTGTCGAAGATGCTCCGAAGCTGATATCATATGTTCTGACCGTAATATTTCTTTCAGTTACAGCATTCTTTTCAGGGCCTGTTGCATTGTACACTAACTGGACTTCCTCACTGAATGCAGTGGTATTGAGGTCAGGAAGAGTTAAATCTGATCGATAGAGATTATTGTTTTGCCCCATTTCCTTGACTGTAAAATTTTGCCACGAACTATTTGACCTGTTCCATACGTTCAATGAAAGATTGACAGATTTAGGTGTGTCTCCAGTCACGTTGTATGCTGTGGAGATCTCCGCCTCCCTTTCACATTCAGTGAAGAATGAAGAATTGTTACAGGTTCCCGAAGATTCTAGCTCTTCTATCTCTCCCGACATCACCGGACTAGTTTCAACCGGATGAGTAAAAGATGCATCAGAATTTTTGATGGAATCATCTTTGTTTGTTACATTGACATGCAACAGATAACTGGTATCGTAGACATCGGGTACATTGACTTTGGAGTTGTAGTATTCCGAACCATCTTGATTTCCAAGCTCCTGTATTTCATGTATCTTCGTACCGTTTGTAAAGTAGGCATTTACGGTGGCGCCTTTCTCTGGTTCATTGTTCCATTCATCAGTCACATCAACCCGTACATTGACAGTTCCTCCAGGAGGTAGATTGGTGCCAGTATTGGATAGAAGTTCAACGCTGTAGTTTCCAAACTTGAGGGTTTCAGTATTGTAGAACTCGTCTCCTGTACCTGATGTTTCCTGAAGTGTGTAGTTTATCGTGTTTCCTTTCAAACTATCTGGAGTGATATCCGCGTACCAGTATCCTTCCGAAAGGTGTTGCATACTGACCTTATTTCCTCCTGAAGCATCGTATTTGTGGGTAAAATTGAAGCCGGATATGTCATCTGGATTCGCTGGCTCTCCACTATCGGTAAGGTTAATCATTCTAGAGGAATCTGTAAGATCGCCCACATACTCCGTAGAATATGGCTCATCTAAGGGAGTTATGGTATAGGCTGAAGCTGTTCCTATCAAAGAGGCAATCAAAGCTGTAAGCATCAGAGAACTGAAAATACTGTTTTTGGCAGACATATATTATTGAATTGGATTTGTGTAGTTAAAAAATCTACTTGTAGAGCGCAACGTAGAGAGTTTCAAACCATAACTCTTTAGATTCCACTATATTAAGTTTGTAACCGTCAATGACTTTTTCATAATTAGCTCTGCTTGAGAGAACAACTAATGCGTATCCGTCCTCTTTGAGGTAGTCATCAACTTTATCCAGAAATCTTTCAGTTAGCTCAGTTCCCTTTTTTCCTCCGCACCAAATTCTATCATCATCAGTTTCTTCTCCTGGAAGATAAGGAGGGTTAAATACTATCAGATCAAATCTTTCACCCAAGTTCTCAAATAGATCTGACTCAATAACTTGAATTTCCAGACCTTCCTCCTTTGATTTCCTAGAAACCTTCTCTACAGCCTCAGGGTTAATGTCAATAGCTGTGGCTTCAGCTCCTTTACTTGCCATCTCCAGAGCTATGACGCCTGAACCCGTTCCCATATCAAGAGCTTTCTTTCCCTCAAGATCCAGTTCTGATACATAGTTTTTCAAAAGAAATGAATCCTCATCTGGTTTGTAAACTGTCATTTACTGATCTGTTTTACGAACTCGAGGTAGAGAGGATTTGGTTCCTCAAAGCTTGAAGTGAACTCGGGGTGTGCCTGCGTTCCGATAAAGAACGGGTGATCCCTTTTTTCTAGATACTCGGCGAGATCTTTGTTCTCGGTGGAGAATCCTGAAATTCTTATATTGCCATTCTGAAGCTTGTCATGGTACTCTGGATTCACCTCGTATCTATGTCTGTGGCGTTCTACAGCTCTTTCAGATCCATATATTTCCTTAATCTTCCCTTCTACTTCGGCTTCGTAGGCTCCAAGCCTCATGGTTCCTCCCATCTCCTCTATATCTTTCTGGCCTGGAAGCTCCGCAATAACCTTGCGTTCCTCACCGTTCTCGAACTCTTCCGAGACCGCATCCATTCCCTTGAAATTCCTGAGATACTCGATCACCATTAACTGCATACCGTAACACAAACCAAGAATCGGTATCTCATTCTCCCGGCAGTAACGTATTACCTCCATCTTCCCTTCAACTCCTCTAGAACCAAATCCGCCAGGAATGATTATACCGTCATAATCATCTATGTTTTTCAGTTGCAGATTCTCCGCATCCTTGTAATCTATCTTCACTGAGCCTCCGAGCTCGGCAGAGGCATGTTTTAATGCTTCTTCGATTGATGCGTAGGAGTCATTCATCGCTGTGTATTTTCCGAATATGGCTACGGAGGCAATGGATTCTGATGCAAGATTTTCAACCCGCGTCTTCCATTCACCGAGGCCGGAAGTTCTCTCCGGTAACTCCAGCTTCTCCGATATCATCTTATCGGCGTTCTGCTCGTCGAAAAGTATCGGCAGCCTATACACTGTGTCTACGTTAGGATCGGACACCACTTCCCGCTGATCAACATCGCAGAAAAGTGCTATCTTCTCCTGAACAGATTCTTCCAGCAAATCTTTGCTTCTACCAACTATCATATCTGGCTCAAGTCCTACCTCCCTCAAGTCTCTCACAGAGTGCTGTGTTGGTTTAGTTTTCTGCTCTCCGGTTGTCTCCAGATAGGGAACCAGTGTAGTATGAATTAGGTAGGTATCTTCCTCTGGAAGTTCGGAACGCATCTGTCTAGCCGCCTCAAGGTAGAACTGGTTCTCCATATCACCGACCGTACCACCAATTTCAATTATAACGGTATCCGTATTCTCCTCTTTAGCAGACTCCTTCCAGCTGTTCTTTATCTCATCGGTTACATGAGGAACCATCTGAACGGTCTTCCCGAGGTACTCACCTTTCCTCTCCCTCTCTATTACATTCTGGAGCATTTTTCCCGAGGTCAGATTCCAATCTCCTTTTGTTTCAATGCCGAGAAATCTCTCATAGTGGCCGAAATCCATGTCGACCTCAGTACCATCCTCCAAGACGAATACTTCGCCGTGTTCGTGAGGATTCATCGTCCCGGGATCAACATTCAGGTAGCCGTCACACTTAATCGGAACAACTTCCTGTTCCCGGAGCTGTAGAAGTTTTGAAATACTTGCGCTTACCAGTCCTTTTCCTAGACCTGAAAGAACTCCCCCTGTAACGAAAATCCACTTCGTCATAACATATTTCGATCAACTGGAAATAAATATGAAATGGTTGATCAATCCTTAGATTCTATCCTGAAGAAAATCGGCGATCTCCTTCAGCTCTATGATCTTCAGATTGTTCACTCTTTTCTCAGAGTTAGGTAGTTCATCTCTGAGATTCTTCGCCTCATCTTTGGTGATATCCAGAATATGCCGGGCGTCGACAAACGCATTCCTTGTCTTCTTCCCTTTGTGTGTGAATAAAGCTCTGACAATCTTGAAGAAGAAATCCTCGTTCTCCACTCCATGCCTGTCCCTGTTTGGATACAGTTTGATTATCGCAGCATTTACATCGGGCGCAGGTTTGAAGCTCGATGCCGGAACTTTTCTCAGTTTAACCGGGATAAAGTAGTAGTTGACGAGAACTGTGAATCTTCCGTAATCTGGTTCCCCTGGCTCCGCAACTATTCTATCCGCCAGATCTTCCTGTATTATAAGTGCGCTCTGCACCTGTTTCTGGCCTAGTTCCTCGATAATTTCTGAAGAGAGATGGAATGGGATGTTTGCGACACAGCGGTCAATATTCTCGAAGTCGTATTCAAGAATATCTTCTTCAACGACCTCCAGATTCAGACTAACGAACTCCTCTTTTAGATGGTTTGCGAGCACCGAGTTGTTCTCGACCGCATAGACTTTCTCTGCCTTCTTGGAGAGCTTCGATGTTATTGCGCCTGTCCCGGCGCCTATTTCCAGTACTTGCTTATCCTCTACCTCTCCGGCTTCGACAAGTGCCTCAACTATTATTTCGGAGATCAGAAAGTTCTGGCCTTTAACCGGCTTTATTCCAAGCTCTCTGAGTGTTTTTTCTGTATCCATTATTTCAGCTGAGAAAAATTATTTTTCAGGAGATGAAGAGGTTTGTCTTGACGTCGCCCTTCAGCTCCTCTATAATTCTATCTTTGACCACTTTTTTTGGTTCCGGAAGGCTGGAGACCCTATCCTTGATATCCTCAAAGCTCTCGAAGTCGCCTTTCTCTCTTTCGTCCAGAAGCCTCTGCATATGTTTGCTTCCGATTCCTGGTAGAAGTTCAAATGCGTGTCTTCTAGGTGTCACAGGTGTTGCCTCGTTGAAGAACTCAACGAATTCGTCTTCCTGCTCGTTTACCAGGGCGTTGAGCACGTACTTCATCTCGCTTCTTGCGCTTCCGGTCAGGTCATCATATTCTAGCTTGGTCTTGATGTACTTTACCTTTTCTCTTTCTCCTTCACCAATGTAGATTTCTTCTCCTCCTTTCGGTCTTTCATCCTCACGCATCACAACTTCTAGAAGGTTGAAATTCTCTGTTCCTAATCCCTGCGCTATGGGCTCGTCTTTTTCGCCCGATCTTCCGTGTTCAAGGAAGTCCAGGACCTTTATGTGTTCATCTTTTCCGCTCATTTTTTCTCTTCTAGGTATGAAACAAAAGAGAAGTTGTAAGTTAAAAGCTTACCGCCGTTATTCTGTCTCAACTGAATGACAGATATCCAGAATATCCTCTATTTCGGAGTCTTCCAGTTTTACTCTCTCCTTTGAGAATACGGCTCTAACTGTTGATTCGTGCTGTGGAACGACTTCCAGCAGTTTGTAGACATGTTTCTGCTTAAGTGATTCAATTTCAGAAAGCTCTTCGTTAAGCTCTTGAAGTGTTTCAAGGTCTTTCACTTTTGTGTGACGTGTAAGATTTTCCAGTGCGATTTTCTGTTCATGGACAAGTTCTTCTTCATCTTTGTTTTCAAGTGCTTCCAGCGCCTCTGCCGGGTAGATGTATTCTTCATCTTTTACTTCCATGCTTATCCCTCAATTTTCTCCAGATGGATTGGTTTGATATACAGAGTTTTTTCTTTTCCCTGATCCTCGAACTTTACCTCATAGGAATCTCCTTTCTCCCCTGTTACTTCAACTGTTCTCCCATGGTAACGGGTATGAACTCTTCCTTCCTGAACTGATGGATTGATCTTGAGAAGTGCTTTCTCTTCCTCTTCAAACTCCTTAAAGTGATCATTCACCGTTGGTTTCTTTCTTCCGTCTTTGGAGAGCTTTTTCCTCGCTCCCTGCTGTGATCCACTGGATTTCTGTGCCACTTGAAAGTCACCTGCGGTTATTTTCTGCTTGTACTGAAAATCCTTGATTTTTGTTCATTAAGTGTTCACCTATGAAAAGGTATGCTACGCTAAATCTTTTTAAAGTAGTTCAGTGAACGGTTATTTTTCTATCCATGTGACATCCAGCTGCACACATTCGGCCGGAGTTCCTATCAAATCTGAGATATTAGGCTGCGTTCTGCCCTCATCTCCGTGAATAAGTTCCTTGATATATGTTCCAGCTTCTGCCTTGACTGTTAACTCGAACTCTTTGTTACCGGTTCTCTCCCAACTGGCCTCATACACCTCTCTTTCACGGGTCTTATCCGCTCTTCTGTGCTCGACTCTTTCCGGAGTATCCTGTTTTATCTCTCCAACAACTTCTGATATATTTTGTATGTCCTCCTCTGATATCTCTTCCTCAGTTTCAATAAATGCTTTATACTCCTTGTCGGCATGTTTCTGCTTGATATCAGCTGCTTTGTCTTTATGAGTGAACTGAAGTTCAAAAACCTCAATCTTATCCGTGGAATCATTAACCCCTTCTTGGAGCTCATCTAGATCAAGGTGACGGTTAAGAGGCTCAATTATTTCAAGTACAAACTCCCGCTTCCCAAGACATCGAGCATTCACATCTTCTCGGCCTCCTCCATGAAACTTTGCCTCTATACCTTTTGTCTCTCTCATGAAGGGATCCTGTATTTCCTCCTGCACAGAAGTAGGATACTGTTTGCCGGTCCAGTCACATTCATCACATCCGTCACCCCTGCAATTGCGGCAGTGCCATTCTGTCTGCGGAATTTCTCGGGAGTATTTGTTGTACTGACCGTAGATCAGTAGAGAGTTGACCTGCATTTCCACACGGTCTTTTGATTCCTCCATTTCGATTATCGCATTAATATCGGGCCGTTTGAAATCAACCTCTATCCTCAGTTCTTCCTCAAGCCTTTTCCCTATCAACCGGGATAGCTCGGTCTTGATAGGTTCAACCCATTCAAGGCCGTACTCCTCCCATAGTTCCTCCTCTGCTTTCAGAACATCGCTTGGAGGTCTTATACCGATTAGAAAAGTGTCCAGTTCATATCTCTCAAATGAGTCTTCAACCAGTTCAACCCAGTGATCCATCTTCTCAAAAACTTCTTGGCAGACATGACACGAGCCTCCAAGTTCAGCTCCTTCCGGAATATTATCTCTTGAGAAAGAGTTCTCGTTGACCTCATCTTTTTCCCGAATTATTGCACCTCTCTCATAGTTTTCCAGTCCATGCCCAAGTTTAGCGAACTGTCTTCCCAGACAGTGATCACATAGATCTTCTTCGAGAAGTAAGTCCCGTTTTTCCTGAACCGTGTACATACAGCAAAGACTTCAGTCCTATTTTTATATAGTGAAAGCTATTTTAGAAGGGATTTCTTGAAGCTGTCAAATAGCTGTGACCTGAAAAGCCCTGCTTTCTATTTTCCACAGAGACAAAAGGGATACATCATCCTGGAATTCAGCTTAATGAATTTTACAAACAATCACTCTCTCTTCGGATTTTTAAACTCCTGCAACGGATAGCTTTCCTTTCTCTCGACCTTCATCTCTTCCTCTTCCAGTTTTAGAAGTTTTATCTCGAGCTCATCCTCTATCCCAATCTCTATCATGGTCGGTTTGGAGGGGCGTGCCGAGCCTCCGCCTACTCCGGTGCATGAACCTGGATTCAGTAGCAGGGCATCATCTTCTCGGAGGATTTCCTCCTGGTGGGTATGACCGTGAAGGAGTATGTCTGCTTCTAGCTTGTTTCTGGCTATGTCGAGAAGTGTTTCATGGTCCCCTCTAGGCGTAATACCTGTACCGTGATATACTCCAAATATTATGCCTTTTCTATCAAAGGTCTCGGAGCTAGGAAGGTCGAAGAAATCACAGTTACCCTTGACCAAGATTAGATTTTCATTGAACTGTTCCAGTTCCTGATATACTTTTTCAGTCGCAAGATCTCCACAGTGAATCACTAGTTCAGCTTCCTCAATTTTCTCGATTATCTTTTTCGGTATTTCAGGTGCCCGGTTTGGAACATGTGAATCAGAGATTACTGCTATCATACACCACCATTGTAAGTTGAGGATTAAAACATTCCGACAATCTTTATATGGCGCCGCTTAACACTTACAGATACGGGGGCTACGGATTAGTATGAGGAGTGACATTATACACAATAAAGGATGAAAAAGACTGCAGAAAAAGCGTATAGAAAGTCTCTATTAGCCTTACTTGGGCTAACCCGTGTAGTATCCAAGGCAGAATTCTCGATACCAAGCAAATGGATTGCAGTCCTTGAAAACATAAGGATTTCCTCCGATATCGCCCACAATAAGCTTTCAAAAGTAGATGAAGAAGTTGAGAAAGAGTTTCTTGAAAAAGAGGAATTGATGGAGAAAAAACTGGGTAACCAAAAGTTCTACAGCCAAGAAGAGTTTGAAGACCTCAATGCGAACAAGAGCAATATTGATATTCACATCCCCAGCTTCTGAAACATATCTTGCATATTTCCTCTCTTCATCGATCCCTTATCGAACTTATCAACCATGTTCTTGGTCTGTCGGTAATGCTTGATTAGCTCTCTAACCTCTCCTCTCGTGGTTCCAGAACCTTCCGCTATTCTCTCCGATCTAGACTTGCTGATAATAGAAGGATCTTTCATCTCCTCATTAGTCATCGAATCCATTATAACCGAGTAGCTTCCGATCTTACCCTCGGTCAGGTTGCTTATATTATCCGGTATCTGGTTTCCGCCGATAGGTAGCTGCTGCATCATCTCCTCCATCATACCTGAACCGGTTACAGACTCCATCTGGTCTTGGAAGTCTTTCAGGGTGAACTCTCCCTCCAAGATATCCTCTGGATCTGTATCCATTTCTTCTATCTTCTCAAGAAGTGATCCAAGATCTGGCTGCCCCAACATGTCCGAGACAAAGTCGACCGGATCATAGACCTTAAGATCATCCATCTGCTCACCAGTTCCAATAAAATTGACTGAGGCTCCTGATCTCTGGCAGGCAACCAATGCACCACCACCTTTAGCAGAGGAATCCATTTTTGTTACTACAACTCCGTTTATACCGACCGCTTCGTTGAAACTTTCTGCCTGATCGCGAGCGCTCTGACCTATATCCGCAGGCATCACAAGATACTTGTCCTCAGGCTCCAGCACCTCATCAATCTCTGATAGCTCTTTTCTTAAATTCTCGTTAAGCGAGTTTCGACCAGCCGAATCAACTACAAGTACATCGACATTGAGCTCTTCTCTACCGTTTCTAACCACTTCTAAAGGATCTTCAGCATGTTTCTCCCCATAGAACTCCGCACCAATATCTTCGGCTATCTGCTTTAGCTGGTCGTACGCGGCAGGGCGATCCGTGTCAGCGCATACAAGCCCAGGTTTAAGCTCTCTTTTCCTATAGAAATCGGCTATCTTACCTGCGGTCGTTGTCTTACCTGCACCGTATAGACCGCATAAAAGAATGGTTTTCGGTTCTATCTCTACTTCTGCCTCTTCTCCGAGCAGTTCTTCCAGCTTGTTGTAAACTATCTCCAGAACATGCTCTTTGCGGCTTAATCCTTTCGGTAAGTCTTCTCTCAGCGCCTCCTCCCTTATCTCGTCACTCAGTTCGGATACGAGAGATACATCCACATCCGCCCTGATGAGGTCTCTCTGTATATCTTTTACCAGCTGATTTACTGCTTCTTCATCCGCTACACTCTTTGAAGAGAACTTCTGAACCGATTCTTTGATTTTGTCAAACATGTTCTACCATTCTGGGCTAAGGCATAAATGGTTTACCTAGATGTTCCAGTACTTGTAAATCAGCATTGAAAGCGCTGTTCCAAGAAGCGCAAATCCCAGCGATCTGTAAGCCGAGTACGCAAACCGGTGTCCTTGAAGCGAGAGATATGTAAATGATATCAGATATATGTTGAAGAAGCTGATGAACGGATTTAAAAGCGTTGAAACCGAGTTCCAGACTCCTAAAGGACTTCTAAGTTTGAAAAGGACCCAAGTACAGAAAATCAGTACTGTTACAGCTGATAGTATCCCCGCTGTCTCGTAGACCTGGAAAGCTGCAATACCTGCTACCGCTCCCACAAGCCCTAGTGCTACCAGTCTTGTATCCATAGTCCAGAGTTCTCATTAAATTGATATAAGAGTTTGATGCCCCAATCATGATTACATGGATTTCTCACTGAGGAGAATTAACGGAGAGAACATCCAGTACGCAGAGGCAGAGATGGATTCAAATATACAGCTGATATTTGCTCCAGGAGGCTTTAACTCAGGTCTATGGGAGAACCAGCTGCGTTATTTCTCCAAGAAGTACAGAACTATTGCATTTCAGCCCACAGAGAGCTACAGAGATTTTGTAGGAGAAAGAAAAGGTCTGGAAGCAGTGCTAGAACAGGAAAGTATACAGAACGCCGTCCTCGTATCAAATCCGGTCGGAAACTCTGTTATAAGCTCTCTGAGCGGACATGAATCTGTTCAGACCACAATCATGACAGGTTTTGGATCAAATAATTTACCTCCAAAAGCTGTTTACAGGGGTTTCTGGGCGATGGCGAAGAGAAATCCTAAAATGTTAAGAAAAAGTCTTTTCTCGAGATACACTGATTACAGAGTTCTAAAAGAGTTTGTCAGAGAGCTTGACGTGCCTGATTACAGTGATATAGAGTCATTTATGAATAAAGATATGGTGGAGACCGATAACCTCTCCCTCATAATAAACGCTGAGGAGGATAGGTTTTCAGAAATAAAGGAGGCAAGGAAACTGAATGCTCGATTGAGCATGATAAATCGTGCAGGTACTTTCAGCTTCTACGAGAAACCACAAGACTACAACAAGGCATTGAATGACTTCCTCGATATAGTTGAGGAGAAAATCAGGAAAGAAGAGATAACGAAATCAGCGGAGGAAAACCGGTCGCTAATAGAGTTCGGTGAAAATGAAAAGAACGCTGTAGAAGTTAGGAAAAAATGATTGCAGGACTGATGCTGGCATCAAGAAAGGGGAACAAGTCATCACTGGCATTCATAGGAGACAGTAGTACAGAAACATTTTCGATAAACAATACAGAAGAATTGATAGATATGATAGTGGATAGAAATCCGGAAATTCTAGCGATTAACTGTGGTACCGAATTAAATGGAGATAATCTAACACAGGATGAGGAAGAACTGAAAGAGGAAGGCTATAGTTTCACTCCCTCTAATAATGAAAAGAAGAAGGTGGAGACAACAAGAGCGATAGAGAGATCTATAAAACATCATATGGATAATCCTCCGGAAATCATCCGTTTCGACCCATTTATCAGCTCCAGGGAACTCAGTTTAAACAGTGATGACTCAGTTGAGTCGCTCGGAGTTGATACTTCAAATATTGGTTCTTCCCGTGAGTTTGATGCTGTTGTAGGCGCTATAACAGCCCGTTTCTACTCACAGAACCAGTACACCCATTCAGGAGTGGTAGTACCGGAGAACATCTAGAACAACACAAGACTTAAAAGAGTTTTACGATTAACTAGTAATTACAGGCTGATTTTGATGGGAATGGAGAAATTCTACAGAACGGTGAGGCAGACTTTCGGAGTAGAAAAGAAACAGATGAAAGAAGAGCTTAAGGACGAGGTAACTGAGGAGCTTCGGGAAGAATTCACCGAGGAAATATCATACATTGAAGCACAGATGAAAGAATATGAACAGTTTGTAGCTGAGATCAATCATTTGATGTCCAAGATGAGAAAGGAAAGAATTCAGCAAGACAGCAGGAAAGAACAGATAAAAATGGACGATTTCGAAGAGGATCTCGAACCTCTAAAAGCCAAGCTACAGCAACTGGAAGAATCAATGCAGAAACGGCTAGACGAACAGAAGGCATACAGTTAACTAATTCTTCTTGAACTTGCCAAAGAAAACTGGTTTCTACTCAATAATCTCTTCCACAAACTTTTCTTTATCAAAGTCTTCAATATCTTCATAACCCTGTCCCGTTCCAATATAGGCAACTGGTTTACCGCTTCTCTCTGAAATTGATATTATTGCGCCGCCGTTCTCGTCAATATCCATTTTGGTGACAATTACGGCATCGAACATACCTTCGTATGCCTCCGACTGCTCTAAAACATCGTTTCCTGAAAGCGCATCAACAACGAGAAAAGTTACATCAGGATCGTTTATCCGGATCATCTTCTCAAGCTCACCCATAAGGTTCTCATCTGAATGGGATCGACCCGCCGTATCTATCAGAGCAGTTTTATCTTCCTTCTCTGCGTGCTCGACTGCGTCATATGCTACTGCTGCCGGATCTGATTCGTACTCATGTGAGACAACTTCCACTCCGAGTTCATCACCATGTTCCTCCAGCTGTTCAATTGAAGCCGCTCGAAATGTATCGCCTGCTCCGAGAACAACTTCTCTACTATTCCTGCCCAGTTTTTGAGCTAGCTTAGCAGCGGTAGTTGTCTTTCCCGAGCCGTTGAATCCCACCATGAAAACTACAGGTGGTTGTTCTTCTATATCATTCAGTTCTGCTTCAAAATCAAAGCCGTCATCTAGAAGTTCAAGCAATGTTTCTTTAACCGCATTATTTACCTTTTCCTCGGTTGAACCTCTCTTAACCTTTTCTCCTAGAAGCTGGCTTCTCAGTTCTTCCTCAATTGCCTCCGAAGCCTCGAGAGAAACATTATTCTGCAGAAGCTTTAGTCTAAGTTCATCCAGAAGTGGATCAAGGGTTTCTTCATCAAGTTCTTTCTCTGCGACTGTTGATTTGACATTTTCAGAGAATTCTTTAACCGAGTCCTTGAACTTTCCAAGCATCTTCCTTATTCTTCAGCTGCTCCCTGTCTCTGCTGTTGGATCTGCTGTTGGATCTGCTGCATCTGCTGCTGGAGTTCTTGCATCGTGGAGTGAAGTTCTTCTTTTGTATCTTCGAATTCGTCTTTCTTGTCATGAATCAATGTTTCAGCAGAGTCCAAATCTTTCTTCTCAAAGGCTTCTCCCCCGATGTTGGTGACTACCTTGTCATTTTCTTTAAGTTTCCCGGTTACAAACACGCCTGAACCGATAGGAACCAGAATTTCGCTTCCGGTTTCCTGGTCTTCCAGCTGGTTGATTGCTTTCATAGTTTCATCCATTTCCTCGATGTTTCCCTGTACCTGCTCAATGAAATCTTCAACCTCTTCCATCTGCTGCTGGATCTGCTGGTACTGCTGCATCTGCTGCTGAGCCTGCTGTTGTTCTGGCATAGAAATTAGACCTCCTCCATTTCTTCTACAGTAATTTTTTCTCTATTCAGCGAGTGCTCGCTTCCCAACTGGGAATAAAGCTTATCTTCCGCCTGTTTCTCGCTTTCAGCATTTACTTCTCTTTCAAAGACCGGACTATCTCTCCCGAGATCTATTTCACCTGAGAATCTATAAGTTGTCATACTGAATAGAGTCGCTCTCAACTTTTTAAACCCATTCGTTGCGGCTATGCCCGCTTTGGTGAAGTTCCCCAAGAGTCGGGAGAATAAGACTAAATTCAGTTTAATCTCTTTCTACCGTCACCCTGTCCAGTCTTCCGATTTCGGGGCCCGTTGTATCGTGACCTACGAGAATGAAGTCATCGGAAGCAACTGATCCTGAGCCAATATATGGAGACCCCATATTGATTGTTCCGATGTTGATGTCTTCCAGCTGCAGCACTTCTTTAACATGTTCAGCCTCCTCCGTTGAGGCATCTCGATGGATTACTGCTCCCTTTGAGTTTACTACGCCGCATACTCCGGGGTTCTCGATTGAACCGATTTCCCCGATTTCTACTTCAACCCCGAGTGCTTCTGCTATTTCCTTTTTCCGATCTTCAAGTTCTGGACTTATAACTGCTCCTCTGTCATTCACTAGAATTATGTTTCCGAGCGCATTTTCTATGGAGTCCAGAATATGATAGTTGATTCCGGATTCCTCGATCTTCTCCACTTCCCTTTCTTTTACTGATTCGGGTAGAAGCAGGCAGTTGGAGTTTCCTGCGGTGAATAGCCCTACAAGGTTTGTTCCTGCGATCCTTGTCTGTACTGTTTTCTCTGGGAAGTACTCTTTCTCCTCAAACTGTCTCGGGATTACTGCATAACTGTTGTTGACTGTTGCGTAGAATCCTACGTTGGTATCGCCTTGGTAGTTGTATTTTTCTATTTCCATTTTCTTTTCTCCTCAGAATAAAATTTGGGATAGAATATGTGACTAAAGAAGTTTTTACTCGTCTGTGTCGTTTCTTCTCCAGTGCCGGGACTTTCTTGGCTTGATGGATTTCTTTCTTGCTTTTCCTAGTCCGAATGCCTTGAGCGATACCCATCTTGGAGCTGATTTAGCTGTCTTGGCTGCTTTTGCCAGTCTTTTCTTCTTTCCTTTCGACTTGTTAGATGACATGATAATTTGTTCACCTCCTGAACTTTATATCCGATTGGCTTTCCTGCTTTTCGTTTTCGATTGATCTGAGTATATTTTTCATCTGTGAACTGTCTATTTTATTGATGCGGCCTGTTTCTCCCATCCGGGCGATCTGCTGGGCAACGCTTAGTGCTTTCCTTTTATCTGCGGCTTTGATGTTGGATAGCCGGTCTTTTGCGTCTGAGGTCATGTACTGTTTTGCTTTTCCCCAGACCTGTTTTTCCATTTCCTTCTGCTGTTCTTCCTGGGATTCCTGGTTTTCTTCTATCTCCTCTCTCTTTTCTTCCCGGAGTTTTTCCAGTTCGTCGTCCTCCATTGTCACGGAGATTTACTTAAACTAGAACTTCATCAGCTTTTTGGTCAAGGAATGACTGTCCTTTCTCTGTGATCTTTCTTCCTTCTCCTTCTTCCTCTTCAACTAGTCCTGCTTCTTCAAGATTCTGGAGTGCTGTTCGGATTACTTTGCCTGATGCTTTCTCATGGTGCTCTGGTCCGTGTCCATTGTTTTTGTTTCCTCCGTAGATAGTTCTCAGTTTTGACACTCCTAGCGGTCCATCCATATAGATTTTTCTCAGAACGGCCGCAGATCTGATGTGATACCAGTTATCCTGCTGTGGAGGTCTTTCCTTATGAACTCCGGTTTTCACAAACTGTGTCCATTCAGGGGCTTCAAACTTTTCCCCCAGTTCCTTCGCAGTCTCGTTGATGAGAGGCTCTGCTTTTACATCGTATACAGTTGTCATACAAAGGACAGTTAGTTCAAAAACTTTTAAATGGACTATTAGAGGTTCAGCTTGAACGGGTTTAATCGGTTTTAAGTTCGTGGCAGTGCCTGCATCTAGCCTGATACTTTTCCTTTCCTCCGACATCAACAGTTGGAGCGTCAGCATGAGCGGGTTCGCCATTGATCAACCTCTGGTTTCTTGTCGCTGGTTTACCACATTCTGTACAGATCGCTCTCAGCTTGTCAATATACTCGGCTGATGCCATCAGACTTGGAACAGGTTCAAAGGGTTCTCCTCTGAAAGTCTGGTCAATACCCGACACAATTACCCTTTTTCCGCCATCTGCCAGCTGCTGACATCTTTCAACAAGGGAATTATCGAAAAAGTTGGCCTCGTCAATAGCAATTACATCAGCCTCTACATTGGAGAAAACAGAGTCTATATCTTCGTCCTGATCTACAACATAGGCTTTCCATTTCGAGCCATTATGAGAGCCTACTTCCTCCTCACTGTAACGATCATCAATAGAGGGTTTGAATACTTTTACATCCTGACCGGCGATCTCAGCTCTTTCAATCCTTCTGATCAGTTCCTCGGTCTTACCTGAAAACATTGAACCGGTTATAACCTCAATATGTCCATCAGTCTGTACCTCTGTAGAAGCCATCAGAAGAGTCTGAGTAGATAACTCTTATTGGTGTTGCGATAATGGAGAAGGATTAGAGGAAAAGAAATTAAATGAGAATAATTACCTTAGGAAGTCAGGCTCCAATCTTTTCTCCTCAACTTCCTTTTCAAGATGATCCCTGAACTCGTCTACTGTGAAGCCTCGATCCTCATTTTCCTCCCGGTCTCTAACCGAGATTTCTCCTGCTTCTTCCTCATCGCCTCCAACAATTATCATATAAGGAACTCTATCATCGTGAGCTGCCTGAATTTTCTTTCCAACTGTCCAACTTCGATCCTCCACTTCAACTCGGAAATCAGAAAGCTTCTCCTGAACTTGTCGGGCATAATCTAGGCTGTCATCCGAGACCGGTAGAATCCTTATCTGCTTTGGAGCAAGCCATGTTGGGAAGTCTCCGGCAAAGTGTTCTATCGTGACACCCATGAAGCGCTCTATAGAACCGAGGAGTGCACGGTGTATCATGACTGGTGTGTGCTCCTCATTATCTTCACCTACATAGGTGAGATCGAGATTTCGGGGCAGAACAAAGTCAAGCTGTACCGTACCGACCTGCCATTCTCTGCCAATCGCATCGTGAGCCTCAATGCCGATTTTGGGGCCGTAGAAAGATCCTTCGCCCTCCTCTATCTCGTATTCCTCGTCTCTTTCTGAAAGTATATCCTTGAGTGTGCCCTCTGCTTTCTCCCAGAGTTCGTCAGGGCCCTGAGCGTTGTCAGGCTTTGTCTCAAGCACAAGACGTACGTCGAGTCCGAACTCGTCATAGATTTTCCTTGTAGTATTGAGTGTTCTGACCAGTTCCCCCTCTATCTGATCTTCCCTGATGAAAGCGTGGCCGTCGTCCTGTGTCATACCTCTTACTCGGAGAAGGCCAGACAGTTCTCCGCTCTGTTCGTTTCTATACAAAGTTCCGAACTCTGAAAGTTTAATCGGGAGTTCCTTGTAGCTTCTTTTCTGGTTCTGGTAGATATAGGCGTGGTTGGCGCAGTTCATAGGTTTTAGGCCGTACTCCTCATCATTTTCCTCCCATAGGAAGAACTCTCCTTCATCACCAAAGAAGTCGAGATGGCCTGATTCCTTCCATAGGTTCTTTCTGTTGAGTTCCGGCGTCCAGACCTCTTCATATCCTAGCTCTTCGTTCCGCTTTCGGATCAAATCCTCCAGTTCTCTTCTAACAGTCATCCCATTTGGGTGATAGTGTGCGCATCCTGGCGAGTGTTCTGGAATTGAGAACAGGTCCATTTCTCTACCGATCTTTCGATGATCTCTTTTTTCGGCTTCTTTTCTTCTTTCGAGGAATTCTTCTAGGTCTTTTTCGGAGTCAAAAGCCGTTCCATAAATACGGGTAAGCATCTCATTTCCCTCATCACCTCTCCAGTAGGCTCCTGCGATCTCCAAGAGTTTGAATCCTCCGATTTCGCCTGTTGAGGAGACATGAGGTCCTCTACAGAGATCCTTGAATTCTCCTTGTTTGTAGAAAGAAACTTCTTTTCCTTCACCTGCTTCTTCCTTAAGGATTTCTCTTTTGTATCTGTTATCTTCGAAGAATTCTTCTGCTTTCTCCCTTGAAACTTCTTTTCTTTTGATTTCCAGGTCTTCTTCAATTATTTCCTGCATTTCCTCCTCGATTTCTGGAAACTCTTCCTGATCTAGATCTATTCCATCAATATCGTAGTAGAACCCTTTTTCAGTCCATGGACCCATTGTCAGTTTTACATCATCGCCGTAGATTCTTTTCAGCGCCTGGGCAAATACATGTGCTGCCGAATGCCTGAGGACATCAATATATTCGTCGCTCTGATCTGTGACAATTTCAATTTCATCTCCGTCGCTCACTCCCTCCTCTCTGGCTGCAAGTTTGCCATTAATTTTTCCGGCGACTGTTGCGTCCCCGAGGCCTGTCCCTATCTTGTACGCTACGTCTTCAACTGTCGCATTTTCATCTACTTCTAGCTTTGATCCATCAGGAAGCTCTACTTCAATGCCCATACTTGAAACCGCGTGGAGAATTATTAATTACGTTTTGCTTCAAGAGTAAAGAATCAGCTCTATTTTAGAGAATGGAGAAAGAGAATAGTGGAAATTGGTGTGAAAGCTCAGATGGTGGTGAGCTTAGGGCGCTAAAGTGGCATATGAAGCTGCAATAGTTCCTATGAGTAAAAGCAAAAGCAGCGCCATCGGCAAAATTATGGACATTGCTGCCTTGAGAGAGCTTAACCCATGAAAGTTCTGAACAGCACGGTACTCTATCACGAGCGCCCATAAAAACACAGCTATAGCCAGCAATGCTGCAACAGACCAAAGGATATTTATTCCTGTAATTGTCCCTATCAAAGTTAGGTAGTAAATAGCCGATATCACCGGAAGTACCGCATATGCGTACCCCGCTGCAGCCAGTGTCTTTTGATATCCTCTACCTCCAAATAAGTAGACAAATACGTGGAGATAAGCAGCATGAAAGAAAACACCTATAATTCCCTTAAAAGTTGTCTGGATAACCTCTGCTACCAATGCAATAAAACTCAAAGAGCCAGTTGGAACTGCGATTCCTGATATAATTCCTGCCAAGAAATCCAGTACTCCAGCAATCACGAGTGAAATAAGAGCGAACTTGAGAGGATAATCTGTACCATTCATTCTCTGTTCCTGCTGAAAATGTTTTCCCGGAGAAGTAAATACTGATTTGGCCGTCCTAAGCCACTCAGTAAGTAAATTCATTATTCTGATCTTGCATACTCTGAGATTTAAAGGTAAGGGAAGGAAAGGTTCGTTATGATTAAAGTCCTTAGACTCGGTCATAGAAGAGGAAGAGATGATAGAATCTCGACTCATGTTGGCCTAACAGCAAGGCAGTGGGGGGCGGATGAAATAGTTTTCTCCGGTGAGAAAGATGAAAACATGATGGAGAGCCAGAGAGATATTATTGATCGGTGGGGTGGAGATATCGAGCTGAGATACACTGGTGAATGGAAAAAAGAGATCAAGGATTTTGACGGATTGAAATTACAGCTTTCGATGTACGGAAGGAAGATAGGAGAGAAACTAGACGAGTTGAAACAGGAATACGAAAGTAAAGGCGATATTCTGGTGATCGTTGGAGCCGAAAAGGTGGATCGCTGGGTCTATAAAAACGTTGACCACAACATCTCAGTCGGAAACCAGCCTCATTCCGAGATTGCGGCCCTCAGCGTTTTTCTCGACAGATTAAGATGTGGCGAAATTAAGGATAGTTTTGAGGGAGCCGAGATAGAGATTGAGCCTAGTGAGGATAGAAAACTGACTAAAGAGAAATAAAATACTGCATTAAGAGGTCTAGTAGAACTGAAACTTGACTTGGACTGAAAATTCAGAGAAATCTAGAAGTTCTCTCAAAAAGTGTTGACCCGCCTCAAAAGTTGAGGAAGTTGAGAGTTACCTAGATGTAAGATAGTCATTCAGGACGGTGAGGTTTAACCTCAAATCTTTTCCCTTCCTGTCCTAACTCTACATTTTTAAATTCTTTCCCTGCTTCCTCTTTTAGTTTTTCTTCTTCATCTCTGTACCTCCGAGAAAAATGGGTGAGTACAAGCTTTTCGGCATCTGCTTTTCTCGCAATCTCGCCCGCCTGTTTCGCAGAGGTATGGTTTTTTCTATCCTCAATAACTTCATGGAGACAGGTCGCTTCTTGGATTAGGAGATCGGCATTCTCTGAATTCTTGATAAGATTGTCACATTTCGAGGTATCACCCGAGTAAACAATTTTTCGGCCAGGTACTTTCTCTACGACCTGCTCCGGTTTGACTGTCTGGCCTTCCCATTCGATGGATTCCCCGGCTTTGAGATCTCCGATCTTTGGTGTGCTTTCAAGTCCGAACTTCTCCATCTTCTGCTTATTTGCCTTAATCTGTGAGCTTTCTTCAAACACATAACCGAAGGCGTTCACGCCGTGTTCAACTTCGAAAGGATGTACTTCGTAGCCGTCCCCGGCAATCACATCACCTTCAACTAAATCCTCTACGAATATATCGTAGCTACGTTTAAAGTAGCCGGTATCCAGTATTCTGTCAGTAAATTCTTCAGTTCTTGGAGGGCCGTAGATATAGAGAGGTCTTTCCCTTCCCTCCATCTCAAGTGTCTGGATCAAACCAAGAAGTCCAGAGAAGTGATCGGCATGCCAGTGGCTGATAAAAATTCTGTCAATCTTCATTAGCCCAAGCTTGTCCATCATTATTCTTCTCTGAGCGCCCTCACCGCAATCGAAGAGAATTCTCTCTCCCTGGTAATTTATCATGTTACATGCAAGAGCTCTCTCTCGAGTAGGTACAGCACTTGATGTCCCGACCGTCCAGATATCCATAGAAGATACTAATCATGTAGCTTTTTGACTTCAACCCCGCAACTGCAAAAATTATATAAGTACTAAGAAGTAACAAATCATTATGAAGATTGGTCGGCACCAACCGATAGACAGCAACGGAAGATATGTTGCTACATTTGGAAGATTAGAGAAAATGGATCTTGAACAGAATACGCTTCTCGGAATTACAGATACAGAAACCGGTAATTACACATGCCTGGACAGATTGGCAGGAACCTTTTACGAGGACCAAATTTTCAACACCCTGAACAGAACAGAGTACGGCAAGAACTTGGATGAGATAAATCCTGTTGAAGACAGATATCAATCCGAGAGAGAGCTTGAACTCGTAGCGGAAGGCCTAGAAACGTCTAGAGATCAACTTGTCGATGAATACGGAATTGAAGGTGCCTTTGAGATGCTTGAAATGGGCCATCCTAAATCAACAGAGGCTGATGAAACCGCACTTTCTGACTCAGCGAAGGCCAGAAAGAAATCAAGGCACTTTTACTAATCAATCAAATATATATACCGAGTCAAGTTCTTATGAACGTAGACACTGAATTCAGGCTCTAAACCATTCAAGGATTTTTGATCTGACATGAAAACAACTTTATCAGCTAGCTCTGGAGCTACTTCAATAAATTTTTCAACAGGTTCACCTTCTTTCCTAGAAGCCTGACCATATGGAAGATCTGTTATAATTGCATCAAACCCCTGATCAAAAATTTCATCTACCTCAGAAATCTCTCCCTGTCGAATATCATAGCCAATAATACCATAGGTCTCGAGATTTTCACGAGTTCCTTCAACCATTTCCTGCTGTACATCCAGACCATGTATATCTACACCGCAAAGACCTGACTCAATCAGTATACCCCCGGTTCCGCAGAAAGGGTCAAGAACGGAATCTCCTGCAGAAACCTTTGAGAGATTGACAAGTACTCGGGCAAGTACCGGGTCAAGTGAAATAGGTGAGGAAAAAGGTCTTTCCTGGTTTTTCCGTCCTTCAAACAAGCTTCTATCTATATTCTCAATCATCCGAGCTATACAGTAATTATCGGCAATTTCATAGACTTTGATAACCTCATCAGGGTCCTCAAGATCAACAATGTTTCCCTCTGTCGCTAGAGTTTTACCTAATTCTTCCTCTACATTAGCTTCCGAACATTCCGATTTCACCGCAAATGATTTCTGAGGTCGATAACTTATCTCCAGATCCTCCGATACTTCTACAATCTCTGCAGCTTCATGTACAAGAGCCAATCTCTTCAACCGCTGTGGCTCCGACTTAGTAAGAGCGTATCGATCGAACCAGATAGGCTGTTCACCGATATTTTGAGAGTGAAGAAATCCTCTCAGCTCTGTACGCGCAATTTCAAGATTATCTCCTGCAAGCCGGTATATATAGATTAATCACCACCCCTGAGAGAAAGAAGTCCCAGATAACCTATGACAATACTAGGCCAGTAAATCATAAGCCGGAGCAAAATAGCCGCAGCAGCGGCAGTTGCAAGACTTAAATTCAAGAAGAAAGATATCAAGCCAGAATGTGCAGCTTCAGCAACACCTGAACCTCCCGGAGTGGGAGCAAAACTTGCTACAGAACCAAATGCCAATACGAAATACAGGGGTGGAAAATCAGTTTTCACACCTAAAGAAAACAACACCAAATACAGAGCTATCACCCTAAAAATAAATTCCAGGTGAACAACTACAGCTGTAACAATAAGATGCCTCGGATCCTCCCCAATAGTCTCAAATGCCTTCTCAACTCCTTCAAAACGGTTCTCCAACCCCTCATAAATCTTTTCACCTCTGCCCAGTATCCCAACTAAAAACCCCAAAATACCTAATATGGCATTTTCTATAGTTCCCGATCTGAACCAGAGAAGATAAGCTAAGGAAGAACCCAATAAAATCATAAGAAGAGCTGCAAAAAGGAACTGCGTTAGAAGGCTGTTTAAACCTCTCAGAAACAGCATGTATACTACACCGCCCGACAAAAATGTGATTACAGGAACCGAATTAACGAGGTCTGCTGATAAAACCGTCGAAAAAGCCTCTTCATACTCCAAACCTGTATTATCCTTAATTACGTAAGCCATGAATGGTTCTCCGCCGAACTGACCGATCGGAGTAATAGCGTTCAAAAACTGTCCGCCGAGAAACATTCTCAGGGACATGAAATAAGATATATTCTCTCCCATTTTATTCAGAAATCTATACCATGTAAAACTATAGATAGAAAGAGGCAAAATCCCAAAAATCAAAGCTGGTAGAAGATAAAATAAATTTGCTTTACTAATAGCCTCCAGAAATAATGAGGCATCCGCCAAATAAACCAAACCAAGAAGTAGAAGAGTTGAAACACCAAACCACAGAACCTTGGTGATTTTAGAGTTCATCCACATCAACCTCTAATCTCAAAAATCGAGCCTCTAATATATCCTTTAAATCGGCAGTTCTAGACAATGGGAATCCACGCGGCCCGCCTTTTGATAAAGATTCCATAATCCGAAAATATGGTTAGTCTTTTTAATCACTGTCCAAAAGGAGAGATCGAATTCAAATAATTTAGTCCTCAATGATCGTTTATGGTCAAGGAGAAAGAAGTCAGAGAACAGCTGAAACAGGTCATAGACCCAGAACTGGACGTTAATATAGTTGATTTGGGGTTAATCTATGAGATAGAAGTGGATGAACAGGAAGATATAGATATTTTAATGACATTAACCACACCTGGCTGTCCTCTTCACGGAGTATTTGATGAACTGGTGAAAAAAGAGGTAAGAAAGCTTGATGCAGGAGATATTGAGGTAGAACTAACCTTTGAACCAAGGTGGACACCAGAGGAAATGAGCGATGAGGCAAAGGATAAATTAGGTAATGTTCCGGGAATGAATGTTTTCTAGATTAGGGGCATAATATGCCGTTTAAAATTATCAGAAACCTGTCTGAAAGCCCAAGGCTGATCATATAGATACGAAAATTATTTAAAATATTTTTGACTACTCCAAAACTATAACAAAGACTTTTCTCCGGTAAAAGTTTAGTTTTATAAACCGAGCCATACAAAAATAGAATAACCGTTTGAAGCTCTTTAAGGCCTTTAACAGCCCTTGAATAGATTAAAGACGGTTAACAAACTTTTGACGAATTAAAAAGCTTTGAAACAAACTCTAGGTGATAAATATCTGGAAAAGAATCGAAAAACACGAAACGGATCAAAAACCACGCAAGTGGGAACATCAAAAATCAGGAGAAACAGTCGAAGTCAAGAAGTTCAAAAACGGGACATGGGACACTTTCCATGAGGATACACTGTTAGAAAACTATGACCGCAAGGAAGAAGCGATAGAACGCGGGAACAAACTCGTAGGTTCGAGCTAGTGTTTTTATTCAGGCAGGTTGCAAAGACAGATTTTCTTTTTTATTCTTGTGTACGAGGAAAACTACTCGTGCAATACCTTGAACCAACGGTGAAGGCTATTTTGTCAACAGCTTGGAGTTTTGTCCAAGGAATACACAGATAGTATCAGAGAAGCCTAATCTAATAGAAAGGTGGCTGTTCTACAGGGATTTCAAAGCGGATGTTCTCTACATCAATATCGACAGGTAAGGAATCAGTTTCTCGGACTTCGAGTTTGAGAACAGTATTATCAACATCTTCCGGGATTACGTACTCTCCATGATAACTTTCAAAATCATCCTCGTCCAGTTCCCCTACATATTCAGAGAAATCTCCTACAAGAGCAAGTACTATATCTTCATCCTCAGGAACATCGCCCTCTACAAGAATTGAATGTAAGGTATCTTCAGCCGGATATACCAAAGGTTCTCGATCTGAATCTATGAACATTTTGTCAACGTCTTCGACTCTATCACTAATATATTCTGAATCCAGACTATACTGTTCCATATCTACATCTCTTTCCTCGAATAAATCGAGTTCATCAAGATTTTCGTATCTATCTGTCATATCCATAGATTATCACTCAATATATAAGAATGAATGATTGAAGGCTAGAATTCTCTTGGTGAGTACTCAACCTTTGAACTGTCTCCTGCTACTTCTACTTCGTCCAAAGCATCAATTCCGTATTTGAGTAAACCATAGGCTCGAAATCTTTTGCTGGCTTCCTCAAAGTCATCTACTAGATCTCCACCACTAGCAGCACCACCTCTCGATACGGTTTCATTCGCTTCATACTTTCCATTCAAAGCGAGCTGATTCATTACCGTATCAAATCTACTCTTCAATCTATCTCTTTCCCCTTTGTCTCCCTCATTGTAGCTCCAGTCTTCAACCTCATTCCTTGCTCGGTTCAAAGCCCAGAGCTGCTGTTGAAAGTCTACTACCTTTTCAAATCGGTTTTTTAATTCCCTGTTCTCGTAATCCTTCCATTCCATCGTGGCGGCTTTAGCATATCTCATTTCCTCTGTTTCCAGACTATAATGCCAGATTCTTTGTTCACCATCACCAAAGTGACTGCCATCATTCCTCATGAATATCTCTCCATCAAAGGCTGCTGCGAGGAAATACTTCTCTTCAGTTCCTGCATTATTCTCTAATGTGACATGGCCATTACTTCCTGTGCCTATCCTATCAACCCCGCCATGTGTATCTGTAACGACGGTAAAATCATTCTCTAAATCTTCCATACCTGGGAGACTATCAAGATCAAGTTCATCATTATTTACTAATTCGTATTCGGCTCCATCTTCTGTTTCCTCTTGGAATTCGTACCTTAGCTCTTGTTCGGATATTGTTCGTTCCTCTACTTCTCCTTCTAGCAGAGACTTTATCTCTGATTGTAATTTTTCTTTGCTGTCGGGTTTTTTCTCCTCTTCAAGTTGAGGTATTATGGAGCGTTCTGTTTGAACTGACAGTAAATCCACCTGATATGTTGTTATTCAATCATAGTTATAAATATTCTCCTTAAAAGGTCCATCTTCATACATCTCCATAACCGCCGTTTCCAAAATTTTTAGCTTCCTTAGTATATACTTCAGGCAGTTCACAATAGATCGAATCTCACTGAATAAAATTCTGTCACCAAGCTGAGAAAACATTTTAATATTTCTCTACCCTTCTCCATGCATTTTTCTTGCTTTATCCCAATTGGCCTGTGATTCTGGACCGAAAGGAACTTTGAAAAACTTCTGCAGAGCCTGAGATGTGACAGAATAACCCATAATATCGGGAGAAGCAGTATGAGGTAAGCTCAATTTGTGACCAAGTTCATGTGTTATCAAGTTAGTTAGCCAGGTCTGGTCGTTAACCCTTGCTGCGAAGATTATATGATCTTTAGAATTAGCTCCAAAACTCACACCTGATGCGTCTTTTAATTTGAAATCTGATGCTATGACTTTGATAGCTCCGTCGCTAAACACTCCTCTGACGTCTTCAGGCAAGTAATTGTCTAAACACTCCTCTATTTCATTAATTCTCTTGATAGAATTAATTTTAGCACCATCAGCATCCTCCGCAACCACAGTAGTGTCATTCACCAAACGTCGGAATTTATCTGCTCTCTGTTCTGCCGACTTTAATTCATCATCTGTAATTTCCGATCTTGAATATTCACTTCTTTCAATAACTGTTTCTACACAAGGTCTTAAGTCATGCCAGTTTACCCTGAACTGGACTCCTTCAAGTGTGTTGATAGACTCCTCTACCTCCTTGGCCACTTTCTGCCCGTTATATCTCTGATCGCCTTCTTGGAAGTATAAATTGAATATATGGACATCTGTGGGATTTCCATTTAACGAGTTCTCTATTGCTGGATCATATCCTCCTATGGCTTCCGGGTTCATAAATTTTAACTGTCCTGCTGATGCCTGTCTGAAGACATTTATGGCAGTATCTATGCCTGTCCAGCCTCCAAGTGCAGCTCCCATACCTCTGAGTAGATCGCGTCTTGATACTCCGCCATCTACCTCAAAATTGTATCTCTCGTTAATATACTCGTTCACCATTTCAACTGATTCTCTCACTAAGGTTATCTGTTGCTCTAATTCCTCTTGACTTGTGAAGTAATTTTTCTGATTCATCTCCTCTAACTTCCCAAGATCGGATATAATGCCCTCATACTCGTTCTCAATGATATGGTAAAGATTCCCTAACTCCGATAAGTCCCGCTCGTTAGCTTCTTCTGCAAGCTCTTTCCTTTTACAGACGACTGATTCCAGTTTTTCATCTATTTCTTCAAGTCTTCCCAGATTGCTTGTAAGTGTTGAAAGCCTGTCTTCTTCCTCACCTAGTTTCTGTTTCAGTTCAGGTGATTGCCGAATAGTTTCTAAGCTTTCAAGCTCTCCTTGTTCTGAGTCAAGGTGCTTAACCAAACTTTGTATTCTGCTGATAGCCTGTCTATCTTCCTCCATTTTCTCCAAGAGACGAACTGAATCCTCTTGCCTCTGGTTGAACTCTTCGAAGATTTCTTGCTCCTCTTCTTCCAACTTTTCAAAAATTTCGAAGATTTGCTCTGAGTTCTCCACGACTTCCTGCCAGCCAACCTGGTAGAGGTCAATATTTGGCGTTTCGCCAGGATTCTCTATGGAATTAAGGATACTGGCCAAGCCATTTTCTATTTGTTTCAAAGGTTTGAGACAGGCCTCGATTTCCTTCAGGCTCTCTGCCTTCCACTCTAAGAAGTCTTTAGATTTTTCCAATACGACCTCCAATTCTGAATCATCAAAGGTTAGAAGGTCAAGTAGCTCTTGCTCAATGTCGAGTAATTCTCTTTCCAAATGTTCCTCCTCAGAAAGAACTTTTTCAGTTTCATCCAAAGGATTCTCTCCTTTATCTAAACTTGATTCTAAAGTATTGATCTGGAGATCAACCTTGTTCTCTAATTCCTCCTCTTTCTCCTCTCTCGATAGAATACCATGAATCCTTTTCTTCCAATCCATAATAATTAATTGAACTCCTCCTAAAAAAGCTTGAACAAGAATCGAACATGTCGCAGTTTACCTCATTAAACCTGTCTACACGCCAACAGGAATGCAAAGGAGAAGCAATCAAAAACAGGTAGTCATCACGCTCAGAAGCCCGAACAGCCTTAAGAACCGCCCGGAGTCTTAGCATATATTCTTTCATACTTGCAGAACGAGAAATCAATCTAACGGAAGTAATATTCTGTCGAGAAGATACTCATCTTATAATAGAAGAAGATACAACAGAAACCTTCCAACTGCTAAATGAAAAATTAAAGTAGAAAAGACGGGCAGCCGCTACCTCATCATCGGAAATAGCAGCACATCTCTAATAGACTCTTGGTCTGTCATCAGCATCACCATCCTTCCTATACCGATTCCGAGTCCTCCGGTTGGCGGCATACCAAGCTCAAGTGCTTTGAGAAAGTCCATGTCAATTGGATGTGCTTCATCATCGCCTTCTTCCTGCCTTCGCTGCTCATCCTCAAACAGGTTTCTCTGCCGGATCGGATCTCGAAGTTCGGTGTAGGCATTACATAGCTCCATGCCTGCTGCGAATGACTCAAACCTCTCGATTAATCCGTCTTCATTCCTGTGCTGCATACATAGAGGAGTAGTTTCCTCTGGATGGTCAATGATGTGTATAGGTTGGATCAGGTTTTCTTCTGCAACTTCCTCAAATAGTTCTGCTATTGCTAACCCTCTTTCATATTCTGAGTCAAGCTCGGCACCGTGTTCTTCCATTCTTTCCCGAATTTCCTCATCTCTAAGCTCTGTTACATCAAAACCGCCATTTTCTTGAATGGCTTCTCTCATCGTCATTCTAGGCCAGGGAGCAGAGAAATCTAGAGTTTCCCCTTGATACTCAACTTCGGCAGAGCCGGTAGCTTCTACAGCGACTTGCTCATATAGCTGCTCCATCAGCTCCATCATATCCTCATAGTCAGCATAAGCCTGATATACTTCCATCATCGTGAACTCCGGGTTGTGAGTCGTGTCTATAGATTCATTTCTGAAGTTCTTCGTGATTTCGAAGATTCTCTCGTATCCGCCGATAATCAGTCTTTTGAGATATAGCTCTGGCGAAATATTTAGGTAATGCTCTTGATCCAGAGCGTTGACGTGAGTGGTGAATGGTTCTGCGGCTGCTCCTCCATAGACAGGCTGGATTGTCGGAGTTTCTACCTCCATAAATTCTCTGTCTTCTAGGAAGTCTCTGATTTCGGAGATAACCTGGCTTCTTGTTCTGAAAATGTCTCTAGCATCGATGTCTGTTATCAGATGTAGAGCTCTGTCCCGATACTGCAGTTCTTCATCTTCTACTCCAAAATGTTCTTTTGGTATTTGCCTCGCACCACGAGAGAGCACTTCTAAGTTCTCTGACATCAGTGAGAACTCTCCTTTATCTGTGTATGTCAGAGTTCCTTCTACTCCGATTATATCACCTCCATACAGGTTCTCAACTTCTTCCAGTAGTTCCTCGTCATTTCTGACAATTACCTGAACTTCTTCCTTTTCTCCTCTGAGATCGAGGAACGCTAGTTCTCCGAAGTTTCTGATCTCCATTACTCTGCCTGCAGTCGAAAAGTTATCTTCTGGAAGTTTTTCCTCACTTCCCGAATCAAATCCCTTTAGCTCTTCCACCGTATGGCTTCGGTCGAAGTTGTAGGAGTAGGCTTCGTCGTTTTCTCTGAGATTTCGTAGCTGTTCAAGTCGTTCTTCTCGTTCATCTGTCATTCTTGATCACCTATAATATCGAACTCTATGATCTCTTGGAAATTGAGTGTATCGCTGCCTGCGTCAATATCCTGGGTTTCGAGGTTGAAACAGCCAGCTTCTCCCCAGAAGTTATGTGTTATTTGGTAGACTTCAAGTTGCTCTCCTTCTTCAGGGTAATGAGGATGATAGTTTCCACGGGCTTCAGTATAGCTTCTGCCTCCATCGCTCGGAAGGATAGAGGCTCTCCTGAGAATTTGGCTGATGTTCTCTGAATTAATAGAACTACAGCTGTAAAGATTTCGAGTTTCAGTCAAGTAAGCGTCTGAATTTAAAGCGTTCACCTAAAGTTGTTCGGTCCATACCCAAGTATTGTAATGTATAATTGTTATAGTTATAGTTTTAAATCAAACAAAATACTATTTTTCTATATGAAATCACACAATAAAGATGTTTCTGTAGCTGAGGCGACCCGAAGCTTGCTGGAGGAGAAACCGTTTCTAAAGGAATTAATGGATATGGATGCCGTCAATTATCGGGGACTTGCCAGGAACTTCAAGGAACAAGTTGAGGAAAAAACAGGTAGAGAACAAGTAAATCTTGATTCCATAGTTGTAGCAATCAGAAGATATGAAGACGAGTTATCTTTGAAAGATAGCTGGACGGAAAGAATACAGAGAGTTCTTGAGGGCTCAGAGCTTTCCATGGCCGGAGACATAGTCTACTATACACTACCTAGAGAACGCAAGTACCACGAACTCGTACTGGAAGCATACGACCAAATTGATAGAAGAAGTGGGGACAGAATCTACCTGCTCCAATCCGACTCAGAAATCGGAATAGTCACAAACAAAAGCAACCTCAATCTGATCGAAAACAAAGTAGACAAAAAAGACATTAAACATATAGAAAGAAACGCTGCCATAGTTGTTCTTGATTCACCGGAAGAAGTACTGGAAGCAAATGGCATACTCTCATATCTAACAGAGAAGATAATCGGCAACGGAATAGGAGTATTAGAGATGTTCTCAACTTACACAGAAACAGTCTTCCTCGTAAGAGAAGAACAAAGCACACAACTATACTCGACACTTAGAGACTTGATCAACAAGAAATAGTGTAAAGAACTAACTTCGAACCGAAACAATTTGCGGCGTCCAAGATTTGAACCCTTATCTCCTTACTTTTCAATGGATATTCTCGGATATACCGGGCAATTCTCTACAGTCAATCCGGTCGAAATTACGACTGCCCTCTTGGGGAAGAACAACAGTTCATGGGCTAAAGATTTTCATATTCTGAAACGTACTCCATGTAAAGACGGCCGGGGACAGTAATTCTTACTTCTATATCATTTACACCTTCTATATCATTAAGTCCACGAGACTGTAATTCGTTGATATAGTGAGTAGAATACGGACCCTGCCAAATCTCCCCAATCTCACGAGAACCCGTCTTTAGTTCTCTAAGAACCTCTTGCATCCCGGGTTCTTCTTCGAGAGCTTCAACTACCTCGACAGCCTCGTCATACTCCATACCGGAAAAAGCTTTGACCTTATCTGTATAATCTGTATTTTCAAGGATATAATCTTCGAAACTTTCTAGGTCCGTATCTGACATCTTACTAGTCTGTCTGAATATCTAGAGGCAAAAATTAAATACCGCCATCTTCTCTAGAAAGAAGGTTTTGAATTTAAATTATTATTGGAAATTATTGCATGCGGTGTCCGGGACTCGAACCCGGGTCGCTGGCTGTCTTCTTCGAAGAGCATACCTCTTCTCTGTCCTCATCCTCTTTATCGGAGGACTTGAGGCTTGGAAGGCCAGAGTCTTAGCCGCTGGACCAACACCGCATGACTGTGTAGATGGGTTTGCTCGTTATTTTCTTAAATAAGTTGGATGGGATTTGGTTGAGTTTTTTCAAGCTTTAGAGTGATAATATTGTATGGAACAGGACAAATACCAGGATTACCTCGCAGATAAGGCGAAGGAGCTTCTGGAAGAGCAAACCTCGGACCCGGAAGAACGTGAGACAGAAATCGAAACTCGAGAAAATGAAAGAGATATTATAGAAAAGGCAGAGGAGGAAGGAAAAAGCAAGATTCCGGCTGCTTTTGATCCAAGAGAAATAGAGCACCTGACAAACAACAGGAAAAAAATGGGCAACCAAGAGCTGAAGGAATTTCTTGAGAAAGAATCTGATCTTCAGAAAGAACTTGATGATATAGATGAGTGGAACGGCTTTTCCCAGTGGGAGAAAAGATTCATGATACAGAACAATCTGAACAGAGAGCCAGACGAGATAGCAGAAGAGCTCGGAAGAAACGAGAAACAGGTTAGAATGAAGATGAGAATGCTGGGGCTCGACGTGGAGTTCAGTGACTGACAATGTCAAATGAGGATAAAAGGAAGAAAGCTCTGGAAAAGACCAGAGAGAAGCTAAAGGAGAACAAGAACCGTGACAGGTTCATGATGAAAGCCGTAGAGTTTCTTGATGAAAGTAATAAGAACTTCAACGCCGAGATGGAAAGATTCCGGGATCTTTACTCACTACATTTCCCTGAGCTGGAGAAAGAAATCACTAAGGACGAACAACTGGTAAAGATACTATCTGACGGTATAAACCGGAAAAACCTCGATTCATTCTCCGAGATGGCGGAATCCTCGACAGGTTCCCCACTTGAGCCTGCGGATGAGAAAATTCTGGAGAAAATATACTCCAGCCTCAAGAAAAAAGTAGAAATGCGGGACGAACTAGAGGAATATGTGGAAGAGATTGTTGAAGATGAGATGGAGAATCTTGGCGCACTGCTCGGTCCTCTTCTCACCGCAAGAATCGTATCTCTAGCAGGAGGGCTGGAAGAGCTAGCAAGAAAACCAAGTTCAACTATTCAAATGCTAGGAGCTGAGAAGGCGCTTTTCCGTTATCTGAAAGGGAAGGGAACGCCACCAAAACACGGTGTGATCTTCCAGCACAACTTCGTCAACTCTCTACCCGAAGATGAAAGAGGTAAAATGGCTCGATTTCTGGCGAACAAAGCTGCCATGGCGGCAAGACTCGACCAGTATGGCGAGAAATTCAAAGGTGATCAGCTGAGAGAGGAATGCAGAGAAAAATACGAAGAACTAAAACAGGAGTCAGGATGAAACAAATACAAACTAGAATCTTCAAGAAGAACACCAGTATCTACACTGAAGCCGCCTCTGGAGAGTCAGTCTACGGCGAAAAATTTGTGAAAGAAAATAACCAAAAATATAGGAAATGGGATCCAAACCGTTCCAAGGCGGGAGCAGCTGTTATGAAAGATGTTAATCTCGGAATTAAGAGAGACAGCGAAATCCTCTATCTTGGTGCAGCCTCCGGTACTACAGTTTCACATTTCTCCGATATAGTCTCAGAAGGATTCATCTACGCGGTCGAATACTCTGAAACAGTTATCCGGGATCTTTTGGAAGTGGCGGAAGACCGGGAAAATATTGCGCCGATATTGGGGAACGCCCGGAAACCTGAGAAGTATTCAGAAATAGTTGAGAAATGTGACATAGTTTTCCAAGATATATCACAGAGCGATCAGGCGGAGATATTCATAAGAAACTGTGAAAAATACATGAAAGATGACGGAACAGGACTTCTGGCTGTGAAAGCTAAATCTATTTCGACCTCGGAAGAACCCGGGAAAATATTCAATGATGTCCGAGAGAAAATTGAGGAGTATTTCGAGATTCTCGCAGAAACTACCTTAGAACCTTATGAGAAGGATCATCTTTTTCTAAAACTGAAGAAAAAAGAATGAGTTGGTCAGGCTGACAGGGAGGTAACCATATCTCTCAGATTTGGCTTTACCATGTTTTCCCTGAAGCCTCTGGAATCATAGTACTGAGGATCCTGACAGCATTCCCCTCTGCTATCAAGTTTTCTGACCGTGCCAATCACGGTATGTTTTCCTGGTAAAACATTTTCCTCAATACTCTCCCCACAGCTTTCACACACAAATTTTATCATACCCCTTCAGACCTCGTAACCCTCAATTATCGTTACTGGCTTTATAAAGAAGCGAGCAGTTTACCGGTATTCCGGTAGAACTCTTATGAATAAAAACGAGCAAAAAAACGTTGAGACAATGAAAAACTGGGAATGCAAAGACTGCGGTCGCCAACTCCAGTCCGAACTGGAACCTGAAAACTGTCCGTGCGGAAACCAGAACTTGGGAAGCCAAGAACAGCTCAGTATGCTGGAACAGATGATGAAAGACTTCCTCAACCGGGAAAACAAGAACAAAGCAGAAAGCTAGGTATAATCAAGGACTACAGAAAGCATTCTACTTCTTCTTAGCCCATTCGTAGCCCTCATCTTCCAGTTTATGGGCCAGTTCTGGGCCCCCGGACTTAACTATTTCTCCATCAATCATAACATGTACTCTGTCCGGTTCCACATAATCAAGTATTCTCTGGTAATGGGTGATCATCAGCATTCCACGGTCCTCTTCTGCCAGCTTATTGATACCATCTGCCACAATTTCCAGTGCATCAATATCCAGACCGGAATCTATTTCGTCTAACATAGCATACTTTGGCTGTAAAACCGCCATCTGAAGGATCTCATTCCTCTTCTTCTCTCCACCCGAGAATCCTTCGTTCAGGTAACGCCGTGCGTATTCTTCATCCATATCAAGGAGTTCAAGCTTCTCCTTCAGAAGATCACGGAAATCACTCTGGGAAATCGGTTCTTTATCTTCTTCCTCTCTTTGAGCGTTGATCGCTTCCTTCAGAAACTCGGCGACGCTGATACCTGAAATTTCAGCGGGGTACTGGAATCCAAGGAAAAGACCCTCTCTTGCTCTTTCGTCTGTTTCTTCATCAGTAACATCCTCTCCATCAATCAGAATGCTTCCGGAGTCAATGGTGTATTCCGGGTTACCCATCAAGGACTTGCAGAGAGTTGATTTACCGGAACCATTTGGACCCATGACAGCATGGATTTCTCCAGGATCAACCTCAAGAGAAATACCTTTTACAATTTTCTCATCTTCAACTGATACTTCAAGATCTTTTACTTCAAAACTCATATATAATTATTGAAGCCTAAAGATTCATTAACCCTGACGATTGACAGTTCGAATAGCTTCCTCTGCCGCCTCTATAATCTTCGGCGACTCTATCTGAGAGACTTTCGATCTCATTTCCTCAACCGTCAAGAACTCTGCATCCTTCGCGTCACTACCCGCTTCAATTTCCCCTTCAGTCTGGTCAAAGCTGACCGTGTATGCGTTCCCAACAACGTACTTGTCAGGATGCTCAAGATGGATTGTAGTGACAAGTTCCAGCTCTTTCTGATCTGCAGTTAAACTTGTTTCCTCTTTAAGCTCCCTGACAGCGCCTTCCTCCGGCTTCTCATCGAACTCAAGATAACCGGCAGGGTAGCTCCATTCGTTTTTATGTGGTTCATTACCCCGTTTTATGAGTAGAACTTCATCTCCTCGCACAACAAAAACGCCTGCCACAGGTATAGAATTACGGTAAAGGATATCTGAGCATTCAGGACAGTAGTATCTCTCCCGGTCCTCATGCTTCCTCGACTCCAGTTCTGTCCCGCATTTTTGGCAGTAAGCCAGCTCCTTCATACTAGAACATTTGTAGTCGAAATTTTAAATGAAGAACCGAAAACCGCTGATGGGAAAGCCGGGAATTGAACCCGGGACCTCTGCGTAACTCATAAGGCGGCTTCAGTGTTTGAAACTCTGAACCAATGATAGATGTTTTAATCATCGGTCGTCTCCGACCTCATCGCTCATAACTTAGTATGAGCGCAGCGCTCTAACCGCTGAGCTACTTTCCCAGGAACTTTCGAAAGTTCCATTATCATAAGCAGCAATCGCGTCTGGCTCAACTGCCCTCGACGTACTCAATTATTGGGCTGGTTAAACTTATGAAAGCTGCCTGAACTCTGAAGGCCAAGATGTTAATCAAATTTTCGCCTTAGTTCACAGCGCCGTTTTTCAGGATTCTCTGAACAGTATTCCTGTATTTCACTCTGGCTTAAATTGGTTCTGTAATGATTGGGAAACTCATTCCAGTCATCACTTCTACAGTCAGGATCTCCATTAGCCGAAAAACTCTTGTGAACAATTTCACCTGTCTTGGTATTTTCTGCTATCCTGTATTGCGTTGTTGCGCTTTGAGTACACATTTGTGCCGTGTGAACTGCATAAAACAGTCCTGCTCCAACCATAGCGAATAAAATTACTAATCCGATTATTAGCTTTTTTACAATACTAAGTTTATTTGATAGCACGTTGATGATTTAGCTCTGATGAATAAAAATAATAGTGGGTTCGCCCGGATTCGAACCGGGGATCTCCGCCAATTTGTCCATTGAAAATCCAAATATTTTTTCTTATCCTCGAATCTATGCTGAAACCTAGGTTTCGGAGGGTTCAAAAACTCCTCTGGCTTCAGTCTTCGAGAATTCTCGGGTGTCAAGGCGGTGTCATAACCAACTAGACCACGAACCCCAAAGGTTCTATCAAGTAAAATGGATTCTTTAGTTAGGCTTATATAATTCGTTTTCCAACTTTACATAGGGAGAAATAACATGGTTGAATGTGAGAACTGTGATCGGAATCTGAATGTCGACTCAGTAGAAAAACCAGAAGTAGACTGGGTAAAAGTCGTTTGCAGCGACTGTGGCGAGGTTAGAGATATTTCTATGGTAAGACTTGCTGCAAATAACCTTAACCAAAAATAATTTCAGGTTCGAAGCAGTTTTAAATCTCCTAGAATCCAGTAAAGTTGATTAATTATGGTAAATAAATGGCATGACTACGATACCGGGCCTAACGCTCCGGAGGAAATTTACGCTGTAATCGAAAACCCGACAGGAACCCAGAACAAATACGAATACGATAAGGACAAAGAGAGCGTGGTGCTTGACCGTGTTCTCTACGCTTCTATCAACTATCCAGGAGACTACGGCTTTATACCACGAGCCTACTATGAAGACGGCGATCCAATGGATATCCTAGTTCTCACAACACACTCCACTTTCCCGGGATGTGTCATTGAGGTAAGACCAGTAGGTATTCTCTACATGGATGACGATGGAGAACAGGACGACAATATTATCGCAGTACCTACCGAAGATCCTAGGTGGAACAATGTAGAAGATCTTAACGATGTAAACAGACATAGAAAGGAAGAGATCGCGGAGTTCTTCGCCACCTACAAGAACCTCGAGCCTAAGAAAGAAGTAGAGATCGAAGGCTGGGGAGGAAAAGAAGAAGCACATGAAGCAATTGAGAGAAGTCAGGAACTTTACGAGCAGAACTTTTAGTAAATAGGTAATTCCTCCACTGGCTTGCCTGATGAACATCCGCTTCTGAGCACGGAATGATACGCTTTTAGCTTTTAGTATTATTAATAAAATCCCATGAGTTATGACTCACGGCCGCTACCGGAAAGACACGACTTATTGAAGAGCAAGTACGAGGATCTTCTTGAAAGCGACCAGGAGCCGAGCGACTATATATTAGCTATCTCCGGTGGTCGTGGAACGGGAACCAGCAAGCATGCATCTGATCTCAGCGTGGAGTTCGGAATAGATCATCTCGATAATGGTACTGCGCAAAGGCAGGCTGCTGAAGAGAACGGTTACGAGACCGATGAAGACGGTACTGCGGCTACAAAGTTCAGATCTGAGAACGAGAAAGCTGATCTGGTTGCGGATGCTCGGAAGCTGGAGCATGCCTACTCAGGAGAGCCGCTGATCGGAGAGGGCCGTCTTGATGCAGCATCCTTGAGTGCTCCACGAAGTAAGGCATCTGATGAACCTATAGCTACATTGCGTGTGAAAATGACTTGTGATGACTGGGAGCAGCGCGCCGGCCGCTACGCTGACGATGAAGGAAAAACCGATGTTGAGCAGCCTGAAGATATTTCAGAGGAAGTTCTGAAAGACGCTAGAGAGGAGATAGTAGATCAAGATGAACGCATCTACAGCTCCTTCGCCAAGATATATGATGGCGTCGAACCTCGTAATGAAGCCTATTACGATACTGTTATAGACAACTCCGGCGATTATCTGGATTCTCATAGAGAACCTGTCTACGAGCTCATTGAGGCCGGCTTCCGACCAGAAAGGCTTTCAGAAAGTGATCTAGAGGACATCGGAGTTTAAACCGGGGTAATCCAAGATATTTAGAATTTCTGTCATCAGGCTATTGATTTTCTCCTGCTTCCCTTTTCTAGGTAGAGGGCCAGTGCTTTCTCCGTTTTCTCCTTTTCATCTATCCACAACACCAGATCCAGATCTTCTAAACTCACTCATTAGATCAGTTGTTGGTAGAGATATTTAGGTTCCGGTGCTGGAATAACTGGCCAAACCAAGCTTCCAGAACTGATACGCGAAAAGGTAAAGCACAGGGCCAGCGATTGGTGTCAGAAGTTTCCAAGTTTCCCAGCCAGGTTTACCAAGTAAAAAGGATGCAGGGAAGAATGATGCAAATCCTAGAGGTATCAAAGTAACGAGCATTACCTGTATGGCCAGGCTGAATATGTCGAAAGGATATCTTCTGAAGTCACTTATCCTGAAGAATAACCATATAACGTTCTTTGATTTACCCGTCCAGAAAGCTGTTGACGCAAATGTTAGATATATGGCAGCTACAACTAAAACTCCGCTCACAAGAGAAGCCAAACCATAAAAGAACTTCAAAGAAGTCAAGCTAAGGCCTAAAGCTGCCGATGAATAAACTATTAAACCAATGCTAGCGATCAGTTTCGGAATATTGTTGTCCCTGAAGTCATCAGCATATATCTGGAAAAGAGGGTTTAAAGGCCTCAAAAGCACCCTATCAAGATTTCCTTTCACAATATATTTTTCTCCAAGCCTGTAAATGTTGAACAGAAATATGTTATGAATGTATAGAACCGTGCTGCTGAAGCCAGCAAGGAAAAGCATTTCTTCAAAGCTCCAACCCTGAAGAGTCTCAACTTTTGTAAAAACTAGGCCCAAGAATGCCAGTGATACCGCTACATTCACCATTTGTCCAACCGTACCAAGAATAAAATCGGACTTGTAGACCAAACGTGATTTGAGATACTGTTTCAGGTACGAAAGGTATAATTTTACGTATTTTTTCATCCGCCTTGCACCGTAATTTTCTTTTTAGCTTTTCTCCATATTAACGCAGAGATGATGATTAGAATGAGAGTCCAGAACACTTGGATGCACAAAACCCTCACAATCTCTGAGCCAGCTGCTCCCTGATATATTCTTATTGGTCCATCGATAATTGAAGGGAAAGGAGTAGAGTAAAATATCGGTTTTAACCACTCCGGTAGAAGATAGAGAGGGAACATTATACCCGAGAGAAGGCGGGAAAGTGTTGATCTCATCATTCTTAGACTCCAGCCTACTTTGGTCCAGAAAACCGCCATTGAGAAAAAGTATGAGAGAGCAACTACAAGATTTAAAGAAAGAAAAATGCTTAAGAGGAAAGCTAGACTGTTTAATGCCGAAGGAATTCCTATACCCAGAAAAATAAGGCTCACGATAAACGCCGGTATACTCCTTCCTATAACATTGAACGCGGAATAACCAAGCTGGTAGAAGTAAACTTGCAGATGTAAGCTTACCGGTCTCTTCAGTTCATTAACTATAGTTCCTTTACGAACTCTTTCCGTAAACCACGTCTCCAAGTTAACTGAGGTAGCGTTTGAAACCACCTGGCCGAGCGCTATATAAGCTATTATAGCTGAAAACGGTGATGAAAGCTCACCAGAGATGGAAATCGCTTTCCAGACGTAAAACATGAGAATTAAATAGAAAATAGTGGTTCCTACCGCTGCAATGGCATCTGAACGGTAAATTATTCCTTTTCTTAGTCCTATTCTAAAGAACTGGAGATATTTTTTCATTAATTTAGATGCCCTCATTGTAAATCTTCTTTACAACCATTTCGATATCAGGTTCCTTAATTTGGAAGTCACCGACATCATACTTCTCCAGAACCTTATTCATAAGCTCTGAGGCAGAGATCTTTTCACTATCGAATAATATCTTTGTCTTTCTATTAATGCTCTCAACTTCCTCTACACCCTCAATCTCAAGTTCAATAATATCATCGGTCTCCAGAATTATTCTTCGGGAAGTGTAGTTGTTTACCAACTCAGTCAAGGCACCATCGTATATTTTCCTGCCCTCATCAAGTACGATAATCCTTTCACATAAGTCCTCTATATCGCCTATATCGTGTGTGGTAAGTATTACCGTGATGTTTATCTCATCATTCATTTTCCGGATGAAATCTCTGATTCTTTCTTTTACGGCTACATCCAAACCTATCGTCGGCTCATCCAGATAGACAATTTTCGGGTGGTGGAGGAACGCCGCCGCTAACTCGCATCTCATTTTCTGTCCAAGGCTTAGCTTTCTCACCGGCTGATCCCAGAAATCACTGAGCTGAAGAACCTCATCAAACTCATCAATCCTGGCCTCATAATCTTCGTCAGAGACCTCATAAATGTCTTTCAATAGTTTGAAGGACTCCTTAACCGGTAGATCCCACCAGAGCTGGGTTTTCTGTCCGAATACAACTCCGATATTCATCGCATTTTTCTTTCTTTCTTCATGTGGATTTATCCCATTAACTTCAATTCGTCCTGAAGTAGGTTCGAGAATACCGGTCAGCATTTTAACGGTTGTAGATTTTCCGGCTCCATTAGCTCCGATATATCCTATCATATTCCCTTTCTCAATCTCTAGGTTAAGATTTTCTACAGCATTTACTTCGTCATAATCCCTTGAGACGAAAGATTTCAGGTATCCGGTTATGCCTTCTCCACGACTGTAAATTTTGAAGTTCTTGTTCAAGTTTTCTGCTTCTATAAGCGTCATATTTCAGTATAGGAATAATAGCTGTTTAAAATATACTTAATCTATTCTAGAATCTGTTCAACTTCATCTTGACCCAGAAACTCGCCCCATGCATCACTATTTGGAAATATATCTCTAATATTCTGCTCTGTCCCGTAGAAAAGCTCTCCCTCCTTTGTATCAGTCCTGTATATTGTCTCGTTTTCATTCTCATATTTGAGGACATCACCTCCTGATTGAGCTAATCTTTTTTCAATAGAATTTTCTGGCATGATTATTTCATTTGATTCTCCTAGATTGTCTGCAAAATATGTGAATGATTCTACATTCAAGTAATCATATCCAACTAGAAAAAAAGTTTTATCTGTCATTCCTCCACTTTCACAGGCACTCCTTTCTCCTTCAGATGTCCCACCTGTCTTTTGACGAAATCTTCTTCATTACTCCCTTTTGTTGCAACTATATAGACCTGTGCATCGCCAAATGGCCGCATAACTCTGCCAGCCCTCTGGGTCGCCTGTCTTCGGGATCCTCCCTGCCCTGAGGCAATCATGCCTACTTCTGCATCTGGCAGATCCAGTCCTTCATCACCAATTCTTGAGACAATAATTGTCTTAATCTCGTCGTTTCTAAACTTCTCGAAGTAATCCTCTCGATCATCAAAGTCGGTTTCCCCGGAGATGAAAGGCAGATCAAATTCCTCAGCTAGTTTATCTCCCTGTTCGATCCAGTCACAGAAGATGATTGTCTTATCGCCTTCATGTTGCTCAAGAAGTGTTTCGATTTTGGGGATTTTTGCCGGATTTTTCGAGGCGATGATTGCTTTCTTGAAGCCTGATGCCTCGTTGTATTTGTTCCTGTAGAAGTCGCTCTCCCATTCCACCAGTTTTATGTTTACATCCGGTTTCAGAACGTATTCCTGTTTGAAGAAACGTGCCCAGTCTCCACCGATTTCCTGGCCGATCAGTGCAAAGATTTCTCTCTCCTTGGAATCTTCTCTCACAGGTGACGCAGATAACCCGATTCTTCTTGTGGATTGAAGTGAAGCCGTCTTCCTAAATAGTTTGGACGGAATATGATGTACTTCATCGAAGACGATCAATCCCCATTCCTTCCGGAACAGAGAGGTTTTCTCGCCGGCCATATGATATGTGGCCAGTGTTATGTCGCCCATTTGTTTTTCATCGCCGTGGTATTCTCCGATTTGGTCCTCGGTGAGTGTTGTCTTGTCAAGCAGTTCTCTTTTCCACTGACCTACCAGCGACCTCTGAGGTACAAGAATAAGCGTTGGTGCATCAATTTTAGACATTAAGCCGATTGAAGTAACTGTTTTTCCTGAGCCCGCAGGATTGGCTAGTACAGCTGCTTTTTTCTCGTGAGCCCTCTCTACATATTCTTTTTGGTAGTCTCTGAGCTCGATTCCCTTCAGATCGCATCCGATACTTTCATCGACTTCTCTGAATTTGGAGTTGTCTTCTACCGGATATCCCTTCTTCAGGAGCACTTCCTTGATTTTTGCTCTGGATTTTGCTCCCATCGCAATCCTTGATTTTTTATCTGTTAGATCAACAGACAGGTTATCTCTTACCTCATCAATACTCCTGGCCCATTCCATTCTCTCTTCATCGGTTGCCTTCAGCGTATGGTATGTTCCCGAGTGTTCGATTGAGAAGATTTCCTGTCTTTCATATGTTCTCTCAAGCCAGTTCAGGAAGTTGGGATAGTCTCCAACAATCCGGGTGTATTTCTCTTTCATCTCCTCAAGTGAGAGATCGGAGTTCCAGATATCCATTTGCTTGACCTTGAACTTGTAGTGAGCGCCTGAACTCGTATCCATATGCGCAACTTCTGACATCTCGTTCAGTGTTTCCTCATTTGGATTGGATAGAATTATTTCTCTTTGAGGTTCGAAGAACACCGCCTTTTCATTGCTGACTTCGTTCTGGAGCTCTGCCATCCTTTCTACAAGCTCTTCTCTGGGGAGTTCTTTGAGTTCTTCAGTGTCAATAAAACCGTTTTTATCGGGCATGCCTTCTTAGATAAACCCTAAAATTTAAATCCTTAATTTGTGTGAATTCTGTGATTCCGTGTCTCGTTAATAACTCTTAAAGCCGAAAAGAATAACATGAAAAAATCCAAAATCGCTATAGAACTCTCGAAACTAAAGGGGTTCAGGAACCCGAAGATTTCCCTTGAGCAGTATATGACACCGCCAGAACTGGCAGCCGACATCCTCCATAATGCCTATATGCAGGATGATGTGGAGGGAAAAGAAGTTCTTGACTTAGGGACCGGGACGGGAATACTTGCAATCGGTGCGGCTTTACTTGGGGCAGATGTTACCGCTGTGGAGAAAGATGAAGAAGCTCTGGAGATAGCGAAGGAGAATGCAGGGAAAGCAGAGGTAAAGGAGTTTATTGATTTCCAAAAGCGTGATATTTCGGAGATTAGAGAGAAACACGATACTGTCTTAATGAACCCGCCGTTCTCTGTACACTCAGACGAGGGTATGACGTTCCTGGAAAAAGCTTTCTTTTCCGGCCGAAAGGTTTACTCAGTTATTTACAACGGGAAAGACAGATCTATAAAAGATTTTATAGAAGAATCGCCCCACGAGCTCTTAAACTGGGAAAATTACGAGATATCACTTCCAGCCACCTATGGTTTTCACATCGAGGAGTCAAAAGATGTCAAGGTAGGGGTTTTCATAACCAGTGAAAAAGATTAGGGGTTAGAATAATACTATGGAGCTTGAAGCAGTTGAAAAAGAAGACAGAATTCTGATCAACCTAAATCAGAACCATACGGTCGCAAATCTTGTTAGGAAGGCGGTCTGGGAGAACGGTGGAGAAGCAGCCTACGATCAAGGGCACCCACTTGGCGGAGAATCTAATCTTATTGTGGAGGCAGAAAATCCTGAAGAAGTCGTAAAAGACGCGATAGAAACTGCCCGTGAATGGTTCGACAAACTCGAAGACCAGCTTTAAATCCAAAATAATTTTTCAGTGAGATGAAAGAGGGCCTCAGATTTCTTGGTATAGACGACGGTCCTCGAGAGGCCGAGAAGCTTATAGGTGTCTCCTACAGAGGCACAGAGTTCATGGAACAAACCGGGATCATAGACCAGAAACCGGATACAGGAGATGCTACAGAAGATATAATTGAACTTTATCACATATTCAAACAGGATATTGCAGCTATATTCCTAGATGGTGTAAGCTTCAATGGTTTCAATATAGCCGATATTGAAAAAATCTCCGAGGAACTGAACAAACCTGTTATTGCTGTAACCATCAATCAGCCTGACAAGGATTCGGTAAGAAAAGGAATGGAAGCTGCAGATTTAGATCCGAGTATAGTTTCCGAGTTGCCGGATACTCATAGCTTTGGATATATCTTCATTCAGTTCGCAGGTTGCAGCAAAGAAAAAGCAAAAAGATTTACTGAGAAAGCGACTTTACAGGGAAATATTCCGGAGACAGTTAGAGCCGCCGACCTGATAGGGAATGCCTTCCAGAAAAAGGATTAAAATCGTTATAAAAAATGACTCGCCGAATAAACTCACATGGATGCTCACAAATCTTGGAATGATCTAAAGGAATCGAAAGCGTTCAAGGAGTTCTATTTTGTGGCGTTGGCCTTGATACTTGCTTTCGGCATAATTCAGACAACAGGGGTAGTTTTTGATACGGAAAAACCTGTCGTCACGGTGGTTTCGTGCTCAATGTACCCTGAGTACAATGTCGGGGATGTAATACTTGTACAGGGTCAGAGCTTCGAGGAGATTGAAGAAGGAGATGTAGTTGTGTATGATTCTGAAAGCCCGGAAGTCAACATACCGATAATACACCGGGTTATATTGAAAACAGACGATCATATAGAGACGCAGGGGGATAACACTCGTGGACAACACGATTTCGAAAAAGATATCGGACCTGATCAGATATACGGGAAGACAGCTTTCAGTATTCCAAGAGTAGGGCTTGTGAAGATTCTGGCAATGGATCTATTTGGATACTCAGGGGACGAACCATTAAGTTTTGATAGCACTCCTGCATGCCGCAGAGTCTGATTCAGTCCAGAGTAGGCATTCCTATTTAAATCTTCAGCAAATAATTCGTGTTCAACAATGAAATTCTGTGATGAATGTGGAGGAATGCTTGTCTCAGAGAAAGAAGATGGAGAAGCTAAAATGGAATGCAGGAACTGTGGAGAGTTTCAAGAAGATGTTGAGGCAGATGAGATGAAAGTAACAGAGGAAAAAGAGGAAGACCCTATGGATAGACTGAACGTCTCATCAGAAGACGATGAAGAAACCACGAGACCAACCACTATGAAAGAATGTCCTGAATGCTCAGATAGTAAGAAGGATGAAAAAGAACACGAATGGTGGATGGAACAGACAAGAAGCTCTGATGAGCCACCTACAAGGTTCTACGAATGCACTGAATGTAGAAATGTACATAAGATCTACGACTAAAGTATTTACTCTACTTTTATCTTATCCTCTTCATCCATTGTATCGGCAAGAGCATTTATTGAAGCCCTTAAACGAGCAAGTTCATCCTTTATGTCCTCCTTATCCTCATGATAGTCTCTTTCATCCAGTTTTTTCTCGAAATCATACTTTTTGTTATTCCTGTACATGTAAAACTCGTTTTCCAAATCATCAATATGGTTCTCCAGCTCCCCGATTTCTTGTTTTGAATCCTTTATGCTCCTGCGGATATACTTGAATGCATAGAGGACTTGCTCCAAGTTAACTTCTTTCTCGTTTCGCTTCGCCGAGAATTTCTGCTCCAGATTTCGGAGACGTCTTTTGATCTCATCTACGTCATCCTCTTCCAGTCTTTCACGTCTAATAACCTCTCTCAAACGATCCAGTTCATGCTCTTGATAACTCATCTCATCGGTGAGAACTGATTGATAGTTATCTACGACATCCTGAAGGGCTGCATCAACAGCATTTAGGTGAGACTCCAGAGTTGTTACCTGTTCTTCGATCATATTTAGCTCGGTTTCAAGTTCCCCGGTTTCGTCGCTGAAAAGTCCCATGTGACAGTAATAGAGGTTTCCAGTATTTGAAACCCTTGATTTTCTCCCTTCTCAATATACGTCCACGGAATAATTAAAACATTTAATTAAGATTGATTGGATATGGCAGATGAACATCAAAGAAGAGCACCGACAGAGCCGAAAAATATAGAGGAAATAGATCCGCAGAGAGATATCAGAGTTCGTGTAGTCGGAACGGTGATTTCGGTGGATGAGGAATCAATTACTATGGATGATGGAACCGGTTCCGTAGAAATCTTTATGCAGGAAGAAGATATTGAAGATGTTGAGGAAAATAACGAGATTCGGGTTCTCGGGCGTGTATTGCCTACCCCTGACAGCTTTGAAATACAGGCAGAGATCGTCCACAGTCTTGAAGAAGTGGATATGGAAACCTACAATAGAGTTAAAAAAATTGTTAACACTACTGAATAATAACGGTGAGAGGAATGTTTAAAGCTGAACTAGAAAATGTAGGACTTGTACAGGATTCATTAAAAACCATATCAGATCTGATTTCAGAAGGGCTTTTCCAACTGAAAGAAGACGGAATCCATCTAATCGCAGCAGATCCTGCGATGGTCGCTCTTGTAGACTTCAAACTGGAAGAAGATGTATTCGAGGGCTATGATCTAGACGAGGAAACCAAGGTAGGACTTAACCTAGAAAACTTTTACTCGATTCTAAGAAGAGCAAACTCAGGTGATACATTAACTTTTGAGGTAAAGGAAGACGAGTCCAAATTCTACATAAAAATGGAGGACTCATCTACCAGAGACTTTTCACTGCCTATACTCAACCTTTCAGAGGACGACATCCCATCAACAGACCAGCTGGATTTCGACGTAACAGCAGACCTAGAGACTTCTGTGCTTGAAAGCGCTATCAAGGATGCAATGGTTGTAGGAGACTCGGTGACAGTATCATCAGACGGGGACTCACTTACAATCGAGGCAGAAGGAGATCAAAGCAACGTTAAGTTCAATATTCAGGAAGGAAGCGAAGGATTGATGGAGATCGAAGGATCACAGTGTAAGTCAATGTTCTCTCTTGACTATCTTAACTCAATCACAGGCGCCAAAAAACTCAGCGACACACTTCAGTTGAGACTCGGAAATGACTTCCCGATGAGACTCAACTTCGAAGTCCCTGAAAAAGCAAGGCTCAGCTTCGTACTCGCACCACGCATTGAAGAAGATTAAAGGTAAAAAAATAAGTTGTGTCGGAGCGGAGCAGTAAAATTTTAGGAACTAGAAGATCACGAGAGGGATGCCCTAAGCTGTAACTGGAAAGACTTGTACCTCTCAATCAGGAGACAGATAGAGACTGGGCAAGGATAGAACATCTCAGAGATGAGATCGAAGTGAATGACAAGGAAGGTTTTTCAACAGCTTACAAAGCTTTTACGGAGGTATATGAACCTCCGGTTTCTGGATCCGCCCTAGGGATTCACCTTCTAGAAACAGACGAGGAAGGAAATTACAAAGGACTAGATGAATTTTGCAACGCTCTCAAGTTGGGGACTCCGACAGAAGAAAGAGAAATAGATACTGATAATATACTTGAGTATATGAATAAACCATGAAAGAGAAAGACTGGAAAGAAGAACTATCCGAGGAAGAATACGAAGTCCTGAGAGAAAAAGGAACTGAGACCAGAGGAACAGGTAAATATCTTGATCAGAAAGAGGATGGAAATTACTGCTGTAAAGCGTGTGGACAGGAAATATTTGACTCAGATACAAAATTCAGCTCTGGTTCCGGATGGCCAAGTTTTTACGATGCAATCGAAGGATCAATCGAGTTTCAAGAAGATGACCGCCACAGCATGGATAGAACTGAGGTAACATGCTCCAACTGCGATTCACATCTCGGACATGTATTCGATGACGGTCCGGAACCAACCGGGAAAAGATACTGCATCAACTCGATAGCTCTTGACTTCGAGGAAGAATAGACTTCATCGGGTTCTCCAGATCACACTTTTAGGTTTTCGTTTCAATAGATGAACCATGGCGGATGAAGGGAGCAGAGAGAAACCGCAGGACTGGAAAATAAGGCAGTATTACGAACAGAAAGAATTAGTTGAACGCGTAGTTGAAGTTTCTGAATATAGGGAAATCGCTCCAACTTACCTGAAAGGCTACGGAAAAAGACCGGACGCCGTCAACTTCCCGGGAGATTTTAAACAGCTAGTTGAAAACGGCGCAGTGGCTTTCCATTCATCGGTAGAGAAATGGAGAAATCCGCTTTTGATCGATAAAGTTAACGACGCTGACAAGCTGAGAGAAGGCTGGGATCTCGTAATAGATATTGACTGTGACTACTCCTTTGAACTCTCCAAAGATACCGCAAAACTAGTTATAGAGGAGTTAAACGAACACGGAATCGAGAATATAAGCATCAAGTTTTCAGGTAACCGCGGATTCCATATAGGTTTTAGAGGGGAAGCATTTCCGGAGACAATCGGCGGAGACCATATTTCAAAACATTACCCTGAGCTTCCCCAGGGCATAGTAAATTATGTCCGGGAGAATATCAAGGACGAAATGATACAGCTTGTCAAGGAACATGGATTCGATGAGGAAATGGAGACTGACGGGGGCTTAGATCCTTACCAGGTATCGGATATCGAGAATGACTGGGGTTCACGACATCTTTTCCGAATGCCTTACTCTCTCCATGATGGAAGCTGGCTGGTATCCAAACCTATAGAGATAGGGAAACTGGAGGAATTTGAGAAAAAAGACGCAGAAATGGATAATATCGATTTTAAGACACGGTTTCTTCACGAATACGAGGTTGGCGAGGCGGCGAATCTGGCCGTTCAGGCGATGGACTACATTGAGAAGAGAAGAGAGCAGAAAAAAGAGGAAAGAATAGAGAGATCGGAGAGAGACTTTGAAAGACCTGAGGACGCGATACCGGAGAAGTACTTCCCACCTACTATAAACAATGTTCTGGAAGGCCTTGAGGACGGTAGAAAACGTGGATTATTCATACTCCTCAATTTTCTGAGAACCGTCGGATACTCCTGGGAACAGATCGAATCCAAAATCTGGGAGTGGAACGAACGGAATGAGGAAGCGCTCTCCGATACCTACATCAAAACTCAGTTAAGATGGCACAGACGCCGAGACGAGGATGTACCTCCTCCCAACTACGATTCCAATGGTTATTACGAGGACATGCAAGTATATGAGGGAGACCACATTGAAGAACAGGTAACAAACCCTGTCAGCTATGCCTTCCGGCAGGCAAATAAGAGAGACCCGGAAAGCGAGAAAGATGAGAACAACGATGAGAAGGAGATAATGGAGTGTCCCTACTGCGGCAAGGAATACGAGATGGAGAGTTACTACAGGAAACACGTCCAGAAATGCCAGGAAGATGACAAGGTCAAAAAGCTGTAGCAGTCCAGATAAAAAGTTTGTAGTCAAATTTTGAACTGGGAGAATGGGAGACGAAGCACTGACCTTCAGCGATTTAAGAAAGATACAGAAGACAGAGAAAAGACAGGATAAGCTATCCGAACTAGAAGACAACTTTCTTCTGAGAGTCTCCGAGTACATTGAAAGAAAAGAAGGAGTTGACAACAGAGAATACAAGAACGCAAAGAGGGTTTTCGAGAAAATAATCGGGCTTCGACAGGAAAAGATAGTCAAGAACGCCAAAATATCTGTGAAGTCTGATGTTAAAAGCAGCAAATTAAATCTTCTTCCCCGAGAACAGGAATTCTTCCGCGATATCAAGGAAAGATTCAAAGAATACTCCGCCAGTATTGATGAAGTAATCGAGGGCGATTCAGATAAAGTTGAAACTCCTGATATTGAGGAAGAATCTGAGATAGAGATGGAGGAAAATGAAGAAACAGATGACGATATAGATGTAACTGAAACTTCTACAGAGGAAGGATACGAAAAAGTGGAAATCATATCGGAGGTGCCAGAGTTCATGGGGACCGATCTTGAATCCTACGGACCTTTTGAAGAAGGGGAGAAAGCTGAACTGCCTGAAGAAAACGCGGATATACTGGTTAACAGAGGAAACGCAGAAAAGGTGGAAAGCTAAAATGGTAGAAAAAGTATACGCACTAGGAGGATCAATTTTAACAGAGAACCTGGATAAACTGGATCAGTACAAGAACGCATTCAGTTCGGAGAAGCAGAAAATTATAGTTACAGGCGCCGGTAGACTGAAGGAAAACATTCTTGCAGCAGAAGAATACGGGAACCAGACAGAGCTCGATCTTATTGGAATAGAAGCTACGAGGTTGAACGCAAAAACATTGGCGACAGCGCTCAATGCATATCCGGAGATCCCGGAGACAGTGAAGGAGGTTCGAAAAGCAGCAGAAACAGGGAAAGATACTGTTATGGGTGGTTTGGTCCCTGGCTACTCTACAGATGCGGTTGCGGCAACGGTTGCAGAACTTTTTGAGGCCAGACTAATCATTGCGACAAGTGTAGACGGAGTCTATACCGAAGATCCTGAAGAACAGGAGGCGGAAAAGATAGAAGAAACGACAGTATCTGAGCTTAGGGAGCTAACAGAAGGTAATAAATCAGCTGGAACACATGACTTGATAGACTCTACAGCACTCGATATAATCGAAAGATCTAATATCAGAACGGAAATAGTTCTGGGAACGCCTGAAAACCTGAAATCCTCTGAACTCAACGGTTCAAGAATCCTGGAAAAAGGTTAGGAAGTCCTTTTAAAGTTTAACCGCGCCAGTGATGAATATGGTCAAGATTCCAAAAGAACAGAGAAGATACTGCCCAAACTGCGATAAGCACACAGAGCAGACACTCAAAGAACCAACTAATCAAAACGCAGGCGCCTGGAAAAAGAAAGATAGAAAGAGACAGAGAAAGGTAGATAACGGGTACGGATCATTCCCATATGAGAACCCTGCAATCAGAAGCAGAGGAAGAAAGAACCCGACCTCGGAGAAGAAAGATCTCGAGTTTAACTGCAAGGAATGCGGAAAGAGCTACAAGAGACAAAACCCAATCAGGACTTCAAAACTTGAGATTGAACGGTGATTAATTAGATGGCCAGAGATTTCTACAGGGTAAAATGCAGCGAATGCGGTAATGAGCAGAAGATCTTCTCACATGCATCAACAAAGGTTGAATGTCTAGTGTGCAGCGAAGAACTCGCAACCCCTACCGGCGGCAAGGCAGACGTGAATGGAGAAATAGCAGAAGAACTTAAAGCAGAGTAAATATTCTTTTTCCCGCAATAATCGAACCTATTTTCTAACACGATCAATTCAAGTAATTCTGCTCTGAATTAGATTTAGAGAGTTTAAGGGAATGATAAAGTAGAGACTTAATTCATCTTTTAAAGCTCACTTTCTATTTTCCATTTATGAGATGGTACAAAGATAGACCCGAAGTCGGAGATTTCGTGGTCATAACTATAACTGATGCTGATAAGAACTCGGCTTACGCAGACCTTGACGAATACGGTGATGTTTCTGGACTTATCCACATATCTGAGGTCTCACGTTCATGGGTGCAGGATGTCGGCAAGGAGATTTCAGAAGGAGAGAAAACGGTCGCACAAGTAGTTGAAAACGAAGATGATACAGTGGATCTCTCGCTGAAAAGAGTTAACGAGAACCAGAAAAGAGATGCAATGTCTCGATTGAACAAGGAGAAAAAGGCGGACAGCTTCGTAGAGGAACTGGGAGAAAAACTTAATATTTCAAAAGATGGAGCGTATGAAGAAATAGCATTCGAGCTCCAGAAAGAGTTCGGCTCGGCCTTCCACGGCTTCGAAATCGCGGTAGGAAAGGAGGAAAAGCTACAGGAAATGTTCGATGAAGAGACAGTAGAGGCGATAAAGGAAGTCGCCGAGGAAAACATCAACCTGAAACAGGAAAAACTTGAGGGAGAGATTAAACTCGAGTTCCATCAAGGTAATGGGGTAGACCGGATAAAAGATACATTCAAGGAGTTTGAAGCCATTGATATAAAGTATGTGTCAGCACCGAAGTATTCTGCAACTGCATGGGGAAGAAACCAGGAACTGGCCAAGAAAAGGATGGATAAAGCTGTTGAAGAGTTCAGGGAAAAAGCCGAAGAACTGGGCGGAAAATTCGAATTCTCGAAGGCGTGAGTTCTCCTATGATTAAAAAATGTCCAGAATGTAACTCATATACACTGAAGCAGGAACACTGTACAGATACAGAAACTGCAAGACCGCCAAAATTCTCTTACCCGGATAGATATGGAGAATATAGACGGAAAACCAAAAAACAGATGGAAGACCAGAACTAATGTGATCAAAAAGAATGACAGTTAGACTTGACATGGAAAAAGAACTAGGTACAGAAAACCCGGTATTCATAGAAGGACTTGCAGGAATAGGTCACATAGGCAAAACTACAGTAGCATACCTCGCAGACCATCTTGAAGCAGACAAGGTCGGCGAACTTTATTCCCATCACTTCCCACCATACACGATTGTAAGAGACAACAAAACAGTAGACCTCCTTAAAAACAATATATACCAGCTTAAAAGAGATGATGCACGCGATTTAGTACTTATTGAGGGAAATGCACAGGCATCAACACCTCAGGGACATTACGAAGTCGCGGAGAAGATAATGGAACTTGTAGACGAGGCAGAAGCCTCAGAAATCATAACAATCGGGGGATACGGAACAGGAGATGTAGTAGAAGAGCCTGATGTCTTCGGCGCCGTGACAACTGAGAAACTCAAAGACGATTACTCAGAACATGGAATCAACCTAGATCATGATGTAGGGCAGATAGTCGGAGCATCCGGACTTATCCTTGGACTCGGTCACGAGAGAGACTACTCCGGAATCTGCCTGCTAGGGGAAACCCCAGGATTCCTCCTAAGCGATCCAAAGGCAACCGAGGCCGTACTACAGTCAATTGAGAAAATCCTGGATCTTGATATAGATTATTCAGAACTGGACGAGAAAGTAAAGGAGTCACAGGAAGTCCTTAAAAAACTTCAAAACCTCAAAGGCAAACAGGGTCAGGACCAAGAAAGCCAGAGCCAACAGGATCTCGGCTACATTGGTTGATCATCAAAAGGTGATACTTAAAATGAACTACACAAGATACGAAAAGGCAAGAGTAATTGGAGCGAGAACGCTCCAGCTAGCGCAGGGAGCACCAGCATTCGTAGACGCAGAAGAAGGTGAGAAACCACTAAAAACAGCGAGAAAGGAAATGGAAGAAGACAAACTCCCAATTACAGTCAAGAACAACTAAAGTATCCACGTTTCTTCTCTTTATTTACCAATTCTTCACCCAGCCAGATTTTAAACAAGAACAGCTAATTCTACTTTATGGAAATCAAGTCTCTGAAACTCAGGCAGATAATTGACTCACGTACAAAACCTACTGTGGAAGCGGAAATAAACTCCAGCTACGGAAAGGCGCCTTCCGGAGCTTCAACCGGAATGTACGAAGCAGAGGCATTTGTCCCGGAACATCTTGATGGAACTGAAGAGCTTCTCTCAAAGCTTGAAGGAAAAAACCTGACACAGGAAGAGTTTGATAACAAGCTCAGAGAACTTGATGGTACAGACAAGTTCTCCCGAATCGGATCGGCAGCAGTCGCCTCAAGCTTTGCGTTCAAGAACGCAGACGGATTCCAGAGAGGTAAAAAATTCCCGCTACCGCTCAGCAATGTGATTGGTGGAGGAGAACATGGAGGAAACACCGCTATACAGGAGTTTCTTGTGTTACCTGTCAACGCAGAGACCTTTCCAGAAGCAATAAGGACAAATACCACGATCTACCAGGAACTGAAGGAAAGATACTCACAGAAAGTAATGGGTATGAACGATGAAGGCGCATTAGTAACCTCGATGGATGACGAGGAAACACTGAAGGCGCTGAAAAAAGTAGCCGACAAACATGATGCGAGGATCGGACTGGATATTGCAGCCTCTGAGTTCTACAGCCGAGAAACTGAAAAATATAACCTGCCTTCGATGAGGCAAAAGTTCGACGGAGATCAGATGCTGGATTTCGTGCAGAAACTAATCGATGGGTTCGACCTGGTTTATGTCGAGGATCCGTTCCATGAAGATGATCTCAGAAACCATGCCCGACTAACGTTGAAGAACCCTGAAATAATGATAGCCGGAGACGACCTCTTTGTAACACAGAAAGAGAGGTTACAGGAAGGAATAGAGAACCGCGCGGGAAACGCACTGATAGTCAAACCAAACCAGGTAGGGACGGTAACAGATGCCAGGGAAACAGTAGAACTTGCAAAGGAGAACAACTACATCACTGTCATCTCACATCGATCAGGTGAGACCTGTGACTCAACAATCTCAGACCTCGCACTGGAGTGGGAAACGCCTGTCATCAAAGCCGGAATCTCAGATATTAGAATAGCAAAACTGAATACTCTCTTGAGGAGTTGGGGCAAGATGGAGAACCCGGAACTGAACAGTTTCTAGCAGATCAAACCCTTATTTAATATTTAGTCTTCGACTATCCGGTTATGAACCGAACATTAATTTTCTCTGTTTACACAGAAAATCAGGTGGTTTTTAAGTGAGTGACGAAGAAGAGCTGCTGATAGATCGTGAAAAATATCTTTCACACGGAGTACATATCGGAACACAGACAAAACACAGTGACATGGAGGAATACATTTTCCACGTGAAAAAGAACCAGCTATCAGTAATCGATCTCAACCAGACAGATGAAAGAATAAGAAGTGCAGCGAGATTTCTGTCAAAATACAGTCCAGAAGAAATTCTAGTTGTTGGAAGAAAGGAAGCATCAAGAATGCCCCTAGAAGCTTTCTCAGAGGAAATAGGCGCAGAAGTAATTGCAGGAAGATTCATGCCGGGAACACTGACAAACCCGAACTCCGATGACTTCATGGAACCCGAAGTAGTTATAGTCACAGATCCGGAAGAAGACGCTCAGGCAATCGACGAAGCAGTCGATGCACAAATACCCGTGATAGCTCTCGCAGACTCAGGAAACAGTCTGGACAACATTGATCTTGTAATACCGGCAAATAACAAGGCGGAGAACTCGATCGGTCTCGTATACTACCTACTTGCAGAACAGCTGCAGGGAGAGAACGGACAAAAAATCGAGCTCAACCTTTCAGACTTCCGACCCGAAACCGAAGAAACTGAAGAAAAGGAATAAAATGCATTTTCTCCTCCTGATAGGCTCAACCCGAGACGGAAGAAAAACCGTCCATGCAGCCGAGTTTCTCAAAGAGAAACTGGAAGAAGCAGGGCATCAACCCGAAATCTTTGACCTGAAAGAGAAAGAAATCCCGTTTCTCAACTATAGGACCTACTCTGATGAAGGTGAGGCACCAGAGAACGCACAACTTCTCAGTGAAAAAATCAGGAAAACAGACTGTCTGGTAATAATCACCCCGGAATACAACCACTCAATCCCAGGAGTACTCAAGAACGCATTGGACCATCTTTACCCAGAGTACGATGATAAACCATTCAGTTACGTAACGACATCCGCCGGAGGATTCGGCGGTGTTAGAGGTCTATCACATCTCCATGATATAACCTTGGCAGTTAATGGTAAACCCGGACCCAACCTTCCTATCTCAGGTGTTACAGATGTATTCTCTGAAGACGGAGAATTACGGGACGAAAGCTATCGATCCAGAGTTGAGGACTACATAGAAGATGTAGAAAAACATGTGGGAAAGCTCAACTAGTGGAACTACCGGTTCAGCTCCCGACTTCTGTTTTTAAATAAACCTTCCATTCTAGTTACATGATCGCACACATCGATATGGATGCATTTTTCGCCAGCTGTGAAGAACTCCGAAGACCAGAACTGAAGGAAAAACCTGTTGTGATATGTATATACACCCGGAATAAGAGCTCAGGAGCAGTATCGACCTGTAACTATCAGGCAAGGGAACTCGGAATAGACTCAGGAATACCTCTGAGAGAAGCCAAGGACAAAGCAACGGAGGAAACAGTATTTCTTGAGGCAGACCATGATTTCTACCGCAAAAAATCGGAGGAACTACTGGCAATCCTAAGCTCTTTCACAAGCAAAATACAGAAGACCAGCATCGACGAGGCCTACTTCAGACTTGAAGGAGATGAAGTTGAAAAAGCAAAAAAGATCAAGGCAGGAATAGAATCACTTGGACTGACTGCATCAATAGGTATAGCTCCGAACAAGTTTCTAGCGAAACTGGCTTCAGATGATGACAAACCTGACGGATTAGAAAAAGTAGGGAAAGACAGCAAAAAGGAATTTCTGTCTGAAAAAGATGTGATTGATCTTCACGGCGTAGGAAGCAAAACTGAGAAAATACTGGAAGAAACAGGGATAAAGACTGTAGAGGATTTAAGAGAAGTTAATAACACCATACTAGCACAGAAGTTCGGTAGAGAGAAAGCCGCTTCACTGAAGAGGAAAGCCATAGGTAAAGGTTCAAGAAAGCTAGAATCAGGAGAACAGAAACAGATTTCCAAGATCAAAACTATGGAGAGAAACTCCAAAAGCCATCGCTATATAATGAAGGAAATAGAAGAGATCGCCGAAAAACTAGATGAAAGAATAGAATCAGAGCAGAAAGCTTTCGGAAAAATAGCTATTATAGGTATAGATACCGAGTTAAACCAGTACACCCGATCCACAAAAATAGATACCGCGGAGTCAAAGAAAGAACTCATCAACCACTCTGACAAATTGATTAGAAGACTATTAGAAGAAAAAAACGCCTCATTGCGTAGAGTCGGCCTAAGAGTATCTGATCTAGTTGATAGGAAAACGCAAATGACCTTAAAGAAATTCTAAAAGCCTGTAATACCCGAATATTTAAACCCGGTAAGACCAAATCTTATGTAACACTATGTTCGGTATAGGAGGAGACGACAAAGACCAACTACAGGAGAATATGGAGGATATAAAACAGATGGTTAACAGCAGTACGCCAGATCAGCAGCCTCCACAGAACCAGCAAAAAGAAACTGATGAACCAGAAGAAGAGTTCCCACATGGATTTGAAGAAGACGATGACGGCTCTCCGAACCAAAACATCAACCAAACACAGTCCTTCTCTCAAGACCCGGACCCGACCGAACATGATGATGTGTCAGAGCCATCCGAAAAATCTTTTGAAGAAAGGTTCCAGAACAAGGAAAAATCGGACACTCCTACACAAAAACAGAACCAGCAGCAAAACAAAAAACAGCATAAAGAGAATACCCCATCCAAAGAAGTAGAAACCTTTGATTCACCACCACAGAACCAACAAAATAGAGGCAGCAGACAAAACACATCACAGCAAGCACAGGAATCACAGACTCAACAGAACCAGAACAGATCACCGAATTCAACAACAAATACTAACTCGGACTCAAGACTTAATGATTCTATACCTGAACCTGCGGAAACAAAACAGATAGATGTACCGGAAATCGATAAAGGTCCATTATTTATCAGGAGACAAAAATTTGAATCAGCCAAAAATATGATACGGGAGATGAGGTATCTATCCAGGGAGATAGAGGATACCGTGAATCAGCTGGAAAGAGGTATAGAGGAGGACAGGGCGACCGAAAAGGAGGCAAAAGAATTACTCCATAGCCTCGAACAAGATAGGTCAGGTGTCAAGAACATAATTTCCCAGCAGAACAGCAACCAGCAGGAATGACATGAAGAATGATCCGGATCGGGAAAAAGCTAATTGGAAAAACTGGGCGAGTAGAAATATGAAAATTCAGGAATGAAACTGATCAGATTCCTAAAATAGCAACTTTTGAAAGAAATTGAAGCAGATGGAAACAAAAACTTATAAACACTGACATACTCATAGTGCCGGATCTTAAAGAAGAACTTGATTAAATCAAATCCGATAAACTCTCCAAATTAATCCGGAAAGACAGTAAAGGCCAAGCATCCCAACCCTCTCACATATACAACTGCAGTCCCTATAAAAAAGTTTCAAACTATTCTAGAGCATAAGCCTTGATGACCCAAGGTTGCGAAAGGTGTTAACAAATAATGGCATTCCAAAAATTCGAACCATCAGATTCATTAGCAGAAAAAACCTACGACGCTATCGAAAAAGCAGACGACACAGGTAAGGTCGTAATCGGTACCAACGAAGTAACGAAAGCGATCGAGAGAAATGAAGCAGACCTGATTGTAATTGCTTCAGATGTATCACCTGAAGAAATTGTAATGCATTTACCAGCAATGGCGGAAGAAAAAGATATTACATACACATTCGTCCCTGACAAAGAAGAACTTGGATTGGCAGCAGGCATCAATGTACAGAGCGCTGCAATCGCGGTTACTTCAGTCGGACAGGCTGAAGATCAGGTAGACGACATAAGACTAAAAGCAAGAGAACTTCTCGACAAAGACGAAGAGTGAACAATCCATGATTCTTCAAAACCTGAAAGCAAAACTGAGAGCCGCCCTACGCGGTTCCAGATTCTAGAAACTCAAAAAGTGAGAATTTCGTGGTAGCAGCCAAAGTAGTTGAAGTGATCGGAGATCAAGGACACAGAGGAGTCCGAAAAATCCGTTGCAGAATAATTGAAGGAAGCGAAGAAGGCAAAATTCTTGTAAGAAATACTCGTGGACCCATCAGAGAAGACGACGTGGTTCACATCAAAGAAACAGAAATGGAGGGATAATCAAAAATGAGAAATTTTCAAAGACTTGATCATGAGGTGAACGAGTAGATGGCAGAATGTAAATACTGTGGAGAGGAACTTCAAAAGACTGAAGGAAAACTGATGGTTCTCCAAAGTGGCAAAAAAGTTCACTTCTGTAACTCCAAGTGTGAGAAGAACTGGAAGAATAATCGGCAGCACGAGTATCCATCGAAGCAAAAATAATTCCTGTCCGCCTATCTCTCTATTCCTAACTCCTCTTCATAAATAACCGTTTTCTTTATAACATTAAATCGGATTCTATAAACTTAGTGATATACAATGCCCCGACAGCCAATTTTATCGGTACTGGGTCATACAGACGCTGGGAAAACATCACTTCTTGACAAGATTAGAGAATCAGAGATAACCGAAGACGAGGAAGGAAGTATCACACAGATGATCGGGGCAACTGAAGTACCTATACAGACCGTTGAGAATGTATGCGGAGATCTTCTCGGACAACTAGATACCGAACTTACAATACCTGGAATACTTTTCATTGACACACCAGGTCACGCAGCTTTTTCATCCCTCAGAAAACGCGGAGGCTCAATCTCGGACATAGCAATAGTCGTTGTAGATGTGACCGAAGGAATTCAGCCACAGACAGAGGAAGCACTACAAATCCTTCAGGACTCAGGAACTCCCTTTGTAATTGCATTTAACAAGATCGATACCCTTCATGGCTGGAACTCCAAACACCAGCTATTCACCAAAAACATCAAGCAGCAGAACGAGAGAAACGTAAACGCACTTGATGAGAAAATATACGAACTAATGAGCGATCTACACGAGGAAGTAGAGGTGACTGCAGACAGATTCGACCGGGTCGAAAGTTTCCAGAAAAAGGCAGCTATAGTGCCAATCAGCGCCAAGACAGGTGAAGGAATTCCTGAACTACTGATGGTTGTAACAGGATTAGCCCAGAAATACCTAGGAGATAATCTCGAAGTAAACGAAGGCATGGGCAAGGGAACAGTACTCGAAGTATCACAGGAAAAAGGCCTGGGAACAACTACTGACGTTATACACTACGACGGAATAATTGATAAAGAAGATAAAATGGTCTATGGAACCTCGAACGGCGTAAAGACAACAGATATTAGAGCTCTAATGTGTCCAAGACCTCTAGAAGAAATAAGGCTTGACGAAAAATATGAAAGAGTGGAAAAAATGGAACCTGCCTCAGGTATAAAGATAGCAGGGAAGGACCTTGAAGCTGTCGTTTCAGGAGCACCTATAAGAACAGCCTCTGAAAATGAACTCGACGCTGCGATAGAAGAAGTTGAGGAGGAGCTGGAATCAGTCGAGTTCGACACACAGCGACAGGGTGTAGCGGTAAAAGCAGATTCTTTAGGATCACTTGAGGCAGTGATGCGGGAAATCGAAGACATTGACGTACAGAAAGCAGAGGTCGGAAACGTAACCAAGTCCGATATCATAGAAGTAGAAAATGAGAAACCTGAGGAAAGAGCTATATTTGTATTCAACACTCGGGTAACAGATCAGGCACGGCAGATGGCCCTGGATAAAGGAGTCAAAATATTCCAGAGCAAGGTAATATATGAGATATTCGAAAACTATACTGAATGGAAGGACGAACTCAAAGAGAAACAGAAAAAAGAAGCTCTTAACTCGATTGCAAGACCAGCCAAGATCAGGTCGATTCCTGATCACGTCTTCAACCGATCAAAACCTGCTGTAGTTGGAGTAAAAGTAGTTGATGGAATACTAACAGCCGGTAGCTCAGTAATGACACTGAAAGGAGACAGAATCGGGAAGATCAAAAGTGTGCAGGCGGAAAACCAGACACTGGATAAAGCAGAGAAGGGACAGGAAGTCGCAGTATCAATTTCGAATGCGACCGTAGGAAGAGACTTCGAGGAAGGCGACACACTAATAGTCAACATTAATGGAAGAGAATACAAGCAGTTGAGAGAGCTGAAAGATTTTCTTACAGCCGGAGAAGAAGATGTGCTTGAGGAGATAATTGAGATAAAAGACGAGGAAGATCCTCACTGGAAACTGGGATAAACCCGGAATACCGAGCAAAATAGGTTTTTGGCTCTAAATTCTATTCAGTTAAGTTTTGAGTAAGGATAGAGGCCTGAAATATACATGATGAGCCAACCTGCCAAGAATAGGTAGAATAACAGATTTAACTGCGCCGACACAAGTACCGAAGTAACAAAACCGGCTAGAAAGATATAACCGACAATACCGGGCCAGAGATGCAGCTTCATGAAAATATCTGCTTCACGAGAGTTCATTATTCTATCCAGAGTTCCTGCAAGAACCCCGCTATGAACAAAATAAACTGTACTCCAGTCAGATAGCGTAGCTAGGACTATGCCTCCTAAAATGTATGTTGAACCTACACTGTCTAGATTAAAGGCTACCGAAGTGTATATTAAACCTGCTAAAGTGGAGAAAAACATGTTTAAGTTTCTAGCCCTAGACTCTCCAACCTGATCAAGCCTATTTTTGGTTTCGGCGATCATGCTAAATTAGCTGGATGCAACATTTAAGAAAAAACTTGTTTCAAAAACGGGTACCGTTAGCGTGAACTCTCTAAAGGACTGAAAAAAGCATCAGCAGAGCCATCAAAGCCATTCCAAGGTCCTCTGCAAGCGTAACTTTTGTCATCGGGACATTGAATACATTTCCAAGACATGCACACTGCAGATTTCTTCCTTCCCTAATAGCATTCAAGACACCTGCACCTCCGACGGTCATCAGAAACACGGCGGAGACATGAGTGAATACCTCAAGCTCAAAAGAACCATTGAACAGAAGCAGGATATAAAGAAGTCCAAGCCCGAGCTCAAGGAAAGGATAAGATGTTGCGTACAAATCACTTCTTTCAGCCATTATCATAGCTTTTAAACGCCTCCTTGAAACCCTCAAGATTACAGGCTTTCAAGAATCCAAATGCCAGGAAGAACATAGCCATGAAAACCTTGCCAGTCTGCGTTAGCTCTGTAAAGTTTCCAACCAGTGATATAATCGCTGTTGAAACCATTACGAAGGTTAAGACTCCCAGAAGCGGTGCAAAACTTCTAATTTTTCCTTGGCTCATATTCTTGTTTCAGAGTTTACAGTAAAAAATCTTTCTAGAACAGGCGGCTTGAAATTTTGCTGTTAAGAAAATTTCTCAGGATACGGAAAACTTGCAAAAGTTAATCTATAATCAGATAAAAAAACCTGAGCGAAATGCTAGGCGGAAGACAGTTCTCAGTTCAGAACTTAGCTTGGTAATACGAGCGCATTACAAATTCAGGTATTTTCAAATTCTATAATACAAAAAACCGGTTTATTTATAAACGTAGGAGATAAATGTAGTACAGAAAGTGGATGGCGACTGTATCTGTAAGACTATCCGACCAACTGAATGATGAAGTAGAGAAGATGGTTGAAGAAGGAGTCTTCAAAGACAAGACGGATGCCTTTCACGAAGCAGTTAGACTTTTACTTCTAAATTACCAGGATTTTGAACTGGAACACGAATTACCTTGATTACTTTATACTTCCCTCCCCTCCCTTTTTCCCCTTCTTTTCTTATTAGTTCTCAGAGGTCAGTAAGTGATAGACCTCTATAGAGTAGTAATACATGAACGTGCTGGTTGGTGCAACTAAACCGACCAAAACCATCAGGATAGCTATCAAAACTCCTATAACCGCTACAGGGGCTATGAGAATCGGGTTCACCATATAAAATAAGATACCAACAACGCCTACAGGCATCGCTAGTGCTATAAGAGTAATCAATGCTCCAATCACAATAACTGTGCTTACAGCCATTCCAAGAAGGATGTTTATGAAGATGAAAAGCACGAATTCTTTCCACTCTGATCTTACATCAGTGTAAACCGATTTAGCAGATGTAATGAATCTTTCTCCGGATTCAAGCATTCTCAAGACTACAAAGGTATTGACGAATAAATTGATCACACCTATAATTAGTATGAGAGGTAGAGCCAACAGCACCAATCCCAGTATCAGTACGGGCTGGAAAATTACTGCTGCAACTCCTATGCCTGCAATTGAGATTAAAACAGCTAACCAGACAAAGCGGAAAAGAAAAAGCCTAAATCCTAAACCCGTATTGTTTCTGAAGTTCTTTATAATCCTCACATTCTTCTCTATCAGAGACTGATAGTATATGAACTGGAAAACGCTGTTAATGAATAAGACAAGTAGAATTAGAGAGGCAATCAATCCCACAGCACCGGTTACAGCCGCTTTCGTAGAGGTAGAGCTAAATGCACCTGTAGCCATATTAATACTGGCTTGAGAACCTAGATCTGACTGAAGGCCGCTGAAATCAGATGTTCCGGACTGTCCTGTTTCCGGACTGTAGTTTGGGCTTCCGGAGGGCACACTTGGGAAACTAAAGCCACCTGCTCCTCCGGCTAGAACCGCTATAAGAGCAAGCTTGCTCCATGTTCTGAGATCGAAAGGTAGAAGCAGTTTTTTCGTATCATCAAATGCTTTCTCAACCGCTTCTATTGCTTTATACGGCATAAATATAGATGTCTCATTTAGCTTTTAATCTGTTTTGACTAGGCTTAAATGAGTTCTAGTCGATCTGTGTTGTATGGATCTTTTTCCGTTCCCTGAAGTCAGGGAGAAACAGGATGAACTAATGCAGGAAGTAGACAAAGCTGTAGAATCTGGTGGGAACCTGGTCGCACATGCTCCTACCGGGTTGGGAAAAAGCGCGGCCTCAATTACGCCAGCTCTGGAATACGCAAGAGAGAATGACGAGAAGGTTTTCTTTGTAACCCCGAGACATTCCCAGCACCAGATAGCGATTGAAACTGTCAGGGAGATGAACAAAAGACATGACGCAGCTATTCATTCAGTCGATCTTATCGGTAAATCACATTTGTGCGAGGGAGAGACCGGAGTAAGAGGAGTTGAAGGTCCTGACTGCCCCAGACATGAAAACACATTTACCGACTCACATGAACTCACCGACCTGGCAAAGAAAAAAATAGCAGAACTGAGAGGACAGTCTCTAACAGCTGAAGAGGTTAAGAAAAGATGCAGTGAAATCTGTCCATACCAGATACTTATGTACATGGTTTCTGATTCTGATCTTATAGTGGCGGACTACTTCCATGTTTTCCATCCAGGGGTAAGAGATATCGTGCTGGAGAAATCAGGTCTGGAGCTTGATGACCTAATCATTATTGTAGACGAAGCGCATAACCTACCATCAAGAACCCGATCACTGTTTTCCAGCTCAGTTACAATGCCAAATCTGAAAAAGGCAAAAACAGAGGCCGAAACATTCGGTTACTACAAAGAGGAGAGAAACCTGGAGCAAATGCAGAGAAAGATCCATGATATCGCCCGGGACAAGCTAGGGCAGCAGAGCCACGAGGAAAAACTGGAAAAGAAGACATTGAAAGAATCAATCTCAAGCTTCACAGACTACGAAGACCTCATACTAAATCTAGAGAAAGCAGCGGAAGAAGTAGAAGATGAACAAGAGCACAGTTACTGCGCCGAGATAGCAGAATTCCTGGACTACTGGAACGGCGATGATGAAGGATTTGTAAGAACTATAAAGAGAACCAGAGGTTCAGGCGGAAACAGATACCTGATGATTAACTATTCCTGCCTCAATCCACGGATTTCAACCTCTGAACCATTAAACAAGTCTCACTCCTCAATCCTGATGTCCGGAACATTGACACCACAGCAGATGTATGTCGACCTAACCGGGCTAGAAGAAGAGAATACTGAAAGCGTTGCCTACAGCTCGCCTTTCCCTAAAGAAAACGAACTAGACCTGATAATTCCTACTTTAACGACCAAATACGAGGAACGAGACGATTCAATGTACCAGAAATACGCCTGGTACCTGAGCAAATCCTTCAAGGCTGTTAACGGAAACTGTGGAGTATTCTTCCCCTCCTACTCCATGATGCACAAAATCAAAGAACTGCTGGAGCAGAGAACTGAGAGAAAGCTATTCGTCGAGGATAGAGCTCATGATAAAGAAGAGAAACAGGAGATGCTGAATGACTTCGCCTCAAGAAAAGATGAGAAAGACTCAGTACTGCTCGGAGTCGCCGCCGGATCCTTCGGAGAGGGAGTCGACTACCCGGGAGAAGTCCTAAAAGGTGTATTCGTCGTGGGTTTACCCCTTAAAACACCTGATCTCGAAACGAAAGAACTGATCAATTTCTACGACCAATTATTTGGAAAAGGATGGGACTACGGCTACTCATACCCCGCGATGAACCGGGCAATTCAGGCCGCCGGTCGCTGCATTCGATCGAAAACTGATGAAGGAGTCATAGTCTACATGGACAAACGGTACGACTGGAGTAACTATAGAAAAGTCTTCCCACCAGGAAAGAAAATGAAGACAACAAAAGCACCATGGAAAGAAATAGACGGATTCTTCAATTAATCCCGGGAAAGAATGAAAACAGTCAGTTTGTCTCTTATCGGTATGAAGACAGTAATGGCACAGGGAACATTCGATATTCTTCACCCCGGTCACATCCATTACCTGGAAGAAAGCTCAGGAATGGGAGACGAGCTTGTAGTGGTTATCTCCAGAGACTCCAGAATCAAAAAAAGAAAGGATCTTGTATTTAGCGAAGACGAGAGAAAGAAAATGGTTGAAGCATTAGAATCTGTAGACAGAGCTATCCTAGGTTCCGAGACCGATATATACGATACGGTACGGAACGTCAATCCTGATGTAATCACGCTCGGTTACGACCAGAAACATGATAGAGACGAAGTCAGGGAACTGGCTGAAGACACAGTAGGCCACGATGTAGAAGTACTGAGAATCGAAGGGAAGAACGAGTACTCTTCCACCGACATCAAGAAAAGGTAGTCTTGTTGATTCAACTCTTCATTTAAAGATTCAAGCCGACATCTATAATATGACAGAGAAAAATGTATCCAAAAATCAGGAAAGATTCCAGCACAAAGTGGAATCCGAACCTGAATTCAAATCATCTACTGGTCTCTCCGAGGAAACTGTTAAACAGATCTCCGAGGAAAAAGATGAGCCGGAATGGATGACAAACCGGCGAATCCAGGCATACAGGCATTTCCAGAAACGTGAGATGCCGGGCTGGGGACCTGATCTTTCCGATCTCAACATAGAGGAGATAACTCCCTTCCTGAAGCAGGGAGGGGGCCAGAGCGATTCCTGGGAGGAAGTGCCTGAGGACATCAAAGACACATTCGACAAGCTGGGAATCCCGGAAGCCGAGAAAGAGGCTCTTAGCGGGGTTGGAGCCCAGTTCGAATCAGAAGTCGTATACCAGAACATGAAAGAGGAATGGGAGGAGAAAGGCGTCATCTTCTGCGACATGGATGAAGCTGTACAGGAACACCCAGAGATGGTCAGAGAATACTTCATGACAAAGTGCGTCCCGGCCCAAGACAACAAGTTCGCCGCTTTACACGGAGCAATATGGAGCGGAGGCTCTTTTGTCTACGTTCCGGAGGGTGTAGAGGTGGAGATACCTGTACAGGCGTACTTCAGGATGAACTCAAAGGGCATGGGCCAATTTGAACACACACTGATCATTGCAGAGGAAAACAGCAAAGTTCACTACATAGAAGGGTGTAGTGCCCCTCAATACACTCGCAACAATTTACATGCCGGATGCGTAGAGGTTTTTGTAGGCAAAAACGCTCACGTACAGTACTCAACAGTCCAGAACTGGAGCAAAAACACATATAACCTTAATACAAAGCGTTCAAAAGTTGAGGAAAACGGTACAATGGAATGGATCTCAGGTTCAATGGGATCAAAAGTTACAATGCTTTACCCTTCCTCTCATCTCAATGGAATAGGTGCAAAAGCCAACCACATAACAATAAGCTATGCGGGAGACGGCCAGGACATTGACACCGGAGCAAAAGTAGTACATAACGCACCAAATACAAAGTCGACAATCGAATCGAAGTCAATCTCACAGGGAGATGGAAGAACAAATTACAGAGGACTCGTAAGGATCCCCAAAGGCTCTAAAGGCTCTAAAACGTCGATAGAGTGTGACGCGATCATGTTTTCCGATGAGGCAACCAGTGATACGGAGCCTTACATTGAGATCAAAGAAGATGACGTGGAAATGGCACACGAGGCAACAGTGGGAAGAATCGGGGACGAGGAGATCCATTACCTCCAAAGCCGAGGAATAGAAGAAGAGGAAGCCAAAGAAATGATCGTAAGAGGATTTATCGAGCCTATTGCGAAAGAACTACCTCTTGAGTACGCGGTCGAGTTAAACCGTTTGATTGAGCTAGAGATGGAGGGCAGCCTGGGATGAAACTAAAGAAAATACGGGAGAAAGCCGACAGAGAAGCAGAATCACTTCAAGTACCTGAGTCAATAAGGACTCCGGGAAGAACCTGGACACGGTACCCGGACAATCTAAAGGAAAAACTGGAAGTTTCAAAGGACATGATCGAACCAGAAATTGAGACAGAAGGCGACGTGGATGTATACACCGGAAAAGAAGGAATGGAGGAAGCAGGGGACAAAGCGTTTGACCTTATAAAACATAACGAAAACACTATCAACGCCCTGCATGCAGCAAATGTAAACTCATTCATCTACGCCGAGCTTAAAGACAGCTCAGAGCTACATGTTAAGTACATTGAAAACAATCCTGTGCTCAGCCATTTGGTCGTCAATACGGAAAAGAATACATCAGCAACAGTCACTGAGGAAACATCTAGCGGAGACTTTAACACATCTTTTACAGAGATTTATGTGGGTGAAAACGCCTCAGTGGAGTACGGTGCGGTAGAGAAAAACGGGGAGTTCTCCTACTCAAGAAGAAAAGCGATAACAAAGAAATATGGCTCCATAAATTGGTTGAACGGGATTTTTACTGGAGATCTGAACCGGACCAAGATCGAGACAGTTCTAAAAGGTGATGACTCGGAGACAGAGATGACAGGTGTCTGGTACCCATCAGGGAAACAGCATCACGACATCTCTCTAAATGTGAAACACATAGGCGATGGAACCAAATGTGATATGGACTCGAGAAGCGTTGTGGATCACAAAGCAAGAAGTCTCTACGAAGGACTTCAGAAAGTGGAACAGACGGCATTCAATACATCCAGTTTCCAGGACCAGGAAACACTTATGCTTTCAGATAACTCAGAGTCAGACGCCTCACCGAAACTGATGATTGAAAATCCTGATGTTGAAGCGTCACATGCAGCAGCAGCAGGAACAGTTGAGAAAGAAAAACAACACTATCTGGAATCCAGAGGGCTTTCACAGGATAAAGCTGAAAGACTGGTTGTTAAAGGATTTTTCGAGCCGGTAATGAAACAGATCAGGGTTACAAGGGTTAAGGAGAAAATCCGGGAAGAAGTCCAGAGAAAACTGGATGAAAAACGGTAATTTAAGGCGACTGCAGCAGTGTCAGGAAGCTTTAGACAAAGACTATCAGGTCTGGCCGATACTTTCGAAAACCAGTTTAAATCCCGTGAGGAACTAGATCTTCTTGAAGGCCCTGTTGGAAAAAATCTCTTCTATCTATCGTTACCGGTTATCGTAATTAACTTACTGCACACCGCATACAATCTGGCTGATACCTTCTGGCTAGGCCAATACTCAGGAGAAGCACTTGCAGCTATTACTTTTGCTTTCCCTCTCGTATTCTTCCTGATCTCTCTCGGAATGGGTCTGGCGGTCGCCGGAAGCGTCCTAGTGGCGCAGTACGAAGGATCAGGTAAAACCAAGATGAGGAATTACGCGGCATCGCAGACAGTCGGTTTCAGTGCGGTTTTGTCGGGTTTGATCGGTTTATTTGGTTATTTTGTGATTGGTGATGTAGTCGGTCTTCTAGGAGCTACAGGAACTGTTGCAGCATCTGCCGAGGCATATCTCCAGATAATATCCATTGGCTTATTCTCGATGTTTGGTTTCCTGGTTTTCCAGTCGCTGATGCGTGGTTTTGGTGATACCGTAACGCCGATGATTCTGATGTTTGTAACGGTGATAATCAATATCGTTATCGATCCTTTGTTCATCTTTGGTTTTTGGATTATCCCGGAGATGGGGATCAGAGGTGCAGCAGTAGCAACAATTTTATCAAGACTATTGTCTCTGACGATTGGAATAGGGTTACTTTTCAGCGGAAGTAAAGGTATCAAAATATCATTGGCCAGCATGAAACCAGATGCCGAGTTTTTCCATAAAATAACGCGTATCGGTATTCCAGCATCACTTGAGGGAGCAGGAAGATCCATTTCAGTTAACGCTCTTACTGCAGTAGTCGGCTGGACTTTTGCAAACCCCATAGTTGCCGGTTTCGGTATCGCCATCAGAATCTTCTCCATGGTGTTCCTACCGGCTTCGGCAGTAGGCCGAGGCGTAGAATCGATGACAGGGCAGAATCTCGGGGCCGAAAACTATGAAAGAGCAGGCAAAACCGCAGCAACCGGTGCAAAATACACTTTCCTAATTCTGACTGCTGTTGGACTCTTGACATTCGTGTTTGCAGACTCAATTGCCTCAGTCTTCATCAGCCAGGCAGAGCCAAACAGCGAGTTAATAGCAAGCACTGCTTCCAAGTTCTTGAGATTCGTAGCTTTCAGCTTCGGGTTCATGGGAGTCTTAAGATCCTATAACGGAAGCTTCCGGGGTGCAGGAAAAACTGCTACCGCCGCAATAATATCAGTTACAACCCTGGGCGCAATCCGGTTACCGATAGCATACCTGGGAGCGGTAAACATCGGAACCAAAGGTGTATGGACAGCATTCTTCATATCCAACGTTGCAGGAGCCCTGATCGCATATCTATGGTACCAGAAAGGCACCTGGAAACAGATTATAACAAAGGAAGGTAGGGACGAAGATGAGGCGGCTGAGGAAACCGGAGGCTCCAATGACGGCATAACTGAATCTATCGAAGAATGGCTTGGAAAAGTATTCTCACACGGAAAGCAGAAGTAAAAAGATTCGCTTAGATTTTCTACCTTATGGAACCAGAAAAAATCAAGGAAGATTATCCAACATTCAGGAAAAGAGAAAACCTGGTATATCTAGACAACGCCGCAACTTCTCAAAAACCGAGACAGGTACTGGAACAGATTAACGAGTTCTACAGCGAGAACAATGCAAATATTGGGAGAGGGCTATACGATCTAGCGAATGATGCAAACACCTCATATAGAGAGGCAAGAGCAAAAACAGCAAACTTTATCGGTGCAAATCACTCTGAAACAGTTTTCATAAGAAATACTACCGAGGCGGAGAACCTACTGGCTCACTCTCTAGATACAAATGGAGAGATAGTACTTTCGAAGATGGCTCATCACTCAGAGCAGCTTCCGTGGAGAAGAAAAGCGGAGAAAGAAGACTTGAATATCTCTTACTTAGAGACGGAAAATGGAAAAATATCTTTGGAGGACGCCCGGAAAAAGATAGATGAAAATACCTCACTTGTAGCTATTTCACATATTTCAAATGTGTTTGGCGCTGAAAACCCTGTAGAGAAGATCACGAAGATCGCTCATAAAAACAATGCATTGGTAGTGCTTGACGGAGCTCAGTCAGTTCCACATATGCCGGTTGATGTGAAGGAACTTGGCGTCGATTTTCTCTGTTTTTCGGGTCACAAAATGCTCGGTCCTACCGGGATAGGAGTTTTATACGGCAGGAAAGAGCTTTTGGAGAAAATGGATCCATATCAGGTCGGAGGCGGTATGATCCGAAAGGTTACCGAGAAAGAAATCGAGTATGAGAAAGTACCTGAAAAGTTTGAAGCCGGAACTCCAAACGTAGCCGGAGCAGTAGGTCTCGACGCAGCTATTGACTACCTGGAAAACATCGGCATGAATGAAGTCTACAACCACAGCCAGGAGATATCGGCTTTAATAATCGAAGAACTTGAGGAAGCAGAAGGAGTAAATGTTCTTTCACCGGGAGGAGCGAACCTTGTCTCTTTTACAACCGAGTTCGCCCATCCACATGACGTTGCAGAGGTGCTCAACCAGAATGGAGTTGCTGTGAGAGCCGGGCATCACTGCGCACAGCCACAGATGGAGGAACTTGGGATCAGTGGTACAGCAAGAGTATCCCCTTATATCTACAATACGGAAGAAGATGTGGAAAAATTGGTTGAGGCAGTAAAAGAAGTCAGAAAGGTGTTCCAGTAGGGATGTATAAAGACGAAATACTTGATCTCTACAAGAATCCTCGGAACGTAGGGGAGCTTGAGACGGAATACCATGAGGAGGGAGAAAACGCCAGTTGCGGTGATTCAACTGAGATCTTCCTTAATATAAAGGGGGGGAAGGTTGTGGATGTCAAACACGGGACTGAAGGATGTGCGATCTCCACGGCGTCAGTTTCCATTCTAACTGATGAAATGAAGGGGATGGAAATTGAAGAGCTAAAACGGCTTGACAGGGACTGGATGCTGGACAAACTTGGAATAGAGGTTTCAGCTTTACGGGTGAAGTGCGCTGTTTTAGGTCTTAAAACGGCACAGAAATCTCTTGAAGACTAGTTATGTGCAAAGTAGAATTTCTTTTTCTCACCATCATCGGATCGAGCAAATCCAAATCTCTCGAACTGGATTACTTCACCAGGATTGATAACTGCATCTTCAACCCTTCCTCTGATTTCTGAACCGTCCGGCATGTAGACCGTTCCTTCAGGTGAATCCTCTGGAAGCCAGTGTATGATATCAGCGTCCTCTTCCATAGCCTTCTTATGATCGCCCTCAATAAATTCTGCTGATCGATCATCTTCATCCACACTGATGTTGCATAATCCCTTTAGCCTGACAAATCCATCCTGGAAATCGTTCTCCTCAATAAGTAACTCAACCTCTCCGTTTTCAGTTTCTACATCTACATCTCTAGTGCCTCTGTCAGGATAATCAGGGTGGAGAGGCAGATCAGTTTCAATGTTTTCCGGTAGTTCACGTATTTTTAATCTTACAGGGTTTTTCACGAAAAAGTGCCTGTCCGCTTGCTCATCAATTATATCAGTATTCTCTGACTCAAGTGTTTTGATTGATGCCTCGACATTGTTTTCGCTTACTCCCATGTCAATAAAGAAGTTCTGGATAGCATCCGGCTGGAAACCTCTTTTTCTCAATGCTCTGAGAGTTGGAGCTCTGGGATCATCCCAGCCATCAAGTTCTCCTTTCTTTATCATCTCTTTTAGATAGGATCCGGATACAGGGGCGTTGAAGCCTGAGATCTGGACATCTCCCCAGTAACGGACATAAGGATACTCCCAGTCGAAGTAATCATAGATGTATTTCTGCCTCTTGGTTGAGGCTCTGAGATCTTTTCCACGGACAATATGAGTAGTACCCATTTCATGATCTTCAATCGCTCCCTGGAAGTCAAGCATGGGCCAGACCCGGTACTCGTCACCGGTAACCGGATGATCCGGGTTCTCAATTATCCTGAAAGCGACGAAGTCTCTGATCGCCGGGTTCTTGTGATCAATATCTGTTTTTATCTTCAGGGTTGCTTCACCCTCGGAAATCCCTCCGTTCTTCATTTTCTTCCAGTTGCCCATATTTTCCTCTATCGAGGTATCTCTGTGAGGACATGGCTCTCCTTCTGAACGGTATTTGCTTCCCTCCTCCTGTGAGCAGAAGCATACATAGGCTCTATATTCTTCAATCAGTTTCTCTGCGTACATGATATAATTGTCAAAGTTTTTAGAGCTGTAACGTATTTCATCCGGTTTGTAGCCCAGCCACTCGTAATCCTCTAGATACATCTCATAAGCATCGTGCTCAGCGGTCTTCAGCGGTCTCTTCTTTCTTGGATCTGTATCATCAAACCTGAGGATCAGCTTGCCATCGTACTTGTCCCGGAGCTCACCGTTGATAACCATTCCTCTGGCGTGTCCGATGTGGGGCGGCCCGTTCGGGTTGGGAGCAAATCTTACAACAACCTCTTCATCCTCTCCAACATCCAGATCGGGGATAGGGTCGTGCTCCTGTTTCTTCTCATCAAACTCGTATTCTTCAAGTTTTTCTTCCTGTTGTTCAATAGATAGCTCGTTGACTTCCTGGGCGATTTTCTGGGTCTTCTGCTGTACCTCGCCTTTGTTTTCGAATTCTTCCTCTGAGAATATCTTTCCTATCACTGATCCAGGGTTACATTCACCGCCGTGATCTACCGCATTTCTTAAAGCGTATTTCCGGGCTATTTCCTCTAAATCCATGAAAGAATATTTCGAAAGAAATCTCTATAAAGTGAACGATTCTTATCATTGAGAAGAAACCATTTCTTCTCGGGTTTTAATTTATGGATAGCTCTCAGGCTCCAGTGAACCAAGTCGCATTAATATTAGGTATTCACTGCTTTGTCTATGCTGAGGCACAGTGCTTACAGCAGTAAGTCTCCCCATCTGTATCGTAACCTCCAGAGTAGATCTCGCAGCCACATTTCTCACAATCCTCTACCTGGTTCTGTATCGAGGCCTCAAGTATCTCTCCGAAACTGTTCAATTTCTCGGAAGCAAATTCGTTTCCATCATCAGTCAGTGAGTAGATTTTCTTGTTACGTCCGCCTTGTTCCACGGATACAAGGCTTCTTTTTTCCAGATCCGAGAGAAACGGGTAGATGAAGGATGTACTCGGTTTCTCGCCGATGTTTTCCTCGATTCTATCCATTATCTCGTAGCCGGTCTTTTCACCTTCCTGCAAAAGTATTAGGGTGTAGAGCCGGAAGACGTGATGAATTTTCAGATCATTCATAAACTATCTCTTTGAGTCCAAGATGTTTAAAACTGGGTGATGTATCATTATATGACAGGTGAAAATCTTTTTTGGATCACGATGAAGACCAAGACTCAGGACATGGACACAAACACCACGAAGTAATGTTCAGAAAGAAATTCTTCATCTCCACAGCCCTATCAATACCAGTCCTACTTTACTCCTCATTTGTCCAAGGCTTACTCAACTTCTCAATGCCGACAGTCACGGGAAGCTCGCTCGTCGTACCGGTTTTTTCGATTATAGTCTTCGCTTATGGAGGCTTTCCGTTCATCAAAATGGGTAAAAATGAGTTAGAGAACCGGGAGCCTGGTATGATGGCACTTATTTCACTCGCCATCTTCGTTGCCTTTACTTATTCGATGGCGTCTCTGTTCCTCTCCGGAACCTCTAGTTTCTTCTGGGAACTGGTTACTCTTATTGATGTCATGCTTCTAGGCCACTGGATAGAGATGAGGTCCGTAAGAAAAGCCTCTGGAGCACTCAAAGAGCTTGAGAAGCTTATGCCAGATACCGCGGAAAAGATCACAGATAACGGGGACACCGAGGAAGTCAAGGTCTCAGAACTTCTGGAAGGTGACAAAGTTCTTGTAAGACCCGGTGACTCGATACCGGCGGACGGAGAAGTATACGAGGGCGAGTCCTCAGTTGATGAATCCATGATAACAGGCGAATCAAAGCCTCTCAATAAATCTGAGGGAGACGAGATCATAGGAGGAACTGTTAACAATGAAGGGTCTCTGAGGATCAAGATTACAGCGACAGGAGATGAGACCGCACTCTCAGGTATCATGGGTCTTGTGGAAGAGGCTCAGGAATCAGAATCAAAGTCCCAGAAGCTTGCGGACAGGGCAGCAGGATATCTCTTTTACATATCACTCGGATCAGGCCTTCTCACAGGTATAGCATGGACCCTAGCAGTCGGCTTCGGATTGAATATGATCGAACGAGTAGTTGCAGTTCTTGTAATCGCTTGTCCACACGCACTAGGCTTAGCCGTACCTCTTGTCGTATCGATAAATACTTCGATGGCAGCAAAGAACGGTATTCTGGTGCGTGACAGGATCGCAATGGAGCAGGCAAGGAAGCTGGATTCGATAGTCTTCGATAAGACAGGGACTCTCACAGAAGGAGAGCAAAAAGTACTAAATATAGAGGCAGAAAACGAAGAGAACGCATTGAGGAAGATGGCTGCAGCAGAATCTGACTCCGAACACATAATTGCACAGGCAATCAGAGAGAAAGCAGACGAGGAAGGCCTCGAAATTCCTGAATGCTCAAACTTTGACAGTATATCCGGTAAAGGCGTGAAGGCGGAAATTGAAGGTGAGAAGGTCTATGTCGGAGGACCTAACATGTTAAAGCATCTCGGAGTCGAACATGACTTCAAGGATTTCTCTCAAGAAGCGGGTGAGAGAGGCCGTACAGTACTTTACCTTGTGGAAAACAACGAGGTAAGGGCTGCAGTGTCATTGGCTGACAAGATACGTGGTGAGAGCCATGAAACGGTTGGAAAATTGCAGGATCGGGGGCTTGAGGTCGCGATGCTTACAGGAGACTCTGAAGACGTTGCAGCCTCTGTCGCTGAGGAACTGGGTATTGATACCTACTTTGCCGAGGTTTTACCTGGTGACAAGGATTCAAAGATTCAGGAGCTTCAGGATAAAGGGAAAAAGGTTGCCATGGTTGGTGACGGAGTGAACGATGCTCCAGCACTGACTCGTGCCAATGCTGGTATTGCTATTGGTTCAGGAACTGATGTGGCGATAGAATCCGCAGAAGTTATCCTGGTAAAAAACGATCCTCTAGCAGTTGTTAGACTGCTGAATTTATCTGATCTGAACTACAGCAAGATGGTCCAGAACCTCTTCTGGGCTACAGGTTACAACGCCCTGGCGATCCCTTTAGCAGCAGGTTTAGCAGCACCGATTGGGATTATGCTTTCACCAGCGGTCGGTGCAGGGATAATGTCGCTGAGTACTGTTATCGTAGCGATAAATGCACAATTAATGAGGAGAAAAAGCATTGAGGCCTAGCTTCTGTAACGGCATTTTATCTCATCTCTTCTCTCTTCTTCTATTTTTTCTTTCTTATCTTTTTTTTCAGGAATGATTCTCTCGCCGTATTCACCGCCGCCTCCCGGTATCATCACTATTTCATCGTTTCTGAACTTTCTGATACTTTCTGCGACTTCTTCATCAATCTTGGCCAGCTGCTGGATATCCTCCTCGATAAGTATATCTACTTCTGTGCCGAATTCCTTGTTTAAGGCATCGTATCTCTTCTCAACCGTATTAGTCGTGGCGGAGGCGTGGCCGACTGTGTACTGGATTACTTTGGCTAGCGGAGGAAGATGAAGGTAATTTACAGGGTAATCTGGTTCCTTGTCGGCCAGTTCATTTATCCTGTCATTCACTCCTTTCTTTATGGTGCCGGAGCATTCCTGGCAGCTCCAATCAAACTCTTCGGCCTGAGTCAGAGAATACTTTTGATGACAGGAATTACAGGCAGAGCAGTGATATTTTCCCTCTTTCGGATTGAGTCCTACATTCAATTTCATCTCACCGGCTTTTCCGTGAAACAGTTTTTTCAGACCTTCAAAGCTTTCCTCTGAAAGCTTTGCCCGATTGAATTCCCTACCAAGCCGGTGATGCCACGGGCTGTGAGCATCACTATTTGAAAGAAAGATCAGATTATCATGTTCAGATATTTTAGAAGCCATCTCTGAGTCCGCTGATAGGCCTAATTCGAGAAAGTCTAAATTATCAGTTTGGTCAGCGTAGCACTCCTTTAGCGAGTTTTTTTGCCATATATCGCGGTATAGGGTGTGAAGGCATGACAAGGACCGACTAGGCAGCCATGCTTTTTTACTATTTCTACTATTTTCTGGCCGTCTGCTTTGATTCGCGGCCTTCCCTCTCTTCTTATATCATCGCTGAGTTCCTGGAAATCTCGGTAGGCATCTTCCACTGTTTCAAGATCTGGGAATATTATCAGATGATGTATCCTATCTTCATCTTCCACCTCAGTCGTTGGGATATATTTGATGTCTTTATGTTCCAAGTATCCGTTTTTCTCCACGGTTTCTTCCTTTACATGATTGAGCCATTTTGGATTCAAAATGTCACCGGTCCCGACCATTTCTAGGCCTTTCTTTTCTGCTTCTTCGGCTATTGTGGGTATCTCCATCTCCGGTGATACTCCGCCAGAATGTTTTCCGTGAATGTGGAGATCAAAGTCTGTCATTTTCTATCAAAACTACTGTGGTCCCAATTTTTTATGGAACCTGAAATCTCTAAAGAATCCTGAGTATTCAGGAGATGTTTCTTATCTAAATTTACTGGCTTTGGAAATAGCTGTTTGTCCAGTATTATTGAGAACATTTGGAACGGGGATAAATCCAGTCAGCCATGTTTTAATTAATCGCTAGACAGATAAGTTATAATATGCCCGATGTAGCGAGTTCTTCACGTTCTGTTTATCTTTATTTAGCAGTGTTGCTAGTGATTATATTGGGTGCATCCATGGTTTCGAATGATAACTCAAGCCAGAAAAATGAAACAAGTTATGAGGGATTTGAATCACAGACCAACTTGATTGAGGATAACAGAGAGATGAGGAGGTACGGCCTTGCGGCTATAGAATCAAAGGGTGAAACGAAGGTATTTGTTACTGGATTTGGCGGACCAAATTCTTTGTATCGTTGGAAAGACGGAAACCTAGTTGATGATACTCCTGAAAATTTGAAGGATCCGGATGACAATGCTATTGGCGCTGCGGCTTGTGATATCGATGAGGATGGCCAAGAGGAACTTTATGTACTGACGACGGGCGGGCAGTTCGGCGGTAAAAAATCAGGTACCGATAAATTATATGATAGACAAGGAGATAGTTGGGTGGATCTCTTCGAAGACTCGACAGTTCCTAACAGATACTCCGGGAGATCTGTAGCATGTACATATACTCCTGAAGGATATGCTTTTTTCGTGGCCAGATACGGAGGTCCAATGCAGGTTATAACAGATACCGAAGATGGATTGAAAGATATAGCTCCCAGATACGGTATGGACAGGGAAACAGGTGGCAGAAGTATTGTTAACCTGCCTACAGAAAACGGCATTGATATTTTCGTAGGAAATGAGAGAGGACCTAACTTCTACTATGAACAAGGTCCTGATGGTTATGAGGAGAAAGCTAGGTCACTGGGTATAGCAGATGAGGCTCTACCTGCAAGAGGAGCTACAGTATATGATAAAGAAAGTGATGGGGACTTTGATCTAGCCATCTCTAACTGGAATTCACCACATAAAATCTATGAGAAAACCACTGAAGGATTTAAGGAAGTCCAGACCGAAGAATTCAGTGAACCTTCCCCCGCTAGAAACCTGGTGGCAGCGGATTTTAACAACAATGGAGAGACGGAGCTTTTCCTGAACAATATCGCATCAAGGGGAGAAGCAGAAAACAGATTCTTTGATTCAAAAGGCAATCCATTGGAGATTGGAGAGGCATCAGAGCCTCAAGGACTTGGAACCGGTGCAACAGTTACAGATATTGATGAAGACGGAACTCTAGAGTTAATTCTCGCACATGGTGAGGCCGGCAGACAGCCTCTGACAATGTATAAAATACCTAACAACGGAGATTCTGTCAGGCTGCAGCCTCTCTCCCCGTCAGGTGCTTCGGCAAGAAACTCCTACGTTAAACTTGAGGATGGCTCCGTTCATGTCATGGATGGTGGTTCAGCTTACCTAAATCAGATGGAACCCTGGATACATCTCGGAGGAAAAAACCTGCCTCTGGAAGTAGAGGTAAATTACCCAAACGGTACAAGTACTGAAGTCAATATCACGGAAAAAACCCAGAAAATACCTCATCCTGAAACGAAGTGACTGAAAAGAATAAAATCCCAGGGCCGGAAAAAGATTTATCTCCTCTGGATGCTGTAGAGATTCAGATCAAGGCGATGGCGAACAACGATGAACCATACAAGGATGCTGGTATAGAGACAGCTTTCAAGTTTGCCTCACCTAAAAATAAATCAAGCACCGGACCAATTGAGAGGTTCAAGAAAATGGTGAAAAATCCCAGATACAAGTATATGCTTAATTCACAATCTTACAGTGTTGAAGAGACCGATATTTCCGAGAAAAAGGCCTCAATCAAAGCCGAAATAGAAAATAAGGGTTCCACCGTGACCTATGAATTTAATCTAAGTGCCCAGGATTCAGGCGAGCACGAAGGCTGTTGGATGACTGACAGTGTCCTTAGGATAGATTAGAGATCCATTTCTTCTTTAATCTCATCTATCCTGTCACGATACTCTGCCGCCAATTCAAAATTCAAGTTCTCAGCCGCATCATCCATCTCTTTTTTCAGGCCTTCAATTACTTCCTCCGCATCTTCCTGATCCTCAATCTCATCGCCTTCCGGAATTTCCTCAACCTCCTCATCCTGACCCGGCAGATTAGTTTCCTTGATTTCCTTCTCTACCGTCTTCGGGTTCTTATCATTTTCCTCATTAAATTCTTCCTGAATCTTTCTTCTTCTCCTGGTCTCAGAAATAGCATTTTCCATGGCTTCAGTTTTTTCGTCTCCATACAGTATTGTATGACCCTGAAGGTTTCTTGCCGCCCTTCCCATGGTCTGAACCAACGCAGTCTCGGATCGCAGAAAACCGGTCTGGTCAGCCTCCAGTATTGCTACAAGAGAGACTTCTGGTATATCCAGGCCTTCTCTAAGAAGGTTGATTCCTACTATACAATCAATCTCTCCTGCCCGGAGTTTTTGGATAATCTGATGTCTCTCCAAGGTATCTGTCTCATGGTGCATATACCGGGCGCTGATACCAGCTTCCTGAAGGAAATCGGAGAGATTTTCAGCCATATTCGTACTCAAGGTTGTAACAAGTGTTCTTTCACCTTTCTCAGCTCTCTCCCGGATCTCGGATATCACATCCTCTACCTGGCCTTCAGTCTCTCTTATCTCGATAGTAGGATCTACCAGGTAAGTAGGCCTGACGATCTGTTCTATAACTTTTCCTGATCTTTCAAGTTCATAATCTGCTGGTGTAGCAGAGACATAAAGTGTCTTATCAGTCTTATCCTTGAACTCATCGAATTTTAAAGGCCTATTATCCTGGGCTGTTGGAAGCCTGAAACCATTCTCTATCAGGTTTTCCTTTCTCGCCCGGTCTCCCTCGTACTGGCCTTTGATTTGAGGAACGGTCTGATGTGATTCATCTATCACCGTAAGAAAATCGTCCGGAAAGTAATCCAATAATGTGTATGGTGGATCGCCTCTTTCCCTGTCAGATAGATGCACCGAGTAATTCTCTATCCCTGAACAGTAACCTGATTCCCTGATCATTTCAAGGTCGAATTTTGTTCTTTCCTCTATCCTCTGGGCCGAGACTTCATCTCCAATAGACTCGAAATGTTGGATTCTTTCATGCATCAGATCCTCAATCTCCTCTAAGGCCTTCTCCATCTTTTCATCGGGAGCAGAGTAATGAGTGGCAGGCCTCAAAAGGATCTTGTCTTTTTCCTCTACTGTCTCGTTTTCAAGTGGCTTGAACTCAGTGATCTTCTCTATTTCATCTCCCCAGAAACTGATTCTGTATGCGGTATCCGAATACATCGGGAAGATATCCAGTGTATCGCCTCGGAGCCTGAACTTTCCCTGCTGGAAATCCTCATCATTTCTCTCGTACTGGATATTAACTAGCTCGTTCAGTATATTGTCACGGGTCATACCCGAGTCTTTTGAAATCTCTAGTCCGAGATCACGGTAGAAATCAGGGTCTCCTAGTCCGTATATGGCTGAGACTGATGCTACAACTATTACATCATCGCGGGTCAAAAGTGAGTTTGTCGCTGAGTGCCTCAATTTCTCGATTTCCTCATTAATCGATGCGTCTTTCCCGATGTACGTATCGGAGCTGCTGACATAGGCTTCTGGCTGATAGTAATCATAGTAAGATACGAAGTATTCTACAGCGTTGTCCGGGAATAGGTCTTTGAATTCTTCATAAAGTTGGCCGGCTAGAGTCTTGTTGTGTGCGATGATCAAGGCTGGTTTCTGTATCTCCTCTACTACCCAGGAAACTGTATTAGTTTTTCCGGAACCCGTGACTCCAAGTAAGGTCTGTTCCTTCAATCCTTCTTGGAAGCCTTCCGATAGGTTTCTGATGGCCTGTGGCTGGTCACCTGCAGGGGTGAAAGGTGCCTCCACGTTAAGTTTATTTGAGATTCTGTTTTCCGATTCTGTCATGAAAGCAATTTCTCTAATAACCGTTTTATGATTAACAATTCAATTTTTTCATAAGGCCTTTTCTGGTCAAAACTATGATTTAGATTTGATACCATGAGTGCAGAAAATGAATTTATCAAGGTAAGAGGAGCAAAGGAAAATAACCTGAAAAATGTTGATATTGATATTCCTAGAGGCGAGTTTAATGTCGTGACAGGTCTTTCAGGTTCGGGTAAATCCACGTTGGCATTTAGTACGGTGTTTGCTGAAGGTCAGAGACGTTATATGGAATCCCTTTCATCGTATGCCAGAAAGTTTCTGGATCAGATGGATAAACCGGAAGTCGAGAAGATCGAAGGTCTCTCCCCGGCTATCAGCATTGAACAGAATACCTCCGGGACTACACCAAGATCTACAGTGGGAACTGTGACAGAGATACATGATTACCTCCGCTTGCTTTATGCACGGATTGGAACGCAGTACTCACCTGAGACAGGAAAAGTGGTCGAGAAAAAATCGGTAGGTGACATCGTTGATGAAGTACTGGAACTGCCAGAAGGCCTCAAGATTAAGATACTTGCACCGGTGAAAACTGAAGACTTTGAGAGCAGACTAGAGGACCTCAGAGACAGAGGATTCTCAAGAGTAAATACCGATAAAGAATACGATATAACACTAGATGATCCTGAACCGGGAGAAGAATTCGAGATAGTTATTGATCGATTGAAGGCCTCAGAGGATTCAAGATCCCGTATCTTTGAGGCTGTAGAATCAGCGCTGGAGGAATCAGGGGGAGAGATCTGGGTCGAAATAAACAATATTGAAGATGAAACAATCGATACTGAGGAAATCGATGATAAAGAGGTTCTGCGGTTTTCAGAGGGTTTCTCTGAGCCAGGGAACGATAGAGAGTTCATGGAACTGGAACAGAGAAGCTTTTCATTTAACTCTCCTCTGGGAGCATGTGATGAATGTGATGGTCTCGGAAAATCCGAGGCAGCGGATGAGGACCTGGTCGTACCGGATAAATCCGAGCCTTTGAAAAATGCTTTAGCACCATGGGACTTCGGCAAGGATTATTACAGGAAAGCCATCACCGCCTTCGCCAATCATTTTAATGTCAGCGAAGAGACATCTTTCGAAGATTTAGATAGGGATATACAGGAAGCGATTCTTCATGGTCCAGATGAACCTATCTACTATACAGTGGAAAAGATGCGAGGACATGGATTGCGGGAAAAAGAATTTGAAGGAGTTATGGAACATATCAACCGCAGGTTCCATGAAACCTCAAGTGAAAGTACCCGTGAAAGGCTTAGAGAGTTCATGAGTGAATCAAAGTGTCCTGTATGTGATGGATCAAGGCTCTCGGAACAATCAAGAAATGTCGAGGTAAACGGTATCCAATTAGAGGAGATCAATAAATCAAATATTGATGAAGCCTATGAGATCTTCGAATTTATTGAAAAGGAATTGACTGAGAGGGAAAGAGAAATCGGTTCAGAGATTATCAAAGAGATTCGTGAAAGACTTGGATTCCTGAAACAGGTCGGTCTTAACTACCTGACATTGGATCGTGAAGCATCTACGCTTTCAGGAGGTGAGGCACAGAGAATCCGTCTGGCAACCCAGATAGGTTCAGGTCTTACAGGTGTACTATATGTTTTGGATGAACCATCAATAGGTCTTCACAGACATGACAATGAGAAACTGATTAATACACTGGAAAATCTTAGAGATCTTGGAAACACTTTACTGGTGGTCGAACACGACTGGAACACAATCAAACGGGCTGACAACATAGTTGATTTAGGTCCTGGACCTGGTAAGAGAGGTGGGGAAATAGTGGCTCAGGGAACACAAGAGATGGTAGAGAAGGCTTCGGAATCAGTCACCGGTGATTTTCTGTCAGGAGAGAGAAAAATTCCTGTACCCGATGAGAGAAGAAACGTTGAAAAATCTCTGACAGTGAAAGGAGCCCGTGAACACAACCTGGAGAATATTGATATAGAAGTGCCTCTGAACACTCTGACAGCGATCACAGGTCTTTCAGGATCAGGAAAATCCACTTTCATGCATGATATCCTGTACAACCAGTTAACCAAGGAATTAAACGACAATCAAACAGTGAAAGTTGGAGAACACGATGATATAGAGGGAACAGAACAAGTTGAATCTGTGAGGATGATAGATCAGTCCCCAATAGGAAAAACTCCCAGATCGAATCCCGGAACTTATACAGGAGTATTCGATTACATCAGAGAGCTCTTCGCAGAGACCAAGCTATCGAAAAAGAGAGGTTATGAAAAAGGAAGGTTTTCCTTCAATGTGAAAGGCGGAAGATGTGAGAAATGTAAAGGCCAAGGCACCGTCAAAATCGATATGAACTTTCTCTCCGATGTCTACGTAGAATGTGAAAAATGTAACGGAAATAGATACAACAAAGAGACTCTAGAAGTAAAATACCGCGGGAAAAATATCTCCGAAGTCCTTGGTATGGAGGTAGAAGAGGCCTATGACTTTTTCCAACATGATAGAAGAATCAAGAAACGTTTGAAGCTCCTGAAAGATGTAGGACTTGGTTACATGGAACTAGGTCAGCCATCGACAACACTATCTGGCGGTGAAGCACAAAGAGTCAAGTTAAGCGAGGAACTAGGCAAGATCAGAAATGATGATGTTCTTTATCTACTGGATGAGCCTACTACAGGCCTTCACTGGGAGGACGAAAGAAAGCTAATCGAGGTCCTTCACAGACTCGTGGACAACGGTAACTCCGTGCTTTTAATCGAACATGAACTGGAGTTAATCAAATCAGTAGATCACATGATCGATCTGGGGCCTGAAGGTGGAGAAAACGGAGGTAAAATTGTCGCAGAGGGTACACCTGAGGAAGTCGCCAAAAACCCAGAATCATATACCGGAAAATATTTGGAAAACATGATCTAAACCATGAAAAAAGAAAAACTCTCTGAGAAAATTGCAGAAAAGCCTGAGGAACCTGGAGTCTATATCTTCAGAGAAGACGAGGTACCAATCTATATCGGCAAGGCGGTCAACATCAGAGAACGTCTCAGATCTTATACTGATCCAAGAACCGTCCAAATTGGAAACATGGTCGAGAGAGCTGATTCAATCGATCACAGGGTTACAGAGGATGAGAAAGAAGCACTGCTTCTAGAAGCTAACTTGATCAAAAGGTTTCAGCCCAGATACAACATTAGATTAAAGGATTCGAAATCATATCCAGTAATACAATTCAAAGACGAACAGTATCCATCTATAGAACCTACAAGAGATCCTGAAGATGAGGCAACGGTCTTCGGACCTTTCACCGAGATGGGAAGAGTTGAAAATGTGATCAAGGCCTTGAGAGATATCCACGGTATCTGTTCACCCAAATGCAAGAGAAGAGAATCAGAGGGAGATCCATGTCTAGATTATCAGATGGGTCTATGCTCAGCGCCTTATGCCGACAAAGTATCTGAACAGGAGTATGAGGAGAACTTGGAGAAGGCACTTGATCTTTTCCGAAAGAATTCTGGGGAATTTGTCGATGAAATTAAATCCCGCATGGAAGAGGCTTCAGAGGAGAAAAAATTTGAAAGAGCCGGGACCTTAAGGGATTACATTGAGGATGTCAAGAACCTGAGAGGAAATGAAAAAATCAGGGATTCAGGAATCAAACATGTTATCGCATCTAACAATGACTTTGATAGAATAGGCCTAGTTGTACTAGAGGAAAATACTATACAGGATAAGAGATTCTACAGCTTAAATGAACTCGCAGAAGACAAAGTTGAAGCCCTAGAGGCATTCATCAAACAGTTCTATGCCTCGGATTCCCTACCGGAAAAACTTATTGTAGAGGTCAATATTGAGGACAGAGAGATTGTTTCATGGCTGGAAGATGAGGGTGTAGAGTTTTCAAGGCCTGAGGACGGCAGAGAAAGAATATTGATGGATTCTGCTCAGAATGCAGCGGAGAAATTGAGGGATTCTAAAATGGCCAAACTGGGCGATGAACTTGGAATCGAACTAGAAAGAATGGAGTGTTTCGATGTCAGCCATACCGGAGGAAAAGAAGTCGTAGGATCTAATGTAGTGTTTGAAGATGATGAACCGGTTAAAAGCGATTACCGGAGAAAGAAATTAGAGGAGAAAAACGATGATTACAACAACATGTATGAGCTGGTGAAATGGCGTGCAAAGAGAGAAGTAAAAGGCAGGGATGAAAGACCTGTACCGGATCTTATATTGATTGATGGTGGAAAAGGACAGTTAAAAGCGGCCGCGAAGGCAATTAGAGAACAGAATCTTTCAGTATCGGTCCTAGGAATTGTAAAACCAGATGATAAGATCATAGGTTTGCATAGGAACCCTGATTTAACGGATGGGGCAAATAACATTCTCTCTCAGATGAGAGATGAATCACATAGATTCGCTAAAAAATATCATAAAAAGAGGAGACAGAGAATCAATCCAGTACTAGAAGAAATTGACGGTCTAGGCCCTGAGAGAAGGAAGTACCTGATGAAGAACTTTGATCTGGATGAACTCCGTGAGATGGATGTCTCAGAGCTAGAGGAACTGAATGGGATTGGGCCTAAACTGGCTGAAAAAATTATCCAATCATTAGATTAAATCCTAAAACACATGCATATGGAATAGCACAAAAATATTATTTCAAAAAATTAGTGTATGAAGTTAAGCAAATTCTGTCCATCATGCGGAGATGAAGCCAAGATCCTTTACGGCGATAATGTGAAATTATGTGGTAACTGCTATACTAACTCCAATAAATTACTTGATTTACCGGATAAAGATAGTTTAACAATCTGTGAGAACTGTGACAGGTTGTTTGAAGAGGGGAAGTTATACGGAAGATTTACTGACAGGGAGATATGTGAGAAATATTTTGCAGATCACACGAATAGCTCAGAAAAGATAGAGTTTGAAGTATCGAGAAATGAAGACAAATTGCTTATCGATTATCAGGTATCAAAGAATGATTTAGAACAATCTGGAAGCATAGAGTTAGTTCTAAAAGAAGATATCTGTAGGGAATGTAAAGGATTTGAAGGCGCATTCACCAAATCAAAGATACAGCTGAGAGGAGACAGTATAGATAGAATATCCGATCATATCATGGACAGATGTCAAAACTTGGAAGAAAAAAACTTTGATGATTTCTTAGTTAAGAAAAAAGATGTAGAAGGCGGATACAACTACCTATTATCTACTGAACACATGAGCCAGAAAGTTATCAATAGCACAAAGAAAAAATTTGAAGTCAGGACTTCAAAGAGCTACAAAATTATAGGAAAAGAAGACGGGAAAAACATCTACAGAAACACAGTACTCATAAGACCAGAAAAAGGCTAAAACGATCGCAAAAAACTCTCAAAGGCGACAGCAGAGTTTTAGCTTACCCAACTCTAGAAGGTTATTCATAGCCTAGAGCTTTCTCAAACATAGCCTTTCCCATGTGGTATCTCTGGTTGAAATTTATGATAGGATCTGGATAATCTGTATCGTATTCATTTCTCTCTTTCTGCCCCATTTCCACCCAGTTATGGATGGAATCTGGATTAAGTTCTCTGAGCTCTGGAACCCAGCGTTTGATGTATTCTGCGTGTGAATCGTACTGCCTCCCTTGTTTTACTGGATTGAATATTCTTATAGAGACTGAATCTGTTCCGGTTGATGCTGACCATTGCCAGCCACCGTTGTTAGACGGAGTATTGTGATCTACTAGATGCTTCCTGAAGAATCTGGCTCCTTCACGCCAGTCAATCATCAGATGTTTTGTCAGAAATGATGCGACATTCTGTCTTAAACGATTGTGCATGTAACCTTTTTTGACCAACTGTCTCATACCCGCATCTACGAATGGAACACCGGTTTCTCCTTTCTTCCAGGCCTGAAGTTCATCGGATTTGTTTTTCCATTCAATTTTCTTTGGAATATCCCTGTAATTTTCAGTTACGGCTTGAGGATTGCGGTAAAGAACCTGGTAGAAGAACTCTCCCCAGGCGATCTCGTTCCTATACTTCGCATAATTTTTGATATGGTGGGAATTATCTTCGCGGTTAATTTTATTTTCTATATCAGATAATACTTTTCTCTTCCCCAACATTCCGGAGCTATAGTACATGGAAAGTTTTGAGACATACTCAGGATTTGCAACATCATCTCTCTTGTCCTTGTAATTACTCATCCTCTTGTCCCTAAAATCTTCCCATTTCTCCAGAGCTGCATCCTCCCCGGCCTCCGGAATATCTGCTCGAGCCTCCGTATCAAAATCAGGTACCTCACTTTTCACATCTGCAAGGTTTTCTGGTTTCTCTGCTAGCGAGGCCTTTTTCACCTTCTTCCATTCCCTGTAGAAAGGCGAGAAAGTATCATATTCCTTCGAGAGCTGTCGGGGCTCAACCAAGAGATTATTCTGCATACCTTGAGACTCGACATTTAGTGCCTCAATTTCTTTTCCTATCTCCCTTCCCGTAGGAGTGTATGTCCTGCCGTAATAAACTTTTTCCGCGTCAAACTCGTCTACCAGACCTTCTAGCTCATTCTTTGTCTTGCCCTGTTTGATTATCAGGCCTGAACCTCTTTCCTCGTATTTCTCCGCTAATTTCTCAAGACCTCTTTCCCTGAAAGCTCTCTTGTTCACTCCATTTTTGTTTTCGATCCGAGGATCATCAATATAAACTGGTACTGTTTCAGAAGATTTTGAGGCAGCTCTTAGAGGCCTGTTATCATGGATTCTGAGGTCGTTTCTATGAAGGAATATATTCATAATATTTGATCGGTTACAAGATTTAAATCAACCAGATAGAAATCCGTTTACCGGCTAAGTTCTGGCTGAAAGAAAACTGAAGGCGTTTCCCTTCAAATTCTCGTCAGGAAGATTTCAAGTTAATAATGGTGAAATAGATTAGCTTAATTGTAATGGATCTAGGCGGCGCTGATATGGAAAGGCTGAGAGAAATATATCTTAACTTGACGGAAAGAATACTACCCAGACGAGCGAAAGAAAACGGATGGGTTATTGTCTACGATCATTGTTTCCAGAGAGTAATATTAGATACTGTATTCGGAGACTGCTGGTATAATTACTTGGATAAGCAGGCAGATAAACCGGCTTACAAACAGATGAGTAGAGAACAACTTATCCAAGCAATCGAGGTCTCGAAAAAGATAGAACAGGAAGGACAGAGATTCATCGAAGAATTAAACGAAAAAAGCCTGGAATATAGAGGCGAAGCATAACATAGTGTCGAGTATTAATTTAGAGTTAAGGTTTATTTCTGTAATTCAGTAAGGCCTTTTCCTTGTTTTTGGCCTCTATCATAACATAAATTTTTTGTCCGAAAGTCTTTATCGGTCCTTTGATGTCATCTGAATGGCTCTGAGGCCTTGAGTCTTCTTTTCCGTGTTCATCTCTTGATTCACTGTAATGCATAATCGGTTTTTGATCCCAGGTCTCAACAGAATTTTTCAAAGCCTCTTCATGAGTTAGATTTCTTCCAGAAAATCGGTGATGTAATCTATCATACACTACCGGTATCCCGATCTCATCATGGACTGATTCTATCAACTCTGATACACTCCAGAGGGATTCTTTGTCATCATTTTCCACCGTTAGTCTTTCCTGGGCTGATTTTGAAAGCTTTCTGTAGTTTTTACAGAACCTCTTTGCGGTCTCTTCCTTATCTTGGTAATGGGCGCCGATATGTATGTTAATAGAATTATAGGTGGTTTTTTCCGCACCCATGATGTCTAAGACTTTTCCATGGAAATCTAGTTCGTCTATAGCCTTTTGAGCGACTCTTTCTGTTGGACTAGCTAATTTTACGAAGTGTCCGGGATGAAATGTCAGCCTTTGATTGTTTTCCTGTGCTAAGGAACCTATCCTATCCAGGAGTTCATCAATTTCAGCATGATTCGGGAGCTTCTTGAATTCATACTTATTATGCCACGGGAGAAATTCAGAGGTTATCCGGTAGAAATTGATATCATTTTCATTTTTCCATTTCACAATTTTTTCCAGATCCCTACAATTCTGTTCGCCCAGTTTCGCTACATAATCCAGGCCTTTTTCATTGAATGTTTTTTTCTGCATGCCCCTGTTTACCCTTATGCCTTCATCACGGAGATGCATATTTCTATCAGCATAGCCTAAGTTATCCATAATTAAATTCTGATGTCAGATATTATCAAAATGTCTAATGTATAGCGGTTAATTCAAATTGGAAGCAAATCTCACAACAACCTCTTTATATTCCACAGTCAACTTTTTGGCATGGACGATCGAACCCGAAACCTTGCCGCTGGACTGATCCTCATTGTCGGCGGGGCATTGTTAAGTTATGGCTTGTTCCAGCAACCGTCTACCGCAACATTCGTTGATGATTCAGGTGAGGAGCTGGCCACAATAAGTTACGAAACCGCTGTTAGTGATACGGAGAAGAGAGAAGGATTGATGTTACGGGAGGAGCTAGATGAAAATCATGGAATGATTTTTGTCTATGATAAGTCTGAGAAAAGATCTTTCTGGATGAAAAACACCCTGATACCGCTAGATATAGTCTTTCTAGATTCTGAAAAAAGGATAATCAACATTGAGAAAGCATACCCTGAACCGGATGCGGCCGACTCCGAACTTAGACGATATCAAAGCGATGCTCCCGCACAATACGTCATCGAGGTCAATCAAAATTATACTGATAGAAATAATATTGAATCTGGCGATACTGTGAAATTCTCTACTAAATGAGCCAGAAGAAGTATAAATATTGGTATATGTACACAGACTATGGGATCAAAAACTATATCTTTGAAAGATGAGGCCTATGAAAGACTGAAGGCTCTAAAAACAGGGGACAAGAGCTTTTCGGATGTAGTTCTGGAGTTGACTGAAAAGGAAAGTGGTAAACGAGATTTTGAGAAAATTGTCGGCGATGGTATAGATGCGAGTTTTGAGGAACTTAAGGAGATGAGAAAAGTAGCCGAGGAGGATGAGAACCGTGAAAAATTATTACGCAGACACTAGCTTCATCATAGATCTATTCAACGCTGATGAAAAAGCAGATCATATGTTAGAAAATATAGATAATTTATTTACCGGAGCACCTGTAATATATGAACTAAACAAGTTTCCCAAATACGAATCTGATTTCACTGATAAAATACTCAATCTGAGTCCTGAAGATGTAAGAGAAGCAGCTAAGACATGGAGGAACCTGAATGTAAACGGTAAGAGAATTGGTGAAATCGATCATTTGATTGCCGGACAAGTAATCAATCGAGAAATGACATTAATCACGAGAGATAAAGATTTCAAAAAGATAAAAGAAGTAGAAGCGGAATATTACCGCTAGTTGATCTCGATTGTTCTACCGTTCTCGCTGATGAAGACATCTTCTTCCAGAGTGTATCCTTCTTCCCTGGCAAGTTCTACATAGCTTCCTAGCTTCTGGACTGTTCCGTGTGATGGAACAATGTTGCTGGGATCAAGCATCTGTATGAAGTCTCTGTGATCTTCTTTTTTGGCGTGACCAGATGTATGAACATCTTTGTAGAGCCTTACTCCCTGACTCTTCATCTTCTTTTCCAGGCTGTACCTGTTTGCCTGTGTGAGAGGTGTCGGGATAACCTGTGAGGAAAAGATTACATGATCGCCTTCTCTGAACTTGAATGGATAGGTTTGGGAAGCAATCTTATCCATCTGTGCACCGGGTTCCCCTTGGTTTCCTGTCGCAACAACAAGCCATTCTTCTCTCGCTCCCTCAACTTTATCCATTACCTCTTCACATTCATCGAAATAGGAGACAACCTCTACATCTGAGAGATCTATAAGGCCGAGATCTTCAGCCGCCTCTGTATACTCTCTCAACGATCTTCCGACGAAAGCAACTTTTCTTCTCCCATCGTTAGCATCTAGGACAGTGTTCAGCCGTGAGATCTGGGATGAGAATGTGGAAAGGATTACTGCTCCGCCTGCATCGTAACATGAGTCAAGAACGTCTCTAAGCTCTACTTCGACGGATTCTTCCGATCTGCATCTTCCTTCATCTTCAACTCTTGTGGTTCCCGGTATCATAAGTTCGATTCCTTCTTCTCCTGCAGTTCTCATCTTCTCTATATCAGTTGTTTCTTCTATTACAGGTGAACGATCAATCTTCATGTCATTACCGTAAATTACTCCTCCTTCCGGAGTTTTCAACCAGCTCAGGGTTGCTTGGGGAATTGAGTGGTTGACGTGGATGAACTCCAGATCCAATGCATCGGAGATTTCGTATTCGTCTCCTTTCTCTACTGCTATTACAGGGTTTTGAATATTTTTTCTATCGTCTTCTATCTGTTTATCAACAATCTTTTTTGTATAAGGCGTACAAAGAATCGGACAGTCGTATGCACCAGCAAGCTTTGGAATTGCTCCGACGTGGTCCATGTGTCCGTGCCCGATTACGATAGCACGTACATCTGCATCACTTTCGTATAGAACCTCGTCTTTGGGGATTGCCCCGGTTTCAAGTGTCTGGTTGGTTGTCATCTCGTTTACTTCTCCATCCGCATTAATTACTTCCTCCATCTCATAGCCCATGTCGAAGATAACTGCTTCGCCATCGACTTCAACTGCTGTCATATTCCGGCCAACTTCTTCATAGCCGCCTAAAGTGTGTATTTTCATAGTGTTTATCACGTTCTAATGTTACTAAAATCGAAGATGAGCTTTATAAACTAATTAACAGGCAGATCGCTTTCAGAATCAAAGTCGTCTATCGTTTTCCAGTTTCTCTTGCTTTATATCAGAATGTACCTTGAGCTTGTTGACATTCTCCTCCAGTTTCTTCAGCTTGGATTCAATCTCTCTTTTTCACGCCAAACCCTCTTAAGCAAACTTCTTAAGCCTATAATCAGCATGTCTGTCTTCATAGAAACTCCAATCCAAGTATTCTCTCAACATCCTGGATTCTATCTCTGCTTTTCTGGTTTAAGAACTGGAATAAATGATCTTTCCTTCAGAAATCACATTGTACTTGAGAAGAAATGAGGCAGAATTCAAAATTACTAAATCCGTTTCCTCACCTAGTATTTTAGCTAGATTATTGAGAATACTGATCTTCTTATCAAAAACCTTTTCGGACTCAAAACTTTCTTCTAGATAGACTGCAATATCTATATCACTTCTGTCAGTATCTTTCCCGGTCGCTACAGATCCAAAAACATAAGCTGTTTCTACATCCTCATCCTGTTCAAATTATTTTCCTTATCTCAGATTCATTCTCCCTAAATACCTTTCCAGCTTTTATATTGCTCATGGAACTAAGCTAGGCTAGCAGTCTTTTATAATTCGTAACTATGGGCGTAAAAAAGAAGTCAATAAACTAGATTACGGTTTTTCAAGCTATCAGGAGCTCCTGCGTCTCTATCCGTTCAGCTATCAATGGATGAAGTGCTTTCTCGGTCACAAGATCAACATCCGTACCAAGCTCTTCAGAGAGCTCTCGCTCAATCCTGGAGATTTCCATCAGGCTTTTTTCATCCAAGAACTCAACCAGTATATCAATATCGCTGTCAGTATCAGCTTCTCCTCTAGCATAGGAACCGAAAACCGATACCTGTGCTGCTTCTTCTCGGCTTAACATCCGTTTGATAGCCTTTTTATCGGATTCTGTAAGATTCATGGAAGTTTGATGATGTCAAAAGATTAAGTCATTTGCCCCGCCAGCATTTATGGCTATCAGGCGCTTTTGACTCGGTTCACGTGGACATTGGAAAACTACTTAAATCCTAGTTATACATAATTATACATGACTGAGATCGAGACTGAGGCAAAGAAATGGGGTAACTCAATAGGCGTCAGGATTCCGAAAAAAGCTGTAGAAGAGGAAGAAATAGAGCCAAATGATACTGTTATAGTGGATATTAAGAAGCTTAAGAGGCCGGATGATGAAGTTTTTGGAATCTTATCGGACTGGGATTTAGATGCCCAAGAAGCTAAAGATGAATTGAGGAAGCACCATGAACGCTGACTATTTCTTTGATACATACGCTATAATAAAAATGGTGGAAGGTAAGGAGAACTATAGAAAATATCATGGAGAACCGATTATAACTTCGCTATACAACATTTATGAATTTAGCTATTATCTACTGAGACAGTATGATAGGAATAAAGCTGAAGAAGTCCTGAACAAACTAAACTATAATCTTATCGAGACTAGAGAGGAAGATCTGATGGCGGCGGCGAACATCAAATTCGAAAACAAGGAACAACAGCTTTCTTACGTTGACTGCATGGGTTACACTCTTGCAGGGAAGAACAATCTCAAGTTCCTTACGGGCGACCAAAAGTTTGAGGATAAGGAGGAAGTCGAATATGTCAAGTAAAATACTCAATTGATACTCTAGACTAAATTTCTGTGTTGAAGATATGATTCGTTTGAATTAGGTAATCTATAGATTGTTTTCCATCATCCATTTCCAGACAGGTGTAACCTGAACTGTCTCTCCGTTGGCCTGTAATTCTTGTTCGGTATCCCAGGTTATAATCCTGAGATCGGAGCATTCCAATGATTTATTTGCTTTTTTCAGTGCCCGGAGCTCTCTTTCTCGTATTTGATCGTTTTCCATGCTGTGACTTACCTGTATCAAAGATTTTACTTCGTCTTTCTGCTTTAAAAGAAAATCCAGTTCTTCTTGGGTGTCATTTTTCCAGCAATAGATTTCTTCACCTGGGTAAGTGTTTTGCCGTCTTTTCAGATGCATGAACACCATGTTTTCCAGTAACTGGCTTTTCTTATCGGAAAAAGCTGTGTAGAGATTTCCAAAACCTGTATCCGGTAGGTAAGCTTTTTTCTGGCTCATTTCTCTGGTTTTAGCGGAGGGATGCCATCTATCCAACATAAACACTCCTACAGTCTCCTCCATGTAGTGAGTATAGTTGTAAACGGTTTCCTTCCCCACTTTGATTCCTTGAGATTTGAGGGTATTGTAAAAGTTGTGAGGACTGAAAGGAGCTGAGAAAGACGAGTAAAGATGCTTGAAAAGTGTATCCAGTACTTTCTCATTCTTTACATTATGCCGTTCCACAAGATCCTTATACAGCGTCAGTTGACGGTATTCCTGAAGAATCTGGGTCTTTACATTCTCATTTTCCTCCTTCACCACTTCAGGAAATCCTCCCCACTCGAGATACTCTTCTAGAAGGTTCTTAATCCTGGCTTCTTCTCTGGAGCTGAGCTGTGGATAGTTCTCAACTGGGAAACCTTTCTGCTTCAAGAACTCTCTGAAAGAATACGACAGCATCAAGTATGAAAGAGTACGGCCTCTCAGCTCTGTAGCTATTTCCTTGCTTAGAAGCGTTGCCGAAGAGCCTGTAACATAAATATTTTCAAAACCTCTGTCATGAAGAGTTCTCACAGCCTTCTCCCAGTTCTCTACGGTCTGAATCTCATCTAAGAAAATATGCATTTCACCGTCACTTGTATCCGGATATATCTCCCAGTGAAGCTTCAAAATCTCTTCAATATCCTTGTAATCCAGATCAGATAACTTGGTATCCTCAAAGTTTAGGTATAAAATCCTATTCTTATCAACACCGTTTTCCATCAATTCTTTCATTATCTGGAACAAGTAGAAGGTCTTACCACTCCTCCGGGAACCGTAAATGGTCAAAATTTTGTCTGTATCGGCCACTTCAAGCTCTCTGTCCGTAAGCTCAGGTAAACTTCTTTCCTGAAAGTCACGTAGATACTGTGAGACAACACTCTGATCCATACTTCTACATAAGGAAATAATCTTTAAATATTTACTTCCCAACAAAACGGATTGATAACTTTTCCAGTTTTTTTCCTAACATATCTCTGCAATTTCTGAGATATCAAAAGTTCAGACAAGTTTCTAATGAAGTTGCGGATCAAGAATGTATGGTCTGATAGTAAGAGTTAATGCTCGTATCTCCCTATCAGCCAGATACTGACCTGGTAAAGCCCCAGAACAGGTAATGTGACGAGGATCTGTGTAATTATATCGGGTGGAGTGGCGACTGCTGAAAGTAAGAGAATAGCTACCACGAAATAGCCTCGGTGTTCTACCATCATCTCTTTATCGATGATGCCGGCGCTGGCAAGTACAACTGAGATAACCGGGAGCTGGAACATTAAACCGGTGAAGGCTGAAAGCTTGACTGCAAAACCAATCGTGTTTTGAAGCCCCCAAACCGCTGTAACATCGGATGTCCGGGTCATCGTCGAGAAAAAGCTTAGAGCCGATTTAACAACAAAATGGTAGGAGAAAACAGCTCCGACAGAGAAAAGAATCAGGGAGAAAGGAAGATAGTTTCTTACCACCCTGTACTCTCTCGGCTTTAAACCGGGTTGAGCAAACTTCAACAATTGTAAAGCAATGAATGGAAGCGCTATTACAAGTCCGGAAAGTAAGGCAATACTGATCCTGGTGTAAAAAACTTCATAGGCGGTTAATGCGTGAAGGCTGAGTGATAGATCCTTTTGAAGCCATCCAAGAATAGTTGGGGAATACATAAAGCCGGCGACTGTAGCAACGGCTAAGGCTAACAAAGAGTTTCTCAACCTTTTCTTCAGTTCAATCAGGTGTTGCTCAACAGGCTGCTTATTCATTATTATCTACTTCAGTCACTTCTTCCGCAGATTCATTAATTTCCTCATGAACCTCATCAGCCTCCTTCATCGACTTCTTAAACTCTTTCTTCGACTCACCTAACGAACGAGCCAGTTTAGGAAGCTTCTTAGGTCCAAGAACTAAAGCAACTAAAGCAGTCACAACAAGTAAAATTTCCGGTGGTCCAAGGAAAGCCATATACAATACTACGGTTTGGTAAGTTAATAAGTTTAGCGTTCTAGTAGGTCCAGGAGTTCTGTAGTGGTTAGGATTGGTACTTGGTCTTGTTGTTGAAGGTCGGTGTCGTCACTCCAAATTGTGGCATTGATGGCTAATGCTGCGGCTATAAATATTGCGTCATCAGGATCGATATTTCCAATTGTTTCTGATGCTTTGCCTTGGTAAGGCTCGAGACGCTCTGTCTCAATGAAGTTGACGTGGTCAAATAAACGGTTTTTAAGATGCTCCAGTTCCCGTTCGGTGAGATTGGATTTATTTTGGATTAGATCGTCGTATTTACCGACTTCTTCTTTGAGTTTGTCTGGCGCATATATTTCGGCTTCGAGGTCTTTGACTAGTTGACGGGTTGTTGAATCGGAAATGAACGCTGAGATCAGTATATTTGAGTCAGCAACCAGTTTCACTCCTTTCGGTCACCGAGGAAATCTTTTCTCATATCTTCGTTGATCTTTTCTGCTATCTCAGCTGCTTCTTCTTCCGTGAGATCGCTGCCTTCCGCTATTTCGTCCATTACTTCGAAGTCTTTCAGACGTTCGATGGTTTCGAGATCGACAATTTTTTGTTCGAATGCATCACGGGCTACTTCGCTCCAATTGATTTCCTGGTGCTCAGACATTCTCTCCTTGAAATCTTCTGGTACTGTAACGGTAACGTTGGCCATGAAAATAATATGTGTAGACACATTTTTAAGTGTTTATGTAGGTCACTGGCGTTTCCGGGCTTGAGCAAGATTTGAGAGTTTAACTGTTTAATTGTTTTACTGTCATGAACGATGAAGTTGTGAAAATGTCACCGAAGGAACAGTTGGTGGTTCCTAAAGAAATACGGGAAGAAACAGGTTTCAAACCTTCGGACCGATTTATCGCCATATCAATGGAAGACGGTATGATGTTTAAGAGGGTCAACCTGGACATTCAAGGAGAGTATGAAAGATTAAGCGAGAAGGTTCAAGACCGTTTAAATGATAAAGAAGTCAGTCGGGACGAAATTGATGATGCAGTAGAATGGGCAAGAGAATAGTACCAGACACTGACGTCCTGATTTCAGCTATTCGGTGAGTTCGCTGCCTACACCAGCATACCTCTCTGAATACGCTAATGCGAGTGGGGGGAAGAACTTGAATACCTATCGATAATTTAGTAGGGTTAAATGCATAATGCGTTCGGCAAATAGTAGGGGAATTTTCTTGTTAGGAATTAGACCAACTCTTTACGGCAATACCTGAGTCCTACATCGGTGGGACTCACCGATCCCCGGGTAAATAAGTGGTTGGCGCTTCCGAACCCGAGCTGGAGCAGTACCTCAAGCATGTATTCAAGGTAGAGATAGGAGTACATGCACTATCAATGTATTCAGTACGGGTTCAGAGAAAGACACTATCTGAAATAATCTGTTACCTTAAGAGCCAAATTTAAACAAAATTTGCTGTAAACATCCGTTACAGAAACCTTGAAATACAGGAAAAATTCTAACTATACATCAGTACTCCAATACTTCTAGATCCTGAATATTTTCAAAATCACTTGTATTCCCTGTGACAATTTTGCTTACCTCATGGCCTAGATATGATCCAGCTATCATGGTATCAGGATGTGATATCCTTGTGCCGTTTCTTTTCTGATTTCTGAGAATCTCCGAAGACCTTATGGCCGAATCCCTGTCAAAACTCACAGTCGGAAAATGAGATACGAAACCTAGAAATTTTTCAACCTCATTATTGTCTAAGTTGCCGCACATAAACTCGTAGACCACGTTCTCGGAGATATGGACGACATCCTTATGTTCCTCCATCCGTTTAACGGCATCTTCTTCACCGTTGAAAAAGTCAATCAGGAATGAAGTATCAACGCCAATCATGCTATCTCCCTTTCATTCCAGTCATCTCTCATATCTTCCCTGACATCCTCAACGCTTTGCAAATCCGCTTCTTCCATAGATCCAGCATACTTCATAACATCAGCTCTTTTCCCTTTCAACGAAAGAATTACGTCTGAAAAACTTTTCTCATCGCCTTTAATCTTCTTCAAAAAGTGATACGCATCATTTGAAATCGTGATATTCTTACTCATAATCCACAAGTACACCCACAAGAATAAAAACCTTTGGATAATTATTCCCACCTATCCCAAACATCCTGCAGAAATATCTAGAAACACAGGAAAACATCGAAATAGTCAAAAACAAGCATGTCACGTTCTAAGAGGTGATGGACGAGCTGAAAAGGAGTTTGTGGTAAGGTATGAACTCTACTGATGTTCCTTCTATTTCTCTGGTTTCCTCGAGTGAGAGGTTGACGATTACCGCTTTTTCCGGCTTTTTTTTAGCTGCGCAGTGACCTGGTAACCTCGGGTTCATTTAGCCTTCTGTATTTTGCTTCTACAGGTAGTTTTTCCTTGTTTTCAGCGGTCAGGACAAAATCCACTTCTGCCCGGGACTTGGTCCACCAGTATTTTACATTAAGTCTTGTGTGCCGTGTCTCTGTTTTGAGGAAGTTGTGGATGAATGTTTCGAACAAGTTCCCGAGCTCGTTGGGTGTGTTCAGGTGATCGAATCTTTGAATGCTGTTTTCCATCTAACTCAAGAAAGTCAGAATCTTGAGTAACAATAGCTCTACTACCCTGCTCAGCGAACTCTAAAATTTTAGAGTCTGGAGTGCTTTCAAGATCAATATCATATACTGTTTTGACATCCACACCTCTACCTTCTAGTTCTTCAACCACGCTTGAAGGAATGTGTTCATCAAACAGAAAAGAAACCTCTGACATTCTATATCTCAACTTAAGCTTTTTCGGCTGCTGCTTTCTCGTTTTCTAAGGAACTTTCACGGCTCTTCCGATCCCTGATTATACCTCTTATCTCCTGCGGATGCCTGTAGTAGAATTCCAGGGCCTTCACAACTTGAAGAGGTTCAAGCTCAAGTTCCCGAGAGATTTTATCAATACTCCAACCATTCTCATAGTATTGAACGATATGAGAGACACCGATTCTGGTGTCTTTGAGCCTGGGTTCTCCGCCGAGATTATCTTCCGTTGAGGCAATTTCAGGTTCTGACATAATCAAATTTTATTACTCGAGTCTTAAATCAGTAATCCCTGAGCCCTGAAATTATGCATTTGAACATGTAAGATGAACCAAGCCCTCAAGCTCAGTGCTGTAACCTATAAAATGGCAGCAAAATAATAAACGAATCAATAATAAAAAAGAATCTTGTTTTCAATACTCCGTAATCAGTCTTCAATCTTTTGATCAATGCTTTCCAGTCGTTGGTTAATCTGTTGTAAAAGGTTTACAACTTCTTCCATACCTTCTTGGTCATTTCTCTCTTTCTCTTCGTACTCTGTCCAGACCTCACCGTTTTCCGGGTTATAAAACATTTCAGCAACTTTACCTGATTTACTCTCCTTTTCCGGAAGCTGATCTACAATAATAGAGTTCTTCTTTTCCTCCTCGGATAGTTTCTCAGGGTTGTTGTGATAAGAGATAATCCTATGTTTATCCTCCTCAACATTTCTAGTTCTAATCGCGACTGACATACTCATCATATGTTAAAATTAAGATTTAAAATCCTGCCCAGTCATCGCCATCCCAGTAAGCCACTGCGCCTTGGTCAATGCTACTGATCTGATGCACCTCATTACCGGTTGAACCACTATACACATACTTACCATTCGGACCAACACCAACACCATAAATTGCGTTATCATGACCAGAATAGACCCAACCCTGACTACCATCATCAACATTTATCTGATGTACCTCATTATCATCAGAAACACTATAAACATAATTATTCCCAGGGCCTGCAACAATATCTCTCACAGTGCTAGAATGACCGGTATATCTCCAGTTCCGACTGCCATCAGTGATGTCTAACTGATGAACCTCATCGTAACCACTATACACATAATTATTCTCAGGGTCCACAGCAACTTCACGTACATAATCAGAATGACCGGTATATTTCCAGTCTGCAGGATTAGGATTGTTCACATCAATCCGGTGAACCTCATTATCATCAGAAACACTATAAACATAATCACCATTCGGACCAGCAGAAACATCATTTACACTGTCTCCATGACCGGTATATCTCCAATTCCGACTACCATCACTGACATCTAACTGATGAACCTCATCATCCCTAGCAGCACTGTAAACATTTTCACCATTCGGACCCGCATCAACACTATCGACAGCAAAAGAGTGACCGGTATATCTCCAACTTCGAGTGGGACCCGATACATTAATCTTATCTACCTGAACATCAGCATCAGTAAAGCTGCCTGTGGCACTATACACGTAATCACCATTCGGACCTACAGCAACACAATTTACAAGTGCATCATTACCGGTATAAGTCCAGCTTTGACTACCATCTGAAGCATCGATCTGATGCACCACATCATCAGTATTGAAATCGCCAGAACCACTATACACGTAATTGCCATTCGGGCCCGCAACAACATCATACACGGTGTCGGAATGACCAGAATAAGTCCAGCCCTGAACGCCGTTGTTCTCGGTCGAATACCATAGATCATTCGCACTTGGACCAGAAGGAGAGCCACCTTGAACCCATAAACGATGACCGTTCACACTGAAAGCATCAATATCACTCTCTCCATTTTCTTGAGGCTGCACAATACTGTATCCAGAAACCAGGGAGGAAACACCTAGAAGACCTGCGCCTAAACCGGTTGACTTCAAAAACTTTCTACGGGACATCAGGTTCCAGGACTTGTTTTCCTCATTCTCTTGGTAATCGGATTCCGCTACATCCTCAATTTTTTCATCAACAAGGTCTTCCACCTCCGATCTCTCGACTCCTATAAAATCATTTTCTTTATCGCTCATCATTAACCCCTCCAATTACTGCCATCCCAATAAACCATAGAACCCTCGTTAATGCTACTGATCTGATGCACCTCATTTTCACTGTTCTGAGAACCACTATACACATAATCACCGTTAGTGCCCACAGCAATATCTTCCACACTGGTAGAATGACCGGTATAAACCCAGCCCCCACTACCATCACTAACACTAATCTGATGGACATCATTATCGTCCGAAGAACAACAATATACATAATTGCCGTTGGGGCCCACAGCAACATCTTCCAAATCAAAAACGGAATTTCTCGAATAAGTCCAGCCCTGACTACCATCACTAACATTGATCTGATGAACCTCCTCATCAGCGGCACTGTACACATAATCACCGTTGACACCCGCAGCAACACCACGCACAGGGCCAGTATTGCTCGAATAAGTCCAGCCCTGACTACCATCACTAACACTAATCTGATGCACCTCATTTTCACTAAATCCAAAACCACTATACACATAATCACTGTTAGGACCCGCAGCAACACTCAGAGAAGAGCTAGAATGACCCGAATAAGTCCAGCCCTGACTACCATCACTAACATTGATCTGATGAACCTCCTCATCATAACTGCCGCTATACACATAATCACCATTCGGACCAACAGCAACATCCCTTACATCGTCAGAATGACCGGTATAAACCCAGCCCCCACTACCATCACTAACACTAATCTGATGAACCTCCTCATCAGTATAACCACCGCCACTGTACACATATTCACCGTTGACACCCGCAGCAACACCATAAACTTCCCCAGAATGACCGGTATAAACCCAGCCCCCACTACCATCACTAACACTAATCTGATGAACCTCCTCATCATAACTGCCGCTATACACATAATCACCATTCGGACCAACGGCAACAACAGCCACAATTTCAGAATGACCGGTGTAAACCCAGCCCTGAACACTGTTGTTCTCGGTCAAATACCACAAATCATTAGGATCCGGACCGGAAGGCTCATCACTTTGAACCCATAAACGATGACCATTCACACTAAAAGCATCAATCTCACTCACACCATCTTCTTGAGGTTGGATAATACTCTGAGCAGAAACCAGAGACGGTAGAGTGATTCCGGAAATCCCTAGACCTGTATACTTGAGAAACTGTCTCCTAGAGATAGAGTGGAAGCCTTTCGTTGCAGTATCTTTAGTATCATCGTTTCGATTCTGAAGCCTTTCCTTGGCTTTTTCCTCAATCAAATCGTTGAGCGCTGACTCCTTAATCCTTACAATCTCATCATCGGTATCACCCACTGTTTTATCACCTCAGACCTACTCCTGTACAACATACTTTTTGAACTGTCCTCATTGGTAACCCTCCCAGTTACTGCCATCCCAGTAAACTATGGAACCCTCCCTAATATTACTGATCTGATGAACCTTATAATCATAGTCACCACTGTACACATAGTTACCATTCTGGCCCGCAGCAACACTCGCAACCCTGTCAGAATGCTCGGTATACACCCAGTCGGGCTGACTAGGATTCGACACATCAATCCGATGAACCTCCTCATCCTGCCTTGCGACGACATATATATAATCACCATTTGGACCTGCAGCAACATCATAGACATTCTTAGAATAACCCGTATACACCCAGCCCTGACTACCATCAACATTTATCTGATGCACTTCACCATAAGAACCACTATACACAAAATTACCATTCGGACCTGTAGCAACACAGTACACTTGGCCAGTATTATCGGTGTAAATCCAGTCTGCTGAACTAGGATTCGACACATCAATCCGATGAACCTCCTCATCCCAAGAACTAGTGTAAACATATTCATTATCAGGACCGACAGCAACATCTGTCACAGAGTCAGAATGGCCATCATAAACCCAGTCTGTTTGAGGGGGATCTGACACATCAATTTTATGCAAATCATAATCCCAAGAACCGCTATACACAAAATCGCCATTCAAGCCCGCAGCAACACTCGCAACCCTGTCAGAATGCTCGGTATACACCCAGTCGGGCTGACTAGGATTCGACACATCAATCCGATGAACCTCCTCATCCCTAGAACCACTGTACACATAATCACCGTTAGGGCCTGCAGCAACACCGTATACAGAGTTAGAATGACCCTCATAAACCCACTCATCAATACTTGGATTCGAAACATCAATCCGATGTACTCCATTATACCAGTCACCACTATAAACATAATCACCACTCGGGCCTACAGCAACATCTCCCACCACACTATTGTTGCCAATATAAACCCATCCTTGACTACCGGCTTCAGAGGTCGAATACCATAAATCACTCACTTCTGGGCCGGAGGGCGCACTATCCTGGACCCATAAACGATGACCATTCACGCTAAAAACATCAACCTCACTCACACCATCGGATTCAGGCTGAACAACACTCCAGCCAGAGGTTAGTGTGGAGAGGCTTAGTGCTCCTATGCCTAGTCCTGATAGCTTCAGCAGTTCTCTTCTTGACAATGCTGTGTCTATTTTCTGTTTGTTGTCGGCGGATTCTTTTTCCTCAACTTTCTCTCTGACTCTTTCCTCTACCTTCTCCTCCAGTTCATGTCTTTTGATCTCTATGTATTCGGTGTCTTGACTCATTCAAGTTTCACCAGTACTTCATCAGTGTCTTCTGCTTTTTCAAGTGATCTTCCAACGGTTGATGACTCGCATTTCTGATTGTGGCTGATTATTTCCCGTAAATCCATCTCCTTGTTTTCCTCAGGGTCAATAACCTTACACGTAGTTGCTTTTCCTTCTACTTTACTTGGAGCTATACGGTCTCCTCTATCTACAGATACTCCTTCTTTCAGCTTGACAGGTACTTTACCTTCCAGTGCTATCGCATGCCCTTCCTCCTCTTCCTCTGTGTTCATGATCTGACCTGGATCCGAAGAGACTACGCCGAAGACCTTCTCCTCAAACTTCTCATCTGTTCTAACCGCCCTGTTATCCCGTTCTTCCGAGATCTTTACAACCTCCGCTGCTTCAAGGTCCTGCGGACTCTGATAGAACTCCGCTAGGTCTCCACCATCCGTGTAAATATTTCCGGTAACCCTCAGATCGTAAGCTGTTCCATCTCTATCACCTAATGTAACTGTATCATCATGTTCGGCTTTCGAGCCGTTGCCTATAGCAACAGAACCTGGTTTGCTTGCAACGGCATCCGGCCCAATCGCAATAGACGCTCTTTGAGAAGCATTTGCACCGATAAAAGGATCGCCGCCAAGATCTGAGCCTAATGCCACGCTGCCTTGCCCTGCGGCATCTGCATAGTATCCAGTCGCTGTCGCGCCATAGGCACTGGCCCTTGCTTGATTTCCAGTCGCTATCGAATTACTGATGGTTGCCTCTGCCTGGCTTCCAGTAGCTATCGCATCACTACCAGAGGCCTCTGCAAAAGCTCCAGTCGCCGTTGCGCGCCGGGCAGTAGCGTCTGCACGGCTTCCAGTCGCCGTGGCACGAATTGCAGTTGCATTTACAAAGTAACCAGTAGCTGTCGCCTCACTGTCAGAGGCCACAGTATAACTCCCAGTAGCTATAGCAGACTGGCCAGTGGCCTCAGCCGAGGCGCCGAATGCTGAGCTTATGACTCCGGTAGCAACAGCACCGGTACCTACAGCAGTCTCATTACCGAAGTTACCAAACCCATCATCGGAACCGTTTGCCAAGGCACCTTTTCCGATCGCCAGTGACTCGTTATTCGTCTCAGTATTTCTGCCTATCTCTATATTTGTATTCGGGCCCGGCTCAATAAAGTCATCGCCATGAACGGTAAGGTTACCGGTGATGTTCACGTCCAGTTCTTGGCCGTCCAGATTACCGAATGTTGCCTCGTAGCTGTTAGGTGCTACAGCATTCGGTCCGATTGCCACCGATGCTTCTTTTTCGGCTTCCGCACCAGTGATGTCGCCGTTTTGAAGGTCACCGCCCAATGCTATACTACCCTTGCCCGAAGCAACTGCTTCAGATCCGGTCGCTGTCGAACTATTGGCAGAGGCATCTGCATTGTGTCCAGTCGCCGTTGCACCAAATGCAGTAGCCTCTGCATAGGCTCCGGTCGTCGTTGATTCCTGAGCGGTAGCATCTGCAACGTATCCAGTTGCTGTTGCATCAAGAGCAGAGGCCTCTGATTGTTCTCCAGTCGCAGTCGCCTGATAGCCAGAGGCATCTGCAAAATATCCAATCGCCGTTGCAAAGCTGGCGGTGGCGCTTGAATCACCTCCAATCGCTGTCGTCTGCCGGGTAGAAGTGGCACTTGCACCCTCTCCAATCGCCGTCGAGCCAATGCCAGTGGCCTCTGCAGAGGCACCAAACGCAGAGCTCCGGGTTCCGGTTGCAGCTGCATCGGTACCTACAGCAGTCTCATTACCAGGATAACCAACTGCATCCGTACCGTCAGCCTGTGCACCTTTACCGATTGCGAGGCTTTCTTCATTTGTTGCAGTATTTCTACCTATCTCGACGTTCGTATCTTCTCCAAATTCTATGGTTCGGTTAGCTACATTCCCTGCGGTCAGGGTTTCTGATAGGTTTTCGGTTTCTCCACTTCCTCCGCTTCCGCCACTTCCTCCTGTTCCGGGCGCCCAAATGTCTCCGTACACCTTAAGATCCTGACCGATGGTGACATTCCCTTTCTGGGTATCGGTCAAATTGTTTCCGGAGGTATCAATATTAGCTGTCTCGTTATCTATCCGTAAACCTGCCTCCGCGTTGTCGCCACTGTAAATCCGGAAGGAACGATCATCAAAACGAAGAGTATGTGGGTCTATGTTACTTCCGCTAACGGTTAGGAAGTCGTTTGCTCCAGGGTTATCAATTCTCATTGCTCCCTCAGTTCTAAGGTCTCCACCTACATCCAACACGCTTCCAGTATTCGATGGGCTGCCTACATCCAATTCTCCGTCAGGTATGTCGACGTTTCCTCCTCCGAGTGTTACTGAGCCAGTTGTATCAAGTATCTGCTGGCCGGTAAGGTTTATATCGGTGTTACCAGCCTCATTCCCTGCTTTCAAAGTCTCAGAGAGGTTACCGCCGGTTGTACCACAGCTGCCGTCACCTAGTAATGTTTCATCAGCGTCACAGTCTGTTCCTCCGACATTGGTAAGCTGGTTATCCCCAAGATTTAGATCGCCGTTCGAAATTTCTACGTTCTGGTTGCTGTCAATACTTACTGCGTTTGTACTGTCTGTCTGTATCTGGCCTGATTGGTTCATATCGATGGTTTCTACATTCGTTACAGGGTTACCTTGCATGTTGATCTGGCCGCTCATTGCATCACCTGAAATATCAAGGAATAGACTGGTGACTGTGTTACCGTTTTTCTCCAGCTGTGATGCATTTATTGTTCCTACGTTCTGGATGTTGTCACCGCTCATATTGAGGTTACCGGTCATCGTATCTCCGCCTTCGTTGACGTAAGTATCATCAGATGCTCCTGTAATAGATTGACAGTTATACGTTCCGTCGCTGTTAACTTTTTTTACAACTTCATCGGACTGACAGTTACCTCCGAAGAAACCATTAATCGAATTAGAATTCATTTTTAGATTACCTGCAACACTTACCTCATCTGTGCCAGGGTCAAGTATAAGATTACCTCCCATCTGGTTCTTTATCCGTAACTGATCTGAGCCACCGGATCCATAACCTATCCAACCTGATCTTGTTCCTGGATTATCGGAGTCAGCATAAAACTCCATATAGCTGTGATCTGTGGAACCTGGTTTCAAAGCAAGGTTTGTTCCTCCCTGGTTTAGATTCAATGTTCCGGTCATTGTATCCCCGCTTTCATCCACAAAGTTTTCATCACTCTCTGCCTCGGTGTAGTACCGGTTATCCAAGTCTTTAGTTGATTGAGTCTGTACATGCCCGAAACCATCAAACGTAAGGTCCTGTAGAACCTGGCCGTCCGAATTCGTAGTATCGCTATCGCTCACTGAGGAGGTATCTGAGTGATTAATTGTTAGTTCCCCACCTAGATTAACAGAACCAGAGTCTATACCTGAGTTAGTATCCGTTGAGAAACCAGTATTTGCCAGCTCCGAATTATCAATCACGTTGTTACCGAGTTCCATATCCTGGAAGTATCCTGTTTTCCATCTTCGGGAAGGAGAACCTATATCAAATGTATCAGAGTAACCTGAAGGCGGTAATAATGAACCGTTAATGTTCAGGTTCTCTACATCTGTATTAGTTATATTGCCCCAAACATCTAGGTTACCCTGAACCTGGACATCGTTTTCGTATACCCACTGTGAAGCTGTAATTGTCTCATCTTCTCCTTTCCGGGGAACAACCGCTGTATTAATCAAAACACTGTCTCCGCTCGTGGTTAGGCCTGTATCAGTATTAACCGATAAAGAAGAACCGCCTCCACCTGAAAGCCCTGTTCCAGCTACACCGGTATTTAACTTGTTTGAAGTTACTTCCTGACCACCTATTTTACTAGAAGTAACCGCTCCATCAGATAACTGGTTGTTATCAACTATACCTGTACCTCCAAGATCATTAATTCCTGTAATATCTGATGAGGCCATATCCAGACCATCATTTATCTTTACATCACCGTTTACATCTAACGCTGCGGAAGGAGTGTTGGTTCCAATACCTAGTTCGATCTCAGAGTTATTCCAGTAAAAGTTATCGCTTCCTGTAATATTTTCCGAATCAATAAAGTAAGCAACCTGGCCTTTCGATCCACCACCGGTCTCTACAGTTCCTCCCGGATTCAAAGACGTACAGCCAATGGTATCACCGATCACCCTGACCGCTTCATTCGAACCACAACCTGATGGATAATCAGTAAGATTCTCCCAACCTAACTCAAGTCCTCCTACCGAAGTTACATTATTCCCGTTCAAATCCAGTTCACCGTTATAGACCTGTTTTTCCCCTGATTCATTCACAGCGAACAAAGGATTCTCACCACTATCCTGTATAATATAATCGTTTGCGGCTCCTAAAGGAGTTGTAGAGATTAGAAGAATTGCTAAAAGCGGTAATGCTCTCGAATATTTCATTTTTAAGCTTTCATTTCCTCTGGCTCGAAATCTACATTCAGGCTGGATATTTCATTGAATCTTTCTGATGCTTCTAGAACCTCTATTCCTACAATTTCTTGATCCTCATCGACATCAACGATTGTCCTTTCATCTATTTTGTTGCTGTCTTTGATGTCACGGTCTGAAAATCGAATGTAGACCGCATCAGCCTCAGAGTCAAAACTTAAATCCATTTTACCTTACCTCCAATAAACTGTTATAACCAGAATTTTATCATCTTCAGGTTTTAAAATTATCTCTATTTCTTTTCCATTGATTGCTTGGATCACCTTCTGTTTATCTCCGTAGGCCTCTTTCCATTTACGGTTCAAAATTCCTTTCTCAACGTCTTTCCTGGAGATAAATCTCTCTCTAATCCTTTGTTTGGCGTGCGATGTATAGGATATTCTCTTATCTTGGTAATCATTCATGGCCCTAATGTCACCACCACATCACCAGAGGAGTCGACTTCCATACGCGTTCCCGAGTTTTCGACAGATGCGGTTCCATCAACATCAAGGTTTTCCTGAGGATCGGCTGTTCCCACGCCAAGCCTAGATACATTATTCACTTGATTACCCAACATGTTGAGATCACCCGTCATTGTATCCCCGGATCTGTTAACATAGACATCAGAAACTTCTTCCGATACATCTACACATTGGAAGCTGCCATCATCTTCTATATTTGCTATGGTCTTTCCGGACGGACACGCCGAATCATAATAGTTTTTGATTGAACTACTAGCCAAGTCAAGGTCTCCACCAAACCCGACATCTCCATCTATGACAACACTGTCATCAACTCCATCACCAATACTCACTATGTTACTTGAAGTTCCGTCTGTAACCGAGTTTCCTCTTAAGTCAAGATCACCGTTTTGAACCTGGACATCACCAGAACTATCCAGTACAAGTTCCGATCCGCCATTACCTGAAACCGATAGTTCAAGAGAGCTTCCGGAAGTACCTTCAAGGCTGTCTACCGTCTCAATACTGTTTTGATTCATATCAACAACATCGTCGAAATTGGCTCCACCACCAACATCCAACGTTTTTCCTGTATTAGAAGGATTTCCAATATCAACATTGCCATTTGGTATACTCACATTGTTATTTCCGTCGAACTTGATGGTATTGGCTCCAGAACCGTCCCGTAATCCATCTACATTCTCTATGTTGTTTTCATTCAGATTAAGATTCTCATTAAGTACTGAGACTCCGTCACCATCTCCATTATTTACCCTAAGTAGATCCTCTGATTGACCAACATCCGTGAATGCTAGATAATTATTGCTGGTATCTGAGGTTATTTTCAAGCCGGTTCCTGATGAATTGATGTCATTGCCGTTCAGATCTATGTTTTCTTCTACGTTGATGCCGCCTCCCACATCCAATGCTTTCCCAGTATTAGAAGGATTTCCAATATCAACATCGCCACTCGGAATCTGGATATCTCCACCTTCCTTTAGTCTTATTATATCTTGTTCGTTCGCAGTATCTATCACAGCCATATCCCCGCCACCGGTCTCTATATCATTACCTGTCATATTGAGATTGGATGTAAGAACAAGTCCGTCAGCGGTAAATTCTTCTGAGTTGTTCAGCTCCGAGTCTCCGATCGCATCCTCTACTATCTCATATCGTGAATCCGTTACACCAATTCCGTCACCAGGTTTACCTATATCAACGCCGTCCACGTTACCCGGATTTTGAATAGGATTTCCTCCCATAACAAGGGCTCCGGTAGGAAGATAGACCTTGCCCCGAATCTCCAGGTTCCCATTCGAATCCTCAAGATGATTTCCATTCATATCAATCGGGTCGAAAAAGTTTATTGGGTCGCCTCCGCCATCAATCGAATATACATTTGTTATAGAACCGTTATCCAGGTTGACGTTTCCGCCTGAGGTATTAATTGAGCCGTTGATTTTCATACCGGTCTCGAACAGAAGGGTATCAATATTTGTTATGTTGTTCCCGTTCATGTTTACATTTGAGTTCTGAATATCCCATTCATCGTTTTGATAATCAAGAATAATCTTCTGTGACTCTCCCTCACCTGAAATATTGTATCCTTCAAGCAAAAGCCCTTTATCTCCTATACCATCATTCAACTGGAGCTGTGAGACATTCCTAATATCTTGGGCCTCCATACCCAGATCAGTATCTATCGGATATATCTGACTTAACGGATGTCTTGGGTCCTGTGCGCCAACATTGGCCACTAGAAACAATGACAAAAATATCGCTAAGATTATTTTTAGATTTTCCACACAGATTACCTTGATACCTATTTTTCAGGCCTTATTTAAACTGGTTTGGATTCCTAGAAAGAATCACTGAACTGAAATACCTGCTGAAATAGTTCGGAACTCCTCCTGTACCGATGCAGTTACGTCATAATAAACTGTCATATTCGTATCCACGACCCGGCTTTCTCCGGACCGAAGTGAGAAAGAATCAACATGTCTATCAAACTCAAATTCAAGCTGGTGATCTGCGTTGTTGGTAAAATTGATTCCGTCTTCCGGCGATATTACCGGTCTAAAGGGTTCAACTCCTTCACTGCCCACAGTTACATCTATAGTCTCTCCCTCTGTAATAACATTTCTCCCATCTTCACCTTGAGAAACTTCTGGAGGACTTGAATAGAGAAAAGCTGTGGCAAATACTGCCGCAAAACCAATAACACCGTAGACCAGCAAATTTTCTACACCTGAATCTAATTTCCGGTCCAGATCCTTTCTGAGATCCTGCAGTTTTTCTTTTTTCTCCTCCATTTTCCCTAACCGTTGTATTCACAGCCTGAAAACTCCTCCAGCTGCGGTACTGTCTGTACTCCCTGTACAGCAGACTCATTTGTTGCAAAAGCCGGTATTCTCTGTATTCCAATCTGTTGAGCCTGATTCAGAATCTGCTCATTATTGACATCAGCATAAATCCCTGACACCATGTTCAGACCTCCCAGAATCTGGATCTGAGTGGCAGTTGATCTTTGAGACCGGTTCCCGAACATTACGACACCTTCATCCTCTAGACAAGAGGAAAAGTTTGTCTGTGCGGAGACTTGTTGTCTGAACTCAGGAAAGTTAGTCATAGCTGTATCCTGAGCTATCATCTCTCCATCTCTCGTCATATAATATGTGGAAAGTTGGTTATTACCGTCTTTTACCTCAACCTTGTACAAACCATTGCTTTCCTCAACATTCACAACCTCGAGATCCTGACCTGAACTCTGCTCTAAAGTCGATACCAGGTCTTGAGCCGCCTCTTCGCTGCCTACAGTACCAGCATTCAATGATAAAAATACCACAACCGAACCTAGAATCAGTCCGGAAACTAGAAAACTAAACGATTTTTTATCAAAACTTTCTTTCATATCTCCGGCTCCAAACGTATCAGGCATACTTAACATATTGTAGTAGCGAGTTTAAAAATCAGGTTTAATAATCAGCAACGGCTAAAAAATCATTAATGAGAAAAACATTCCTGTCCCTTATTTGCATACTTCTTGTATCATCAGTATCCGGACAGATAGAAACTGAGTTCAGAGATCAATGTGAACCACGGGAAGAACCGTTGATATCCATCTCAGATCCCAATAAACGATACAGTCATCCAGCAGAACCCGGTTATTACGATAATAACCTCTGTATTGAAGGCATCTCAGATGTAGACATACAAAAAGAAAGATGTACCGGTACAACAGGTTTCCATTTAAGCAGTAGAGAAGATAACGCACATTTCTCCACATTCGGAGGATACCGGTTAAATGTCTGTACCAGCGAAATGAGTACAAGAACCACCTTAATAGGCGAAACATGTCTAGCTAACGAAACAGAGCTTTTCTCCGTATCAGGACTGGATAACGCTCATGTGGGAGGACCAAGTTTGTTCAACAGACTTGTCTGTGGAAGTTATGCTGAACCTGAAAACATCACCTTGGAGATAGAGTTCAATCTTACTTCAAACGATGATGTCTACTTTGATAATGAGGAAGTTGAAGGTGAACAAAGTTTTGATTCAGCTGATTACCCTGCCATGGTCGCAGAGGGAGATGAATTAGCTTCCGGAATCGTATCAGATGAAATGTCTTCAGCCTCAAGAAGGATTGATGAGGAAAACGTGTATGTAATGAAGTCTGATTCTGCATCTTCTGATTTCATTATACCATTAACCGAAGGAGACCGCAACAAAATCCAGAACCGGAAAGAACTGATCAAACAAAACGAGTTCCTCGAACAGATCAAACCAAGCTTCGCATACGTTTTACCTGAAATCCGGGAGGTAAGAGTAATCTACGATCCGGAAATAGATCTAGATTCCAATATATCATATAGACCTGGAAGATATGACTTTGAAATAACCAAAGAAGGAGAAAACTCAGTAGGTATATACTGATGAAATCCGTAGGTCAGGCAATAAACATTGATTGGACTATCGGCTTATCCCTTTTCCTGATTACAACCCTTTCAGCGGTAATAATAATCTCACAGCCTGAACTACAGGTACTAGACTCATCGGGAATCCAGAACAAGCTTGCAGAGATTTCCTCAAACCTAGAGGAAGAAACCTATATCGAAGGCCGTAAAACCAATCTCTACGTGAGAACACCTGTAGAACTGGAGTATGATATACCTGTCAACCAACCCCATATTTTCCATGGCTCGACTGCGAAAAACTCAGGGTCGATGAATACAACCTCAAACATCAACGTAAGCGGGAAAAACGTGAAAGCTGTAATTGAAGGCAGTAACTCAACCTATGAAATGAGTCACTACGAAGAAAGCATTCTAGATAACACAAGTACGACCAATATTTCAACCAATGGGGATATCTCAAACAGTTTGATAACAGTAAATCCTGAAAACCCCGGACTTACCTCTTTACAGATAGAAGGGAATGAGTTACTAAACGATAATGCAACCTTCCAGTATACAGACTACAGTACTGAAAAAAAGACGATCTCGGCTTCAACCTTCGACGGTAACCTGACAGTTTATGAGGAAACACCGGAGATAATTGTAGAAGATACTCAGACCACAACCTTCTATCTCAAAAACCTTTCAACCCTTTACTGGGAGAACGATAACTCAACCACGCCTCTAGAAGGTCAGGTATCTAAATCAAACCAGACAAAAGGGTTCACAGTTGCATCCAATTACGGAATAAGCTTTATCGGAGATCTAGACGCCAACGTCACGAAATCTGATGGATCTGATGTGGTGAAGGCAGAAATAGAGACTGACAGGCTTAGGATTATGCTTCATAACTCAGATTATGTTGAAGGATGGAAAAGAGCTAAAACGTACAAAGAAGGCGAAATCTATTTCGGTGTATCAGAAAAAATAAGAGGTGCAACCAGGGAAAATATCAGGGAACTAAACACTATTGGACAGCAGGAACTTGAGAAAAAACTGGAGCTCGGAAACCAAGGATACAATATAACATTCGGTTTCGCAGAAGCCGCCAAACAGAAATTCAGAACCATTCAACAGTACATATCAAACCAAGGAGACTGGAATAAAGGAAGTTATACCGGGACTTCAGCAGATAGGAAAAACAATTCAGGTACTTTGGGAATCGGATACAGAGATGGATCAGCAGGCATTGACCTAACCAAAGGCTTGGTAGGATACTGGCGGATGGACAGAGAATCCGGTAATGTCATTGATTATTCCGGTGAAGGAAATGATGGAATACCTGAAAACGGAGTAAATAGAGGAGTTAACGGTACTTTCAGTACTCAATCATTTGACTTTGATGGCACCGATGATTATGTTGATACAGGTATATCAGATAATATTCAGACCGGTGATTTTTCGTTATCTTTATGGATTAATCCTGATTCAAGGCCTTCCTCCGGTCAGAGATTGGTGGAAAAAGATTCAGGCGGTAACGGCTGGGCATTATCTTACGGTGATCCTGGTCAGGGCAGATTAAGGTTTTTTGTGAGGGGAATGGATACCGTCAGTCTTGATACCTCAGATCTGATCAATGTCGGTAACTGGTACCATTTAACCGCGGTATTTGATGATTCTAACAACAATAGGTATATCTACGTGAATGGTGAAAGAAGAGCTTCAGACACTGATGATACCGGTTCCCCTTCAACAAATACCAACTCTATAGCGTTAGGAGCCGAAGCCGATAACGAGACACACTATGATGGAAAACTTGATGAAATCCGGATATACAACCGCAGCCTATCCAACTCTGATGTCGAAGATCTTTACTTCAAAGGTAAAAACGGAAAGTTCGAAGGAAACTATACCAGCAACCGATTTGGAGATAACGATGAGAAAAACTGGACCGAACTGGAGATCAATGCTTCAGTACCTGATGAAACCGCTTTATCAGCACAAATCAATGCCTATAACGAATTCGGGAACCAACTTGGCCGGCAGAACCTGGTTGTCCAGGAAGGACTTAAAAACTACAGTATTGGCGTTAGAGATTCAGAGCAGTTAGAATTAGGTTTCAATGGAACCTCGGAGAATGCATCGAAAAGCTGGGAAGTCCAAAGCTCAAAAGTATTTATTGATCCGGCTAATAATCTAAGCCTTCTGAATGCAGGTAACAATATACCTTTTACAGACACTTTTGTGAGAGACACTGAATCACTTATAATAAACCGTACGGGGGGCTTGGAGCCGATTCAGAACAAAGTGGTGGTTTGGCGATGAGAAAAGGTTTTGTGTACACTCTTGAAGCAGTGATAGCTTCATCATTAATTCTTTCAGTATCAATTTTTGTCATACCGAATACGGTATCAGAGCCTGAACCAAGTTTCGAACCGGTTGAACAAGGCATGCTTTCACTCCAGGACAGAGATCAACTAGGAAATTCTACAAACGAGATAACGGAGAACATAGAACCTTACACGCCGAAAAACTACAACTCCACAGCTAGAATAAACAAAATAAATAGAACTAGACAGAAGATTAACAGCGAACAGGAATACGAACTGGATCAAGGATACAAGAAACTGATTCTCTGGGTTCATTCAACCAATAGCTTCGACGTGAATTATAGAGGTGAAGATGTCTTCAGCTCAAGCAGCGAGGGTTACAATGAGGTAGTCCTCTCCCGAAGATCTGGGTACCTCAACTTCACCGGAGCTCCTTATCTCACCTTTGAGGTACAGAAACAGTACAGCAAGGGAACTGTTCCGGAAGCAGATTCTGTTATCTCCCGAAACCTAGTAGACGGAGCACAAAGAGAAGTCCAGGTGATTATGTGGAAATGAAATCTAAAGGACAGGTTTTCATTATTGCAGCTGTGATATTTGGTTCCCTATTGATCCTCACATTTATATCGATACAGCAGGTCTTCCTGGTAGAAAGAGGTGTAAGCACACAGTTTTACTTTGAAGGGGCTTTAGAACAGCAATCAAAGGTAGTCGATCAGGCAGTGGCGGAAAACTATAGCTCAGGAAATGTAAGAAATGAGCTTTACAGTTTCAACAGTTTTGTGAACTCTACATCTTCATCCAAAGGCATCGATTACTCGGCATTCCAGTTAACTGTTTTGCCCGAAAAGGAGACCGCTGTTCTAATCAATTACAGGGATCAAGATACATCTTACAACTTTTACAATGGTTCATGGACTAATAAGACTCTGGAACCTCTCCAATATGAAGAAATATCTGTATCCGAGGATCGAGAAGAATTCAGATTTGAGGCCGAGAAACTGAATGTTTCAGACAGTTTTAATACCACCAGCCCACTGCTTTTGGGGCATGTAAAAGTAAGTACGGAGTATGAGAGCTGGAGTAATTACATCCTCCGATAATATTTAAGCCGGAATTAACAACAAACAATTATGTCTAAAGGCGTTTCCCAGGTAGCAACCTCCGCTATATACATTGGTGTAACGGTATCAGCCATATCAGTTGCATTGACTGCGGGAGTACCAGCTTTGGAGAACATGCAGGATGCCGCCTCAGTGAGACAGGCCCAAAGCTTTATGCAGGAACTAGATTCTAACGTTCAAACAGTTGTAACAGAGGGAGAAGGATCTACAAGAACGGTTAGCGGGGAATTTGATAAAGGAGAAATATACTTTGACAATGATACAAAAACACTGATATATGAGCTGGAGACAAATGCAGATGTAATATCACCACAAACCACAGCCGGAGAAGGAAACGTGCTTTTAAGCTCTTCTGCAGACGTCAACGTCAGTGAAACAACTGTAGGCGGGACAAATTGTTATATGATGGAAAACGAACATATCAAAGCATGCATCAAGAAAATAGGTAACGAATCAAACCCTGAAAGTATAAACACTTCAGAGCTACTTACCCTCTACGAGTTCAAGGATGAGAACAGAAAACTTAATGCAAACCTCTCAATCGAATTAAACGATAAAAAATCAACAAGCAACGGCACCGGTTATACAACCGCAAACACCGGCGATTTCATAGGAACGGGAGAGGTCCAGGCAACAATCGATAGCAACCTATTTACTTACGATATCTTCTTCAGGCTTCCAACAGGAGCTGACTTCATACAGGTTGATGTACAGAACTACCGACAATAAGCGATATTTGAAGCCTGTATTTCCAATTGATTATTAAGATTTCAACCCGACCACTTTCTACTATGTATTCTGAACAAATCCGGCAAACATTGGAAAAAAAGGATATAGAGCCGGGCGATGAGATCAAAGCCGGTAACAACACAGGCAGACTTATGCCTAAACCAGAAAATGGTGACCCGGAATCAGTTATAATCAAACTTGACAGCGGCTACAATATAGGTGTAAAAACAGACCAAATAGAACTTATAGAGAAAAAAGAAACAGAAGATAGCAACCAAACAGAGATAGAACACTCAAAAGATAGGCCAGATATACTGATTCTCCACACTGGAGGAACTATAGCCTCTAGAGTCTCATACGAGGAAGGAGGGGTAAAACCTGCTTTTGATCCAGAAGCGCTCTTAGAGATGTATCCAGAGCTTGGAGAAATCTGTAACCTGCACTCAAAAGTTATAGCCCAGATGCTCTCCGAAGACATGGAACCGGAACACTGGCAGGAGATAGCCAGAAAAATAGACGAGGAGAAAGATGAGTACGATGGCATAATCATCGGTCATGGAACGGATACAATGCAGTATACCGGTCAAGCCCTCTCGCTTATGCTGAAGGGAATTGATACAGGAGTGATACTGGTAGGTTCTCAGAGGTCATCTGACAGGCCAAGCAGCGATGCCGCTCAAAACCTTTACTCAGCCGCAAAGTTCTTGAAAGATACAGATTTCGAAGGAATCAGTGTATGCATGCATTCCACCGTAGATGACGATTTATGCAGTCTAATGCCAGCAAATAAGATAAGAAAGATGCATACCTCAAGAAGAGATGCATTTGAGACAGTCAACGCACAAAGAATAGGGTTAGTAGACTACCGAGAAGACACGGTAGAAATAGAAAACAAAACAGAGAACAACGAGGAATATGAACCGAAATTCGATCTTGATACTCAGATAGGATATATTAAAGTAAGACCGGGGATGAAACCAGAGGAACTAAATTGGATAAAGAAAAAAGGATATAACGGCGTTATAATTGAGGGTACAGGACTGGGACACATGCCTGTAAACTCATTCGACAGTAAGACAGAACATCACGAAGAAATACTCGAAAAAGTGGAAGAGATAACTGAAAACGCAGTTGTAGTAATGTCTTCAGAATGTATATACGGTAGAACCAACATGAACGTGTACGATGCCGGTTTGAAGATCAAAGAAACCGGAGTAATTGAGGCAAAAGATATGCATCCGGAACTGGCTTACGTAAAGCTGATGTGGTCTCTAGGTCAAGGGGAAGACCTAGAAGAAGCAAAACAAGTTTTCAAGAGCAATATTGCAGGGGAGACACAGAAACGATCGATCTACAATGAGTGAACACAGCCTAGACGAATTTGATAGGAAAGCCAAGAAATTCCTCGAAAACGGGAACAAGCAAAGACTGAGAAACATACTCAGAGAGTTCGCCTTATGCGAGGGATACGACAACGGTATGGAACTTGACAACCCGGAAAGAATAATTAACCTAGCCGGTGTTAATGTAGAAGATATAGAGGATTTCACAGAGTACCAGGTGGCGAAAAACATGGTGAAAGATAGAATAAAAAATGAGAAAAGAAAGGAGAAAAAAGGTGTTTTCCAATTCCTAAGATCCTAGGAGTAACAGGAATGCCTCTATCAGGTAAAACAACGGTAGCCGATTTAATGGAAGAAAAAGGATACACTGTTCTTGACATGGGTGAAGTAGTAAGGATAGAAATGGGAAAAAGAGGTATAGAACCTGGAAATGAGGGAGAATTTGTCAACTCAATGAGAGACAAACACGGAATGAATGCGATCGCTCAACTATCCGTTCCCTATCTTGAGGAAATAATATATGAAAACGAAAAAATTATGATAACCGGGATGAGAGGTTGGGAAGAAAAAGAGAGATTTGAACAAGAGACCGGTGAAGAAATAAATATAATAGCAGTATGGAGCAGCCGCAAGACTCGGAGACAGAGACGGGAAAAACGGCAGAGAAAGGAAGATGTAGAAGGCCAGAAATTCGAGGAACGGGACTGGCGGGAACTAGGAAACGGAATCGGAAACATGATGGCACTGAGCGATCATCTAATTAAAAATGAAGGAACATTGGAGGAATTAGAAGAAAAGGTGAAACATATTGGCATCTAATCAGAAAAACAGGCATGAACCGACCGAATACGGCATAGAATTCGAAGATTCAGATACCGCTAAGGAATTTTTCGATTACGCAGCGGAAAACACAGAATTAGAGACAGTTGAGCTAAAGGATATAGAATCAGCCATCGACTCCCGATACCACGGTATCGTAAAGGTAAATGAATTCTACAGAGAAGAAACAAAAGTCAGTGCATACAGCGAAGTAGCTGATCATAGACTTGAACTAAAAATCTTCAACAAGAGAAAAACCGATAGAGAAGATCTAATTGAACTGGCAGACGAATTCCTAGAAAAATGAATTACAAAGAACTCGGCTTTAAGTGCGGAATAGAAATTCATCAGCAGCTATCAACTGAGACCAAACTGTTCTGTGACTGTCCAATCGATCTTGAAGACGAGGCAGCGGACTCACAGGTAAAGAGATACCTGAGGGCTGTAAAAGGAGAATCCGGTGGAAAAGACCATGCAGCAGAAGTCGAGGAAATGAAGGATAGAAAGTTTGTCTACAATTACTACAAGAGAAACAACTGTCTTGTCGAAATTGACGAAGAACCACCACATGAAATGGATGAGGAAGCACTCGAAACAGCGCTGACATTCACAAGGATGATAGATGCGAAGATCCCGGCAGAGATACAGGTTATGCGTAAAATGGTGATCGACGGCTCCAACACTTCAGGATTCCAGAGAACCGCCATGATAGGACTGGACGGAGAACTGGAAACAGAATCCGGAACAGTATCAATCGAAGATATTGAGCTGGAGGAGGAATCCGCCGGAATACATGAGAGAACACAGGAAAAAGCAGTATACGACCTTAACAGGCTGGGAATACCGCTAATTGAGGTCGGAACAGATGCCTCAGTTAAGAATCCGGAACACGCCCGAGAAGTCGCTGAGAAAATCGGTATGCTTCTTCGCTCAACCGGAAAAGCCAGAAGAGGGCTTGGAACGATAAGGCAGGACGTCAACGTTTCAATTGAAGAGGGTGCAAGAGTCGAGATCAAGGGATTCCAAGATGTCAGAAATATCGACAAACTGATTGAACTTGAAGTTGAGAGACAGAAGAACCTTGTTGAACTAGGTGAGAACCTGAACTCAGATTCTGAAGTAGTAGGCGACAACGTAACCTACGTATTTGAGGGAACAGATAATGAAATGGTCTCAACAGTTCTAGAGAATGATGGCGCAGTCTACGCACTGAAACTGCCGAAAATGACCGGGAAGATGAAAGAAAAGATTTCCAGAGAAAGATATCTGGCAAAGGAACTTGTCGATTACGCGAGAAACCAGGGTCCGAGAGGGATAATTCATACAGATGAAGATATCGGTGGATACGGACTGGAGGAAGAGTTTGAAGAACTTGCGGATATATTTGATAAAGAGCAAGAAGATGTAATAGCGATAATTGCAGCGGAAGAACAGAAGGCGAAGAAAGCAGCTCAGGAAGTGAAAAGAAGAGCAGAAATGCTGTACGAACAAGAAGTACCTGAAGAAACGAGAAGCGCGGAACAGGATTTTACCACTAGCTACTCCCGTCCGCTGCCCGGAGCCGCAAGGATGTACCCTGAAACCGATATACCGCCGATCCAGATATCAGATAAAAGAATCAAAGAGGTTGGAAATAATCTACCAGATACTCTAGAAGAAAGAGAAAAAAAGTACTCGGAGGAAATAGGAGATGAACTAGCATCACAGATCGTACACTCCAAAAAACTGCTGATATTTGAGGAGCTGAAGCAGAAATTTAATCCAAAACTTGCTGCAAACACTCTGACAAACACCTACTCCCGGCTCGAATCGGAAGGAGTAAAAGTGGAAAAACTGGCTGAGGAACACTTCAAGTCTCTATTTGAAGCACTTGAAGACGGTTTAATTGCCAAAGGCGACATTGAGAAAGTTCTTGAGAAAATGGTTCACATGCCTCCAGAAGAGGCGATCGAAAAAGTAGCAGAATCCAAGACTAGCGAAGAAGAAATCCGGGAAGTAGTCCAGAATGTTATTAATGAAAAAGAGGAAATGATCGAGGAACAAGGAATGAGAGCCCAGGGAGCACTGATGGGACTGGTAATGGGAAGAGTTGAAGCTGACGGCGGAACTGTCTCGAAAATACTTGAAGAAGAACTCAAAAAAGAAGTCTGAAAAATAACCCAATCCCACCGATTGTTCGATAGTTTTAACTGATTTGACCCACTAATTCTCTAATATGAAAGTAAAGCAGAAAATAAAGAATCGAAAAGACCTATTCCAGGGCAGGGATATTGTAGCCGTTTATCTGTACGGCTCCTTCGCGAAGGGAGAAAGTGATGAGAAGAGTGACTTAGATATTGGAGTGCTGTTTGAAGACTATGAAGGATTGGAACAGGTCGTAGATCTAGAAGAAGCCTTAGAACCCTGTTTCGATAAGGAAATAGATTTAAGACCGCTAAATGTCGATGATATAGTATTCAAGAAAGAAGTTGTCAAAACCGGTGAGTTGGTATTCGAGTTGAAGAGAGATAAGAGATGCAAATTTGAGGAGTCTGTGATGAGAAAGTACCTCGACATGAAACCTTACATCCAAAGATACTATAATTCAAGATCTGAGAGGCTGGAGGGTTTGAAATCGTGAGTTCAATAAATGAACGAATGGATCTAATTGAGGAGAGTATCAGGAAACTCAAAGACGAAAAAGTCAATCAAGATGATTTCTACCATTTCCAAGGCTTGAAACATACACTTCAAGAGGCAGTCGAAGCTTCCATAGATATCTCAAGTCAAATAATTTCAAGGAACGGATGGGGCCGAGAAGAATCTTATAGCGATTATTTCCAGACTCTGGGAAAAAATAACGTAATAGAGAAACAACTCGTGGAAAGGCTCAAACAGATGGCGAAATTCAGAAACCTTGTGGTCCATAGGTATATGGAAGTTGATGAAGAAGAACTCCAAAAAATAATTGATGAAGATCTTAACGACCTTTTAGAGTTTGTAGAGCAGATAGAAGAATACAGAAACAAAGAATGACGGAGAACCTAATCTGGCTGTACGTTTCGGTCATCTTTTAATATTTTTACACACATCAACAAAAATAGGTGAATCATAACAATGCCAGGACTTGGAGGACAGCCTGTCTTCATCATGTCGGAAGACGCTGAACGAACAACCGGAGAAGACGCACAGGAAAACAATATTTCTGCATGTAAATCAGTATCAAAAGCCGTAAGAACAACACTAGGCCCAAAAGGAATGGACAAGATGATGGTCGATTCCATAGGAGACCTAGTAGTAACAAACGACGGCGTAACAATACTAGAAGAAATGGATCTAGACCATCCCGCAGCCAAGATGATGGTCGAAGTCGCACAGACACAGGAAGAAGAAGTCGGCGACGGAACAACGACCGCAGTAGTGCTTGCAGGAGAACTACTTAAACAAAGCGAGGACCTTTTAGACCAGGAAATCCATCCAACAGTGATAACCAAAGGATACAGGCTAGCCCGAGAAAAATCTGTTCAGGTACTAGACAATATAGGTGAGGAAGTCGACCTTGACGACAGTAAAGTACTTGAAAGGGTGGCGATGACAGCAATGACAGGAAAATCAGCTGAGACAGCCCGAGACTATCTCGCAACAATCGCAGTCGATGCAGTTGAAGGAGTCGCAGAACAGACAGAGTCAGGTTTCGCAATCGACCGGGACATGATCAAGGTAGAGAAAAACGAAGGAGGATCAGTAGAAGACACAGAGCTTGTAAAAGGAGTAATTCTCGACAAAGAGAAAGTCCACGGCGGTATGCCTGACACAGTAGAAGATACAAATATCGCACTTCTAGACTCTGCGATCGAAGTCAAGGAAACTGAAACCGATGCAGAAATCTCGATCTCCGACCCAAACCAGATGAAAAACTTCGTAGAACAGGAAGAAGAACAGCTCAAGGAAATGGTAGAAGCAATCGATGAAGCCGGAGCAAACGTCGTTCTATGCCAGAAAGGAATAGACGACATCGCACAGCATTACCTTGCGAAGAAAGGAATCTATGCGGTCAGAAGGGTTTCCTCAGGTGACATGGACAAACTCGCCAAGGCAACAAACGCAAACATCGTAACATCAATCACAGAGATAGAAAACTCGGATCTAGGAGAAGCCGGGGCCGTCGAACAGAGAAGGATCGGTGGATCAGCCATGACATTTGTCCAGGACTGCCCGGAAGCCAAATCAGTCTCAATCCTGATCAGAGGAGGAACAGAACATGTGGTAGATGAAATCGAAAGAGCAATGGAAGACGCAATAGGAGGTGTATCCTCAGCTCTACGAAACGGAAGAGTAGTCGGCGGAGGAGGCGCAACCGAAGTCGAACTCGCACAAGAAATACGAGACTATGCAGACTCAGTTGGAGGCAGAGAACAGCTCGCAATAAACGCATTCGCAGACGCCCTAGAGATCGTCCCAAGAACCCTATCCGAGAACGCAGGATTCGACCCGATCGATACACTTGTCGATCTCAGAAACAAACATGACGAAGGCGAAGTCTGGGCCGGAATTAATGTAACATCAGGTGAATCACAGAAACTGTTTGACGAAGGAGTAGTAGAACCACAGCAGACCAAGACACAGGCAGTATCAAGCGCTTCAGAAGCAGCAGAGATGATTCTCAGAATCGACGATGTTATCTCAGCATCAGGAAGCGGAGATGAAGCAGGAGGCCCACCGGGCGGACCCGGAGGAGCTCCAGGCGGAATGCCTGGCGGTGGAATGGGAGGAATGATGTAAACAATCCATATCTCGTTCTTTCTCTTTCTTTCTTCTAAGCCAGATTAATTACCTTTATAATCCGATTTCGACAAATGTTGACTAGGTAATATTACTATGTCCAAAGAAGAGGTAGAGTTAGGCGGTGGAGATGCCGGAGAGGACTACGAGGTAGTTCCGGTAGGCCCCATCAGAAAACTGGAGAGAAGAATTGACGAAATCGAGACAAAAGGAACCGCAGGTTCGGCAGATGACAAACTTATCAGAGATGTTCTTGATATAATGAAGTCTAACCAGAAAATCGTCAATGATATGACCGAGTCTACCCATGAACTGAAGAACTCAGTAGAGGATTTGACCCACAAGATGGACAATGTGATTGACAACATGAACTCGTTCATGGATCTTCTAGAAGAGGCATCTGAGGCAGATCTAGAGGGTGAGGTCATAAACGATGTTCACTCCAGAATAGCTGATGCGGTTGGAAATGAAATGCAGGAAGTAGCAGATGATATCAGGAACTCAAACAGGCAAGTAGTTGACAATCTTCAGGATCTAAACAAAAGCATTAAGAGATCTTATACCGCTCAGAGCAAAGACAATACACTTTCAAAGAACAAGCTAGGCAGAAATAACTCACAACAAAGCGGTCAGAGAGGCGGAAACCGTTCTAGAACTGGTGGATCCGGCAACCAAGGTTTAAACGTGAACAGAGGTGGCTCGGGAAATTCGAACCGCAGAAACCAGGCTGAGGGTTCAGCACGTAAACAAGGAGGTAGAAGCTCAGGAAACAGGAATTCCGGTGGAGGAAACCAGAACTCAGATAGAATGAGAAAACTGAAAGAAAAGTTTGACAAGATGGATGATGAGCAGTAAAGGTGTAAGCCAAGTTATAGGAGCAGTTCTTCTAATATTAATCAGTGTGGCAGCAGCTACTTCTGCATGGACCTTTATAGACGAAATTACGAGTCAAACCCGGGAAAATGTTAAAGATAAGATTGACAAACAATCTGAAGAATCTAAAGCTGAATTAAGTCGCGATAATGCATACAATGGATCTGATGGATACATACTGATGGCTCTTAGGAACAGCGGAGCAATTTCACTTCAACTACAGAACGCAGACGGAGTAAAGACACTTAATCTGTATGTAGATGGTAGACCTGTAAACGGAGATAGTAGAAGTTGGGAGTTCGTGAACTCGAAATCCGGTTCAATCGTTCTTAATCCGAGAGAATCAATACCTGTAAATACAACCAAAGAATTCCCGGATGAAGGAAATCAAACAAATATCAATTTTGAAGGTCCCTCCAAAACATCTATTTCATTTCCGTGTTACAACACAGGGGACAACACCTGTTATTAAAGTTATTTAAACAGGAAGTTCAATTGTATTTATATCATGAGAAAAGGAATAACACCTGTCATTGCAGTTGTCCTACTTCTATTGATAACAGTAGGCGCAGTGGCATCAGCATGGGGACTTTATCAAAACATAATAAGCGATCAAAGCCAAGTAGATCAATTAAACTCAAGACAACAGGCTCAACAGACTGATATCAATATTGAGTCTGCTTACGAGAATAGTACAAGCAATACCATCACATTGACTTACAGAAATGTCGGGGAAAGGACAGTTGACCTACCCAACGAAACAGCTATGCGTTACCAGCCTGGAAATGAGCAAGAACCTCTGCAGAGAGATACGCTTTTCAGGATTAACCAGGAATGGAATTCAAGCAAAGCTGACGGCTGTCTCAAAGGAACAGATCAAGCAGAACCATTCAACCCAGGAGCCGAAAGGACATGCGATACAGGCGTTAACTTCCCGAATGCGACACAGGAGATTAGGGTCGTTATTGATTACCAGCAGATAGATTCAGAGGATTACAGCTACATGTGTAATCCGCAAACAGGCAGTACTAACACCTGTTAATCAATACATTTGGTTTTTCTTTTCTTTTTTCTTCCCGATACTTTATATTCCAGACAACTGATTATTAATTTATGAAAGGTCAGGCGCAGGCGGTTACGGCCGTACTCATAACTAGTGTGGTAGTAGGCACTGTGGCAACTTCCTATACGTGGGGAGTTCCTCTCCTAGAAAAACAACAGAGTCAAGCAGAACTTGATAGAACTGAGCAAAATGTTTTAGGATTATACAACCAAATAGTTGAGGTAAGTCAGGGCGGAGAAGGTACATCCGCAGAAATAGATTTATTCGAGAGTTCAAGCTCCGATACCAGGGTCAGAATTAATGAAGAGCAAAACTATATAGATATCCGTAAAAGAGGAAGTAGTTCTCCTTATCCTGTTGATACCTGGACATTGTTGAAAGGGAATTCTTTACAGAATCTTTCAGTTGGAAGCGGTGCGTATGCGAGAAGTAACGACGATCTACCTGGAGCAGTACTTGTCAGATCAATAAGTGCCGATGAAGAATCACTGGTTACGTATAGAGTTGAATTTAGAAACATGCTTGCAGATACTCCTTCAGGAAGAGAATTGTCAAGAATCAATCTAACAGCAGGAGGACAGACATCCAGTTCAGGTAGTACTACAATATTTATTTCGAATCAGGGAACAGCGTGGGAGAGAGGTGACCAAGGCGTAGAGCTTCCAAACCAGGAGAAAGTTCCGAGAGAAAATACAGAGCTCGTATTAGGTTTCAGGTGATAGTTTGAAAGGACAGTACCTAGCCGTGGAAAGCGTTTTGGTAGTTGCCATGGGGCTCACATTGGCCACCGGAACTATAAGCATATTTGGAGATTATCAGGACCAGGTAAAAGATTCTACAGAGAAAAAAGATGTCGAAACAATACAGTATAAAATAAAATCAGCTGTCTACACAATGAAAGGAACAGACGAAGGAAAAGTTGAATTGAAAATACCAGAAGATGTTGGCGGTGTGAACTATAACTTGATCCTCGGAGAGGAAATTAAACTAGTAACAGCACAAAAACAATACATCACCACACTCCACAATTTCAATGAATATGATTTACAGGGTTCAGTAGAGGGAGGAACAGTAACATTATACAAAACCGGTAACCAGTACAGTTTGAGGGCTAGATAATGTCATACAATTTCATGAGTCTTTCAGAGAAACTGAGAAGGGTTAAACACCCTGAACTATATGAGGAAGATGAGGAAGAAGTAGAAAAAAACCCTGAAGGAGTCCAAGTACCTCCCCCCGGAGAGTTTGATTCCTCAGAGCTGGAAGAACAGGACGAAGACGATGGTCTAACGGATACAGAAGTCGTATATCCCTTAATGCCACAAGACCCGGACGAAGGAGAACTCGTATACGCATGGGCCTACATCACCTGGAATGAGAGAGAAGGCGAGTTAATCTATAGGGTTATAGAACCGGAGCTAAAACCAGAGACTGAGAAGGCTCTAGATAGAATAAAAATGATTCTAGAGAGAAGCTTCGATGTAAACTTCACCGACTTAGAGACTGAAGAAGCTGAAGAATACCTTGAGGAGAAAATTAACCATATAACAGATAAATACAACATCAGCTTGGAAACCAATCAAAGACAAGTAATCAGGTACTATGCAAAAAGAGATTTCGCAGGGCTTGGAAAACTACAGCCTTTGATGAATGATAAAGAAATTGAGGACATTTCCTGTGACGGATCAGGTATACCGGTTTATGCATACCACAGAAACCCAAAGTTCGGATCGCTTAAAACCGATGTAGTATGGGATGATACCGAAGAACTTGACAGCTTTGTTATGAAACTATCGCAGAGATGCGGACGATCTATATCAGTCTCCTCTCCACTTCTTGATGGATCGCTGCCCGACGGATCAAGAGTTCAGGCAACACTTGCGACAGATATTGCCCGTAAAGGATCTAACTTTACGATCAGAAGGTTCACAGAGGACCCATTGACACCTATCCACATGATGGACTTTGAAACAGAGAACGCACAGATGATGAGTTATCTTTGGACTGTAATTGAACACGAGAAATCAGTACTTGTATGTGGTACCACAGGAGCCGGCAAAACATCCCAGTTAAACGCTTTATCGCTTTTCATCCGGCCCGACAAAAAGATCGTATCCATCGAAGATACACCTGAGCTCCGGCTGCCACACGACCACTGGGTACCTGAAGTCGCAAGATCCGGCTTCGGAAGTTCAGTAGAAGAGGGAGGAAAAGTTTCAATGGACGACCTATTGAAAGAATCCCTGCGTCAAAGACCTGAATACATTATCGTCGGAGAGGTCCGAGGAGAAGAAGCATATATTCTATTCCAGCAAATGGCAACGGGACACACAGGGCTCTCAACAATCCACGCCGACTCACTTGAGATGCTTATGGATAGACTGACAACCAACCCAATCAATCTCTCACCATCCCTCATAGAGACCTTAGACGCCATCATGCTGATCAAAAGAATCAGGAGAGGCGATAAATACATCAGAAGGATTACAGGTATCTACGAGGTAGAAGGATACAATAAGAGGACAGGTATAGATGCCAACAAGGTTTTCGGGTGGGACTCTCAATCAGATAACTATGAGGTTGTGAACAATTCAATTCTGTTGAAAGATATAGTCGATCAGACAGGAGGAGATGATGAACAGATTAAGAACGAGCTGAAAAAAAGACAACACGTACTACAACATATGCAGGATGAGGGGACAAAACATTACCGGGATGTAGGAGATATTATATCAAGGTATTATTCCGATCCGCAGTCGGTACTGAGGGATATGGACAAAACCCTGAACTCTACTGAAAACAGTGTTGAGATAGAAAGCTAATGCTGGAGAAATACGCAAGTTTCTGCTACGATCAGTTCGGGGTTTATGCCCTTGAGTTTGTTGATTACTTTAAGGATTTAAGACCACAACTGTCTAAGGCCGATATCCCTGCTTCTTTACCTGAGTATATTGCTATGATGATGTTTACAGCTGCGGCAGTTTTTGTAGGAAGCCTCTTTATCCTGTGTACGGTGCTTTCATTGATGATGGGGCTTTCAGGATTTATTCTGGGAATCACACTTTCGATAGTTCTACCGACTATGGTATTAGTTACCACCTATCTTTACCCATCGATAGTTATCAGGCAGAGAGCATCAAAAATCCGTGACAGCCTTCCTTTTGCCACCATGTATATGGCAACATTGGCCGGTACAGGTACTTCTATGTCAGAAGTATTCCGGAACATGGCGGAAGTAAAACAGTATGGAGAAGTATCTAAGGAAGCTGCAAAAATCAGCAAAGATGTTGAAACATTTGGAATGGATATGAGCAGGGCATTGCAGAGGGCGGCGGAGAGAACACCAAGTGAGAACTTCAAGGACCTGATGTGGGGTATGAACCACGCAATGACCTCTGGAGGCTCCATGAAATCATTCCTGCAGGAAAGATCACAGACCCTGATGAAAGATTACCAGAGAAGAATTGAATCGTTCTCAGAACAGTTATCTCTATTAGTTGAAATGTATATTACAGTAGTAATTGTCGGATCAATAGTTTTCACATCCATGAGCGCCGTTATGAGCAGCTTTACAAGTATGTCCGGAGAGTTTATCGTACTGATACAGATTCTAGCAATGTTTGTAGGTCTACCACTGGTCTCAGGTATGTTCATCCTTATGGTAAGAGGAATGGCTCCAGGAGGTATAAGGTGATAACCGGTGTTCGATTTCTTCGTTGAGGATGAACTGAAATCAGGTAGATCGAAGCCTGAAAAAATAATACTTGGATCCGCAGTAATCGGAGCTTTACTGATAATAGCAGGTATAGCAGCCTATATGACAGGAGCAGCGCAGACAGGAGGTTCTATCCTTATTCTAGGTCTTATCATAGGTTTGCTTCCATACGGCCTCGTATCGTTTCTACGGAACCGAGCTATCAGGGAGATAGAGGATCGGTTTCCTTCCTTCCTTAAAGACTTAGCAGAATCAAAGAGAGGGGGAATGACCATAATCCAGGCATTTGAATCCGCCAGAGAAACCGATTATGGCAGACTGAACTCCGAAACTGAAAAAATACATAATGAGCTTACCTGGGGGATACCTTTCCCAAAAGTAATGGAGCGATTCTCGGAAAGAATGAGCGGATCAACAGTTATACAGGAATCGATCTCAATTCTACTTCAAGGATTCCGTAGCGGAGGAGATATAACTAGAACCATTGAATCAATAGCGGAGGACTCCGCTAACTTGAAAGAGGTTATACAGAAGAAGAATGCTCAGACTAAACAACAAATCCTTATCATGTATGTTATATTCTTTCTTTTCGTTGGGATTACGGTCGGAATTTACTTGATGCTTGGTCAACTTTTAGGGCTGGGTGAACCAGGAGAAGGAGCTCTCCAGAACGTAGATTTCATGGGAGGTGACGGTGAAGGGATCACAAATTACTGCAGCGGTGATATAATTTATGCGAAACCGATCTGTACTATTTCAGAGATATTTGGATTCATACCGGATAAGGCCTCTCAAGAAGGGCTTGGAAGCGAATTTTCGGAAAACTACAAGTATGGTCAGATGGCATATTATAAGGGCTTATTATTCGCTATGCTTATGATACAAGGTATGTGTACCGGAGCAGTAGCCGGACAGATTGGTGAAGGAAGCCCGGCAGCAGGCATAAAACACGCAATGGTTATGCTTCCGATCGCATTTCTAGTATTTATGTACATGGTTGGATTAGCAGGGGTCTAAAATGAGAAAACAGGAAAAGACTTCCAAAGGACAGATAAATATAGAGTTTTTAGCAGCAGCAGGTCTGTTCCTGATAGCTATGGCAGGTCTTATCACCTCAAGCAACGTTCTTCCACAATACAGTTCCAGCGCAGAGAACATGGACCTATATCTGGAGGCAAAGACACTGACAGAACAGTTAATTAACGAAAAAGGTAGACATAGTTTCGGAGACGGTGGAAATAACTGGGAAGAAAACTCATCGACACTAAAAAACATTGAAGCAATAGGCATAGCTTCCGATTACCACGTGATAGAAAGATCAAAGCTCGATGAGCTTCAAACCGTTACAGTAGGCGGCAATACCGGCCTCAATTATTCCGAATTCAAAAACAAGACCCAGGTAGAAAACCAGTACAGGTTCAAATTTGTCTGGCTTCCAACAGTTCAAACCAATTATTCCTTCCAAAAAACCCAGCCACCGTCAAATCCTAATATTACTGAACCAGAAATTACCGATCCAGACACTGATCCATACGCCACCGCAGATAACAGTGTCCATTACGGATCAGTAGATCTGAATGGCTTAACCTACAATATGCTAGTAACCTCTCAAGAAGGAGTATACGACTCGCTTTACGTACAGCAAGGTGATTGGGACTTTAGTAATTCGAACTCAGATGAGCCATACAAACCAGGAGATAAAATTAATGAAAACGATTTCTATGTGGAAAGTTTCCAAAATCGGCGAAACGATAGGGGTTCACTGGTTATCTTCAGAAGAAAAATCAAGGATTTTGGGCCGACAGTCAATACGGATACACAGGTTACAACTTTTGATCGTTTCGCAATTCTTGAGGGAGAACCTGTGAGAATTGAGGTGACAGCATGGTGAATAGAAAGGGGGTTGGCTATATTATTGAAGTGATGGCCTCAATGCTGATAATGTTTGGTTTCATCGCAGGAAACGTGCCCTCCGACCCAGCAACCGACTGGAATAATTTCCAAAAAGAGATTTCTGCCCAAGATATAATGTATACACTGGAAGAATCAGGGGACACCACTAATTTCATAAAAGAGGGAGAGACAGGCTCCCTGGTCACAGCTGCGGAAACCTTTTCTAGAGGAGGAATAAAGCTCTCAGGTTCAATTGAGAACATTCCTTTAACTGAACAAGTAGTCGGTTTCAACATTCTAGAGAATAACAGATTTAATGCATCCCTGGATACGGTTCAGAACCTAGGTGATCAATGCTATCAAAACGACGACCTGGGGGAACTAGACTCTAAAGACGAAACACTGAGAACGGAAAATCCAAAATCCGGTGCATACATCTACGTGTTAGATACAGATCCCAGTACCTCCGGAGGAACAAAAGGCTATGACACGGTATGGGTTGACAACAAAACCAGATGCCAGTTTTCCTCATCAGAAGGACCATACTACAAGGACGAGTTCATCTACTGGGGAGACGGAACAGGAGGAGACTACTGGGATATTAACGAAATATACAGCGACACCGATAAGAAACTTGAACTCTTCAATTCAACTCAGGTAATCAGTTTACGGCCAGAACTCGAAAGCAGGGTAAACGGGATGGATACAGGAGTAGTAGTTGATACACTGGCAGCTGATAGAGAAGACCTCGGATCTTACGATATTCTGGTTTTCAGAGACAGGGAGACTATAGAAAACGGTATATTGAATGGTAACCCTAAGAAAATAAAGGATTTCATGTCGGCGGGATCTGTACTTTTGATGATGGATCTGGAGAAAACTGATTTTTATGGAGGAGGAAGTTTCATCAACGACACAGGGCTTAAGTGGGTTGAACTTCCGCATAAAACAGGTTATCGGGGAAACCCTGGAGACTCTGTAGGAGGTAGTTACGGAGATAATCCCGCAGCTAATGAAGTTGAAACGTATTTCAAAGGCAGAGAAGGGGATATTGGAAAAATTAATCTAACTCCGAGTGGTAATGTTACTTCTTCGAAAGATCAAGACTTCAAGAAATCGGAGTCAATATTATCTACTGAAGAAGGCAGTTACCGAATAAACAACTGGAACTCGACTAATTCCTCAATGAAAAACGTAGATCCTTCCAATGTTGACAGCTATCCTTCTACTGCCTGTGTGGAAGATGGAGAAACCGATAGAAACCTTACAAAGGGAACCTTTGAGTTCGAAAACTATGAAGACGATAACACTGTAGAATACGAGGTCATAAATACTAAACTGGGAGAGGATAAACAGTTCTGTCAGAACAATGTTAGAGCATTAAATATAGACTTCGATCGTAACAACAACTTTGGAGACAAGGGCGAAGGCCCATATCTCAACGGCGAATCAGTAACCATCAAAAATAAGGTATACAGCGTATATTTCCCAAGCAAAACCGCTATAAGATATGGTAACAAATCTACTTTCGTCTATACAGGAAACAGCAATATTGAGAATATTAACTACAGAACCAGTTTCGAAGGATTTGAGGGAAGAAAACTGGCGAGAATAGGTTATAAAGACAAGTACAATCAAGATGAAAAAAGGATGATTTCAGCTCTGATTCACTGGCTCTCAGAAGATTCTGCACAGTTCGGGGAGCAGGCAAGATCCGTTACATCAACAGAATCAGTGGGTGCTGTGAAGGAAGATGTATTTATACCTTACAAAATTTCTATGAGGTGGAACTAATGAAGGGACAGTTCATGCTGATATCTTCAATAGTTATCGGATTTATAGTAATATCAGCAGCTTCCACAATATCAGAGGTCGAAGAAAGAAGCTTTGAAAGCGATGGCGCCCGAGGCACAGTAGAAATGATAAAGAACTCTGCAGAAAAAGTTGATCACAGCGATACCCGAGAAGTACAAAATTTCATTGACATGGTCTCATCCATAACAGGATATCAGACAACTACAGAAAAATTACAGGGCCAGTCCTGTTTCAACATAACACTTGTCAGCTCAAATACTGAAGTCAACTTAAACTGTTCACAAACCAAATCAAAGTACTGAAAAAATAAGGAAGACTCTAGTTAGTCTGGAAATTGCCTCGATTCTTCATGATCAATATCTATCTAAATTCCTGGATAAACTGGATCTCATCCTCATCCAGTTCTAACTGCTCCGCAAACTTTTTCTCATCATGTTCAAGAAGCACAGCTACAAATGGCATCATCGATTTGGACTCGTTAAGCGAGATATGAAGCTTCTCACCTAGTTTCTTCGATATCTCCTCTAATTTGTTTCGAGAGGCTCGAGACGACCCCATCTGCCTAATTTTTGAAGGATACTGGTACTTCGTCCATCCCTGATAACGCTCCTCTTTGCTCAAAGCCACTCCTATAGTAGAGAAGGCATAGACATACTTCAGCAGTTTCCAGTTCATCCGTCTCCTGATCCTGCCATTGAATAGATCGGCTCTCGAAATCCAGTCATAGGCTTCAGCTGTATCACTAGATCCGGTATATTCCCGTGGAATATTCTCTCTAACCCATTGAAGAAACGTATCCGGATCCTCATCAAGGTTATCAGTTGCATTGGTAGCTGTCTCCGCACTATCAGTCTTGAATATCATCTTAAGGGCATCAAAAACACCTTTCTCCGCATCTCTTATTCCGACTGCATCAAGATCATCCTCAGTAAGTTCTTGTTTTCCTGAGGCTACCGTTTGAAGATCATTTATAGCCGATCTCATCTGGCCATTAGCTTGTCGGGCAATCTTTTTAACAGCCTTCTTCTCGTATTCAATACCTTCCTGTTCCAAGATTTGCTTTAGATGGGCGTTAATCGAGTTCGTATGTACTTTCCCGATCTCTATGACCTTCGATTTGTTTCTGAGGGATCTAATCTTTGAATCATAGGCATCATTAGCAGTCATAACCAAGGGAAACTTTGTCTCTTCAAGTATTCGCCCTAATTCTTTGGTTCCGCCTCTATCTGTAGAAGACATACCATCTACTTCATCTACCAAGATCAGCTTTTTGCCGCCGAAAAATGATTTCTGCTGGGTTGCCTGCTTCAGTTCGGTTTTCAACTTACTCTTAGTTCTAGCATCGGAGGCATTGGTCTCAAGCATCTCATATCCGAGATCATTACCGAGAGCTTCAACAAGAGAAGTCTTACCGGTTCCAGGCGGGCCGTGAAGTAAAACTGGTTTATCTCCCGTCTCCCAGTTCTCAGCCCATTCCTTCAGCTCTTCTTTCTCGCTGGTTGCACCCCTGTAATCCGACAGGGAATCCGGCCTATATTTTTTTACCCACATCAAACTTCACAAGGTTAGTTGTGAGAGAACTCTTCAGAATAGCTCTCTGTTCGAGGTTTTGTTTCGTGTTAACCGTCATCATTTTTCTTCCAGATCTGCTATTTTAGCTAAAAGTGCTTCTATCTGGATATCAGAGGTTCCGCCTTCGGCAATCCGGAACTCGAACTCTCCGAGATGTTCGATGATCTCCAGTTTCGCCCGATCCGAGACTTCTAGATCCATGACTTCTCTGTGGATTGCGTTGATTACATCCTGTCCATCAAGCCCTCTTTCAATCATGATATCAGCCAGGTGTTCACGGGCCTCAATAAAGTCGCCTTCAAGAGCTTTCTCAAGTATATCCTCTGTCTCACCCGGTTTCAAAGAAGCAGAGGCGCCGTAAATATCCTCTTCCTCTATCTCATCTTCAGTCATGGAGGCTGTCTGTAAAACATTAGTAACCCTTCTCAGATCTCCACCGGAAACTCTGAGAACCGCATCAATCGCCTCACGGGAGATCTTGAATCCTTCATTTTCAGCTATCCTCATAATATATTTCTCAACATCTTCATCATCCAGACGGTTGAACCTGAACACGGCACAACGTGACTGAATTGGATCGATTATCTTCGAGGAGTAATTGCATGAAAGTATAAATCGACAGTTGTCAGAGAACTGTTCCATTGTCCTTCTCAGTGCCTGCTGAGCGTCCTGTGTAAGCGCGTCTGCTTCGTCCAGGAATATTATCTTATAATCGGCGTTGACCGGCTTTGTCCGAGCAAAATCCTTGATTCTCTCTCTGACAACATTGATACCTCTCTCATCGGAGGCATTTGTTTCCATGAAGTTCTGTCTCCATGAATCTCCGTAGAGATCCTTCGCCAGGGACATAGCTGAGGTTGTTTTACCGGTCCCGGCCGGTCCTGCAAACATGAGGTGAGGAATTGAATCTTCCTCCACGAAAGAGGTTAATCTGTCAACTATTTTCTCCTGCCCAACTACCTCATTCAGAGTATCGGGCCGGTATTTTTCTGTCCAGACATCAATTTCAGTCATTCTTTATCACATCAAACACTGGCTCTGCCAATCTTTTATTCTTTCTTTGAACTGACGGAATACTACAATAGAAAGAAATTTAAATCTTAAATACGAAATATTCATATCGTGGGATATGTATGAAACTTAAGAGGAAGGTCGGGGATAGAGGACAAGTAACTTTACCTAAAGATCTTAGGGATCAACTAGGGATTTTACCGAACACCGAAGTTTATTTCTCAGAAGATGACGGTAAGGTAGTCCTAGAGAAGAAGAACGAATCGTTCAGTGACTGGGCCAAAGAAACTTCAGAAAAAATTGGAAAACTCGATAAAAGCGTTAAAGACTACCGGAAAGAACAAATGGAAAGCAGGCTGAAAACGTGAAATACTACCTCGATTCAAATATTTTTATTTATTCAGTGACAGAGGAAGATCCGGGAAGAAGAGCTAGAGATTTAATAAGAAAGATTGAAGAAGGAAAAATAAACGGAGCTACTTCAGTTCTGACTCTAGATGAGATAATATGGATAGTCCAAAAGGAAATTAATAGGGAAACAGCCATCAAAACAGGTAGGAAACTTCTTATGATGGAAAATCTGGAAATCCTATCAACTGATGCAGAAACAGGGACAAAATCGCTTCAAATCATGGAAGAGAACAAAACAGATCCGAGAGACAGTATGCATATAGCTACAGCAAGAAATCATGGTATTTACACCATGATAACCGAAGATTCTGATATGGCTGATACAGAAATTGAAACCATCAACACAGAACAGATACTCGAAAGATTAGACAAATGATAGTAGCACTTACAGGAACTCCGGGAACCGGTAAAACTAGTGTGGCCCGAGAGCTTGAGGGGTTCGAAATACTGGATCTAACCGAATTTGTGAAAAAACACGGGATCGGAAAGCAGGGAGACAAAGAGTTCAATGTTGACGTAACCGAGATGAGGAAAAAACTAGAGGAAGAGATTGAGGACGATCAGGATACTATAATTGAAGGCCATCTAGCCCATCATTTCCTGGCAGATTACTGCGTAGTCCTAAGATGTGATCCCGAAGAGCTTGAGAGAAGACTCCAAAAACGGGATTATTCACAGGAAAAGATAAACGAAAACATAGAGTCCGAAATGCTTGACGTCATTCTCACTGAAGCAGTTGGAATACAGCAAAATATCATTGAGATAGATACTACAGATCGAGAATTAATCGAGACTGTTCAAAGGATAAAGGAAAAATTAAGAAACGATGAAACCGGCTATGGCAGAGTAGACTGGACGGACCATCTCTAGCTGTTTTCCTGGATCCAGCCTTTCAGTTCCTCTTTCTTTTTCATTCCTGATGTCCGTGCTACCTCTTCATCACCTTTCATTATAATCATTGTCGGTAATGCTCTCACACCCATTGAAGTTCCCAGTTCCTGGTGCTCTTCCATATCAACCTTTCCAAAGTTGACATCATCAATCTCCTCTGAGACATCTTCATAGATTGGAGCCAGTTTCTTGCAGGGCTGACACCAGTCCGCCCAGAAATCTATTACCCAGGTTTCATCAGAGTTCTTAATATCATCCAGTTTATTAGAATCAATATCAGTCGGCATACATCTTGTTTTGATATGAATTCTTAAGAAGAAAGCGGTGGGAGTTAAACTTGTGTCTGAGAAAATTATTTCATGAGGATTTTCATAACAGGTGGAACAGGTTTCGTCGGATCACATCTAACCAGAAAACTGGTAGAGAACCACGAAGTTACTGTCGGAAGCCTGAGCCCGGAAGAAGCAACACTCGAACTGCCTGAAGAAGTTGAACGAGAGAGAATCGATGTAACAGACAAGGAAGTTCTGGATTTCTCAGATTATGAATGCGTAATTCATCTTGTAGCACTCTCTCCACTGAAAAAACCTCCTATACCTTATAGTAAAATACATTTTGAAGGAACAAGAAATGTTGTAAATCAGGCCCAGGAAGATGAAGTAGAGAAATTTTTCCATATGAGCGCTCTAGGCGCTGATGAGAACGCAGATACAGAGTACCTGAGAACCAAAGGAGAGGCCGAGAAATATGTTGAGAACTCGAACCTTGACTGGAGGATAATGAAACCTTCAACAATGTTCGGGAATGGCGGACAGTTTCTTGAGTTTCTTTCCAGTCTGACGACTCCATATCTCACAGTTTTACCTGGAAAAAGCACCAAGTTCCAGCCAATCTATGTCAAGGAAGTTGTGACTCTGATAGAAAATTCTCTAGAAGATGAATATTCCGGAGAAAAATTTGAAGTCGGTGGATCTGAGAGACTGAGCCTCGGCGAGATAGCGGTAAAAATCGAGAAAAGCAAGAGAAGAAGCCTGAAAGCTCTGGGTTTACCGATGCCAATATTTAAGCTGGCAATGACAATTTCCGAAAGAATTCCTTTCTCTCCTTTTGGCATTGACCAGTATTACTCCCTGAGGACAGACAATATTACTGAAGAAAACGCCGTAAAAAACCTGGGTCTTCAGATAGATAAAATGAAAACTCTTGACAAATACCTGGAAGTCGGAGGATGAATAGATGGTGGATCTGATACTTGGTCTTTCAGTTTTGCTTCTTGTCGCAGGTGTAATAGGGAGTTTTGCTCCACTCGTTCCAGGTGCTCTGCTCTCAATTATCGGAGTGACTTTGTACTGGTGGAACACAGGTTTCACACAGCCGAGTATAGTTGTAGTTGTTTTGCTCTACCTAACTGCTTTAACAGCGCTTCTGTTTGATCTGTTTGCCGGTGCGATAGGTTCAAAAGCTGGTGGTGCCTCGAATAAAACCGTTCAGATGGCGGCGATCGCCGGACTTGTATTCTTCTTTGTGGCCGGACCGGTTGGAATGATTGCCGGAGTTACAGGAGTTGTGCTGGCAAGAGAATACCTTATAACAGGAGAATCGAAGAAAAGTCTTAAAGCAGCAGCCTACACAGCGATCTCTGTACTGGGATCGGCTATCATCCAGGGATTCCTGACAGGTCTAACACTGATAATTTTCCTGGCTGCGTTACTTATCTGAAAACATAGAGCTGGGAAATCCCACTACTTTCGTCTCGTACTCTCCGCCTTCTCCAGCTGGATTGAAACCGTACTCCTGGGAAAGCTCTATTAGTTTATCTACGGATTCCTGATCCAAAACCTTCCCCTCCCAAGATTTCTCCAGCCCTCGTGCCGCAACATCAGTTATCTCCACCTGGAATCCTTCCCTCACCAGCCACTTCATGTAATTCTCCTGATACTCCTGCCAAAGCGGTGCAAAGACCTTCAGACCAAGCTCCTCAGCAATCTTCTCCACTCTGTCACGCTGATATGTCGATGCCAGAGCGCCAGCGACGACAACTTCAACATTATACTCATTGATAGCTCTTTCCAGTCCTTTCTTCAGATCCTCCAGCTCTTCTTCTTTTTGACCCTTTGTCTCCTGAATGATAAGAGGTGTATCAAGCTGCTCTGACTGCCATTCTAGGTCTTTCCTCTTTTTCTTCGAGTCGAACATGTAACTATCTTTGTTCTCACTTCTCAAAGTAAGCAGACAGCTGATATCATTGTTCCTACGTTTCATTCGATAAAGTGCTGCATTGGAGTCTTTACCTCCTGAAGTCAGTGCAACCAATCTGTTGTTAGATTTATCTCTCAGCGAGTTCAGATACTTCTGCTTAAGGTCAAAACTGTTATTCTTGGCAAGCCGATTGATCGCCTTATCGAAGTTACTGCCGTACTGTGCCGCAGTTTTATTTCTCCAGACAACTTTTTCAGGAACTCCAAGTTTCTCCGCTGCATTCCTCAGCACAAGTTTCCTGTATTCCTCATTGACCTTGTAATCTTCAGGTACTGTAAGTGCATGTTCAATTAGACTGTGATCAAGGAAAGGCACTCGAAGCTCACAGCCATTCCTGAAACTGATGACATTATCACGGTACAGATCACGCTCGAAAATACCTCTCAAACCGGACAGACATTCTTTGTTCAAATAGCCTTGCTGTCTATGATAACCTGCGTAAAGTTGCTCCGACCCGAGACCTGACATCACTACTTTCTCATCTGTCTGTTGTAGGGATAGATGAAAGGGCAGAGCCACCCCGTTTTTCACCGTAGAGCTGGAAGAAATCCATTCGGTAATCTCTCTCAGGCTTTCCTCAACCTCCTCCAGATTCGATTCATGAACTTCAAGGTCTATATCCATTTCGTCAGCGATTTCTTCTGCCCACTTAACATCTCTAGGTGCATCAATGTTTCCGTACTGGATCCCTGCAGTGTAAGCGGTGAAACCAATACCAAGTTCCTGGAGAGCAGCTGCAACCATCGTAGAGTCAACTCCCCCAGAGAATAAAAGTGCTACATCCTCTTCCTCAGGAACTCTCTTCTCCACTGATTTCAGGAAGAGCTCCTTTATTTCCTCGGCACGTTCATCTATACTCTTCCTCTCTCCGACATCTATCTCGAAGAACTCCCTGTTTTTGAAGCTGATCTCACTGGTTTCAATATTATATTTCAGTATTCTTCTCGGATGCAGCTCCCGGCATTCTATCTCATTTTTTTCCAGCGCCTGTTTCTCCGAGCAGAATACAAAAGGCTCTTTGGAGTACCAGACAGGATTAACTCCGGTCACGTCTCTGGCAATGACCAGTTCTTGATCTTTCAGGTAGGCGAAAGCATAGATGCCATCAAGTTCCTGGAGCGCATCCAAACCTTCTCTATCAAGCATTTTTAGCAGAAGCTCCGCATCATTTTCGGCTTCAAGCCCGTATTTCTCTCTTAGCTCTTTCCAGTTGTAGATCTCGCAGTTAGCTGAAATCAATCCCTCATTTCCTAACGGCTGGCTGACTTCACCAACGATAGAGTGAAGCACGTGGCCCAGACAGAGATCCTCTACCTTTTCTAAGCTAGGGCTGTCGCCTCTGTGTTCCGTACATTGAATCAGTCTTTCAACCAGCTTTTCTTCCTCAGCTCCAGATATGCTACACATAAACAGGGAAAACCGTTCGGAAACTTTTTGACAGTTGACTAAGAACTATCACAGTGGAAATTAAGAAAGGCTTTGGAAAGCGGTTGAAGTGAAAGGAAAGATAGTAATAAGAATGAATTCAAATGGAAAACAATAACTGTACGAACGCAAAGCAGACGATCAAACTATTAACTGAACTTGGACAAAACTGAAATAGAGGGTCCAGAAAGATTTCTGATTTAACATTTTCTCCCCATTTTATTTTCTCGTGATAAGACACCGGAAAGAGGAAAGAAGACGCAATCCTGGTTTCAACACAGCCTCTTGGAAGACCGAAAAATCAATTGACGAAGTATATAATTCTCTAATAGACCTGGATACAGTTATCGAATATAAGTTCCCGTACCAGATTGAGGATCACGACAAAGGTAGAGAAGCCATCTTCGCATCAGAATCCGGTAAATATCAGATCAACGCCCACGCATACAGTAATGAGTGGGAAAGTACAGAAGTCGATCTAATCTGCTTCGGAAATATTGAAGAGAAGGTAAACCAGATAATGGAGTTTTATCAGGAAAAGATTTAATCAACTTCATAATCAGGATTAAAATCGCTCAAGCCCTTCTGTGAATTATCTATTGTCTCATATGACGCGATCACATCCTCCATTTCGACCCCAACAAACTCCAGGCCTCGCTCCTTAAGATAGTCAAGAACTTTATCAGTCATCTTCGGTGCAACCAGTATCCCTCTAACGTCTAAGGAGAACTCATCCTCAATCTCATCCACATACCTTTGCAACTGGAGAACAGTGTTGTAGTCAGGGTTACGCTTTACTTCTATAACGACATAATTGCCTTCCGAGTCACGGCCGAAAACGTCTATGAAACCGGCTGGAGTCTCTTTTTCCCGTTCCACAACCTTCAGCTCTTTCTCAACAATCTTAGGATCCTCCTCAATCGACTCATGGATATCAATTTCATGACCTCTGATCTTGAGATCTGAAGAATCTACAAGTTGCGTAACTATCAAAAACTCCAGATCCTCAAATCTTACTTCCACTATCTCGTCCGGATTCTTCCTTCGGGCTTTCAGAAGAAGCTCATCCTCTTGAGCTTCAACCTCCCATTCATCAACCTTAGGCTGCCAGTTCTTAGGCTGGTAATTCTCTGGTCCATGCACAAGCAAAGCCGAATCCTGTTTCTTGATAACCAGTCTTTCACCTCTATCTAGCTTCGACTTGGCTCTGCCCTGGTAATTGACCGAGCAGAGACCGGATACCTGAACCGTAAAGTTTCTTCTCAAGTACTCGGAAAGGATTTCTGAAGCTTTCGAAAACGAGGGATTTTTGATAATTTTCTCCATGTAGAGGCTTGTGCATGTAAAGAGTTAAACCAGTGACAGCAACCAGGATAATTAAAAATCAGCAGTTTAGAACCAGAAATATGGATTATAGAATTAAAGACCTGCCTGAAAGTGAGCGACCTCGAGAAAAACTGGATCAAAACAGCGCTTCAGCAATGACAGACGTAGAACTACTTTCTTTAATCTTAAGAACGGGAACTTCAGGGAAAAATGTGAAAGAGCTGAGCGGAGAAATTCTCAGTTCTCATACTCTTTCCGGACTTGCTAATAGGACTTTGGAAGATCTGCAGAAGTTCGAAGGCGTTTCCCGGGTTAAATCAGGTCAATTGAAAGCTCTTGGGGAATTATCGAGAAGAATGCAGAATGAGGAGAAAGAAGAGATTTCTAGTCTTTCAGATGTAGAGTCGCGGGTTCAGGACATGATGTACATGGAGTCTGAGCTTGTTAGAGTGTTCATTCTATCGTCCGGAAACAAGTTACTGAGAGAGGTTGAGTTCGACGGAGAGGTGGCTTCCGCCAGCTTTTCTCCCAGAAAGATTTTCCGAAAATCACTTCAGGAGAATGGAGCTGCGGTAATAATCGCACACAACCATCCCTCGGGGAAAGCATCGGCGACAGAAAAAGATGTTGAAACGACGGAGAGAATAGTGGATTTGGGAAGAAACCTGGGTGTTGAAATTCTGGATCATGTAATAGTCGGAAATACCATCGAAAGTATGAGATCGGATTCCAGTGTTAAGTTCTGAAAGGTAAAAACACGCCGGAACCAAAAGCCTATTAAGTACCTTTCGGGACAACCGGACTACCTATTTAAAATTTACTTGAACGCTTTTTTGATGTAACTTCTCAAACCTAACGGATTCCCCAGCGAGGATTATAAAACATGGCCATTGACGTAACCGATCACGAAGCAGTTCCCGAACACCGCAAACTCGATGAAGACGAAGTAGAAGAGGTTCTAGAAAAGTACGACGCAGAAAAAGATAATTTGCCGAAGATAGAGCGGACAGATGCCGCTTTAAAACAGATGGATATCGGAGTTGGCGACGTAATCGAAATACGGAGAGAAAGCCCTACCGCAGGGAAAACGACCTATTATAGGACAGTTATCGAAAGGTGATTTAATTATGCAGAAAGAATTCCTAAACCAGCTAATCGACCGCAACATAGTAAAACACCAGATAGATTCATATAACCGCTTCGTTGAGGAAAGAGTACAAGCAATCCTAAACGAAGTAGGGGAGATCAAGCCAGAGCTACCGGATGGCGAAGAGCTTGTCATAAAAATAGTAGATGTCGATATCAAGAGACCCAAAATTAACGAAGCAGACGGTTCTGTAAGAGAGATTACACCTAAAGAGGCAAGGATGAGGGATCTAACATACTCCTCAGAGATCAAAGTTACAATGACGCCAATCTTCGAAGGAGTTCAGCAGGATTCAGAGGAAGTTACAATTGGAGAGATCCCGGTAATGGTTGGAAGCGATCTCTGCTGGTCCTCTGATTGGGATGAAGAAGAGAAAAGAGAACATGGAGAAGACCCTGAAGATTCCGGCGGCTACTTCGTCATCAACGGATCAGAGAAGACATTGATCTGCATGGAGGAGATGGTTAATAACAAACCTATCTACCAGGAAGACGATGGGGAACAGACCTGTAGGATCAACTCGGAAAGCTCAGGATATGTACAGAGACATCAGCTTGTGAGAGAAGATGATATTGTAGAAATATCATTTGCGAACGTTAAAAACACTCCAGCAGTCTCACTTATCAGGGCGCTGGGATACGAGACCGACAAGGAAATAGTAGAAGAGATAGGCGAGGATTATGCTTCCGATGTCTATCTAAATCTATACGAGACCGGTGCTTCAAATCAGGAAGAGGCATACGAATATGTAGCCAATCAAGCAGGAATTACTTCAGATGTTGAGGAAAGAGTTGACTCAATCCTTGATGAGTACCTTCTACCGCATCTAGGGCAGGAATCGGACGTTAGGGAGGAGAAAGCAGTTTTTCTGGCCAACCTGATTAGAAATACAATTGCATTAGGGAAAGGAGATATTAGAGAAGATGACATGGATCACTACGCAAACAAGAGACTGAATCTTGCCGGCGGACTTCTGGAAATGCAGTTTAGATCAGTATTCCTCGGTAAATGGGGTCTGCTTGCAAGGATGAAATACAACTTCAGGAAATCCGCAAAAAGAGGACGACTGCCTTCACTCCAGTCAACAATCGTCGCGGACACTTTATCGAAACAGATCATGGGAGCAATGGCAACAGGAAACTGGGTTGGAGGAAGAACAGGAATCTGTCAGAGACTTGACAGAGGAAACAGAATCAAAACACTATCACATCTGAGAAACGTTGTCTCACCGCTCAGCTCGGACAGACAGCACTTTGAAGCCCGAGATTTACATCCAACACAGTGGGGAAGAATCTGTCCGATTAAAACCCCTGAAGGTATGAACATCGGACTTAGAACACACCTAGCTATGTCAGCGAACGTCTCAACAGGAATGAACAGTATGGAGAAAAACTCGATAAAAGCAAAACTTGAGGAAGAAGGAATCGACGCAAGGTAATCAGAATGGCAGCTAAAATATATACTATGAACTTCAGAGAAACTACAGAAAAACAGAGAAAAACTCAAAAGGTGATCAATTAATGACTAATGTATTTCTGGACGGAGAAATAATCGATGAAATTGACGGACCTGAAGAGTTAAAGGAATCTCTAATAGAAAAAAGGAGATCAGGAGATATCGACAAACAGGTATCAGTATACTACGCAGACGATAAGGACGAGCTCAGGATCAACACTGATTCCGGAAGGGTTCAAAGACCTGTAATTATAGTTGAGGATGGAGAACCTCAGATGGATGACGAACAGAGAGAAAAACTGGAATCAGGAGAGATCACGCTTGGAGATCTTGAAGAAGAAGGAGCAATTGAGCACATAGACGCAGAGGAAGAAGAAAACACATATGTGGCAATGGATGAAGAAGAGGTAACAGAAGAGCATACTCACATGGAGATAGATCCCGCCATTACACACGGACTATCAGCTTCGCTGACAGTCTTCCCACAGCACAACAGAGGAGACAGAGTAAACTTCGGAGCAAAAATGTCCGGTCAGGGAATTGGAATGTACTCACGAGAGTATCCTCAAAGGTTTGACACAAACTCAAACGTAATGACCTATCCACAACAGCCGATTGTCGAGACACAGACATATGATACACTTCTAGAGAACCATCCAATAGGTCAGAACATGATTGTAGCTCTCGCATCCTTCGACGGATACAACATTGAAGACGCTGTAATCATGAACAAAGCGTCCATAGAAAGAGGTATAGGAAGAAGCACATACGCAAGAACATACAAAACAGAGGCCCAGAGATTCTGGGGAGGACAAAAAGATAAAATCGGAACACCTGACAAAGATGTCAGAGGATACAGAAGCGAAGAAGACTATGCACACCTCGATCAAGACGGAATCGTAAATCCGGAAACAAAAGTAGAATCAGACGACGTACTTGTAGGAAAAACCTCACCACCAAAATTCCTTGGATCCGGAGGCGGAAACGAGGTAAAGATGGGACTGGCAGACAGAAGAGAAACAAGTCTCACCGTAAGACACGGAGAAGAAGGAAAAATAGACAACATAATGGTCTCCGAGACAAGCGAGGGCGACAAACTCATCAAACTGAAGCTCAGAAACTACAGAATCCCGGAGCTTGGTGACAAGTTTGCAACAAGACACGGACAAAAAGGAACAGTAGGAATGATCGTACCGGAAGAAAACATGCCTTTCACAAACCAGGGAATCACACCCGACATGATACTATCAACACACGCAATCCCGAGCCGTATGACCGTATCACAGCTAATCGAAATCATAGGCGGAAAAGTCGGAGCAATGAGAGGGGAACCGGTAGACGGAACAGCATTCCACTCAGAAGACAAAGACGAACTCAGAGATCAGCTCGAAAAACTTGGATTCCAGAGAAGCGGGAAAGAAAAAATGTATAACGGAGTAACCGGAGAAGAAATGGAAGCAGAAATCCTTATCGGACCAGGATACTACCTCAAACTCGACCACCAAGTCGGAGACAAAATCCATGCACGTGGAAGAGGCCCGGTCACACTCCTAACAAAACAGCCGACCGAAGGAAGATCTCAAGAAGGAGGACTAAGACTCGGAGAGATGGAAAAAGACGTCTTCGTAGGACACGGAGCATCCCTACTCCTCAAGGAAAGGTTCGGAGCTGACGCCACAGAAATCATGATATGTGAAAACTGCGGAGAAATGGGAATACACGACAAGGCAGAAAACAGGGATTACTGCCCACACTGTGACGCAGGAGACATGGATAAAACCGATGTACCACACGCATTCCTGCTCCTCATGAATGAACTAAAATCCATGATGATAGACACAGAACTCGAACTTGAGGAAGACAACTGAGGTGTTCAGATATGAGCAACAAAAAGAAGATCGAAAAAATTGACTTTGGAATTGTAAGCCCAGAAAAAATCGATAAAATGGCTGTCAAGGAGATCGACAAAGCAGAAGTATACGACGCCGACGGCTTCCCCGTAGAAGACGGAGTAATGGATCCCGCGCTGGGAGTAATCGATCCGGGAATGACCTGCCAGACATGTGGAGGCAGAATCAGAGAATGCAAAGGACACTTCGGCAAAATTACACTTTCCAGACCGGTCGTCCACGTTCTACACGCCAAGAAAGTCAAGAACCTCCTCAGATTCACCTGTACAGAATGCGCATCTCTCGCGATGAAAAACGAAAACAGATCATACAGAAAATCGAACATGATGAACGAATGTCCCGAATGCGGAGAGGAGATGAAGGATGTCAAACTTGACAAGCCATACTCATTCTATGAGGACAACGAAGAACTCAAGCCACAGGACATAGAGGAAAGATTCGAGGAAATAAGTGATGAAGCCGCAGCACAGCTAGGAGTAGAGGGAGGAAGGCCGGAAGACCTGATAATAACACATCTTCCTGTTCCACCGGTAACAATGAGACCAAGTATCACCTTGGAGACAGGAGAAAGATCGGAAGACGACATCACACACAAACTTGTAGATGTCATCAGAATCAATAAACGGCTACAGAACAACATAGAGATCGAGGCACCGGACTTCATTATCGATGACCTCCATGAACTACTACAGTACCACGTATCAACACTTTTCTACAACGACATGTCAGGGGTTCCACCAGCAAGACACAGGAGCGGCCGTTCACTCAAATCCTTAATCGAAAGAGTACAGGGTAAGGAAGGAAGATTCAGGCAGAACCTGATCGGAAAAAGAGTCAACTTCTCCGCCCGTACGGTGATTACACCTGATCCCAACATCGGCATCAATGAGGTCGGAGTACCGAAACAGGTAGCGAGGAAACTCACTGTCAAGAAAAAAGTAACAGAAGAAAATATTGAACAAGTCAAGGAATGGATAGAAAACGGGAGAAAAACACATCCCGGAATAAACTATGTATTCCAGCCAGACGGAAGAAGACGAAGAGTAGGGGAAGAGAATAAGGAAGAACTCAAAGAAGTAATTGAAACCGGAGAAGGCTGGGAATTCGAAAGACATCTCATGGACGGCGATATCTCACTATTCAACCGACAGCCGTCACTTCACAGAATGTCAATCATGGCCCACCACGTCCGGGTACTTCCATACCGAACATTCAGAATCAACCCGAACGACTGCGCACCATACAACGCAGACTTCGACGGAGACGAGATGAACCTCCACATTCCACAGACAGAAGAAGCAAGAGCAGAGGCAGAAGAACTGCTGAAAGTTCAAGAACACGTTAAATCACCGAAGATGGGAGGACCGATCGTAGGCATGCTTCAAGACTATGTATCAGGACTATACCTACTAACACAGGAAGACATGGAACTCTCCCGGGAAAAAGCATTCAACCTGCTTGCGGAGGCAGGAGAACATGAAAAATCACTTCCTGAAGGCAAGGAAAAAGTTACAGGCAGAGAACTGGTCTCACTGTTCATACCGGACGATATCTCACTGACAATCAATGAAGGCGAGGAAAACAACGTAGTAATAGAAGACGGAGAACTAGTAGAGGGAATTCTGGATGAGGAAGCTCTCGGAGACTATGGCGGAGAAATAATCCAGCAGCTCAAAATTGAGTACGGTTCAGAAAAAGTAACGGAATTCCTTAACCGGGTCTCAAGAATAGGAGCAGTATACCTGACCCGAAGAGGATTCTCAATTTCAGTAGAAGATCTTGAGGTACCGGACGAAGCAACAGAAAATATCCATCAGTTAGTGGATCAAACAGTCGAAGACGCTGAAGACGTGATTGAGAACTACCGAGAGGAAGAAATGGAACCTATTACAGGAAAGACACTGGACGAGACACGAGAGATCAGGATGACACAGACCCTGAACAACGTCTTCACAGACATTGGAGAGATAATAAGGGAAAATGTCAACGAGGAATCATCTGCATACACCATGGCTGACTCAGGTGCAAGAGGATCCATGGAAAACGTTACAACCATGGCAGGACTCATGGGACAGAACTCGGTAAGAGACCAGAGAATCAATCGAGGATATAAGGATAGAACAACATCCCACTTCAAGAAAGACGAATTAAGTCCGAAGGCCAGAGGATTTGTATCATCCAACATCCTAGAAGGAATGGACGCACAGGAAATCTTCTTCCACCAGATGGCACAGAGAAAAGCACTGATGGACAAGTCACTTAGAACCAAAACATCCGGATACATGTACCGCAGACTATCCAACTCACTTCAGGAACTAACAGTGAAAGAGGATCAAACAGTAAGAAACGCACAAGACGACATAATCCAGTTCAGGGCTGGAGAAGACGGAGTAGACCCACAGAAATCAGATAGAGGAATGATATCAACGGAGATTGAGACCAACTAGAGGTGACCACAAAAATGACTGACAACCTATCATGGAAAAAACGAGCACAAAAACTACCTGAAAAACACCAGAACCTAGATCTTACGGATGAACAAGAGGAAACACTGAAGGAAAGATACAAACAGATGCAGTACGAACCAGGTGAATCAATCGGTGCAGTAGCTGCACAATCACTTGGAGAACCAGCAACACAGCTAACCATGGAAACATACCACTCGGCAGGAGCCGCATCGGTCTCACTTACAGCCGGACTTCCAAGACTTGAAGAGATCGTTGACGCAAGAAGAAATCCAAAAACACCTGCAATGGACGTCTACCTCACAGAAGATTATAGTAATGAGGAAGACGCAAAAAAGGTAGCAAGAAAACTGAGAGAGGTCAAGTTCGAAGACCTAATCAAGAAAGATACACTGGATATCATGGGTCTAAAAGTAGAGTACGAACTAAACCCTGACCTAACAGATGACTATGATGTAGACGGAGAAGACATCAGATCAAGAATCAAGGACTCAGTTAAAAAAGCGAAGGTGACAGTTGAAGAAAACCAAATTGTACTTGAATCAACTGAAGACGACTACGATCTCCGAGATCTCAAAGATCTGAAGAATGATGCAGAAGAAGCAAGAATCAAAGGAATCAAAGGAATTGAACAAGTAGTAGTCAGTGAAGAAAACGGAGAATGGAGACTTCAGACAGCAGGAACCTCACTTAGAAAAACACTTAAAATGGAGGAAGTAGATCAGGACAGAACAATCTCCAACCACCTATACGAGATCAAAAAAGTAATAGGGATAGAAGCCCTGAGACAGAGAATTGTCGAAGAGATCAACGAGACGCTGGAAAAACAGGGAATCGGAGTAAACGACAGACACATTATGCTTCTCGCAGACATGATGACGAAGGAAGGAGAACTCAACGGAACCACGAGATACGGAATTGTTGGAAATAAGGACTCAGTTCTCGCAAGATCAGCATACGAGGAGACAAAGAAGCATTTGACACAGGCATCACTCAAGGGAGAGACCGATAAACTTGATGGAACTATAGAAAACCTTATAGTCGGACAGGCCGTTCCAACCGGAACCGGCACAGTTGATCTAAAACCCGGCTTTAACGCCGAATAAAACCCGGATAGGAAAGGGGTTTATAAAAATTTTTTCCCATACTTTTGATACACAGATTAAGTACAGAACTAATTCTAGGAGGAGTACAATATGGCAACAGTAAAATATGACACAGAAAACATCCGTACCATGAACATGTTCGAATCCATAACAGGAGTCGAGGCAGTAGATGTCATAAACAAAGAAGATGAAGTATACTTTGTCGTACCAGATGGAAAAGCAGGGATGGCAATCGGAAAAGGCGGAAAGATAGTCAAAAAGATCCAGAACAAACTGGGCAAAGACGTCAAAATATATGAATACAGTGACAACCTAGGCAAATTCCTCAACAACCTTGTTCCCTCCGATCTCAGAGGAGTAAACATAGAAGAGGAAGACGGAGAGAAAAAAGTAGAAATCTCGGTATCTTCCGAAAACAAGGGAAGAGTAGTAGGAAAGAACGGAGACAAAATCGACTCCATCCGGGAAATTCTTGAGAGAACTCATAACGTTGACCATGTCGCAGTAGAGTAAGAGACTGATCCTTTCACAAATTTCTCTTCAGCCAGATTTATACTGTCATATTCTGAGAACTCTTTCTGGGCGATGAAATCCAAAAAATCGCCGCTACCCGAAAAAACGATTTAAAAAAAGAAAGCAATTAGCTATTATGAGTAAGTCTGATGAAGCTGAGTCAGAGATAAGTAAAGCTGAGAGCAATGTAGAGAAAAGTGGATCATTGGAGAGAGAAATATCTGAGTTCGGAAAACAAGCTAAAGACACTCACAAGAACTATGCTGAAAGAAGAAAAAAGGAGAAAAGTGGGGTAGAAAGAGTTGAAGAGGAGTTCGGAACAGCTTTAGATGATGAAAATGACCGAGAATTTAGAGAAGTGGCAAAAGATATCGGTGACTTGGAAGCCGCAGAAAAACAGGATCTTGCTGAAATTGGCGAAGAACTTAAGTCTGAAGAAAAAATAGAATCGGAGATTCAAAATTTGATCGAACACTCCATTGGGTCTGAGGAGCATCTGGGTAGAGCAGCTATGGATTTGGGAGAGGATCTTTCACAGATGGAGAATTTATTGAATAAAGATCCTGGAAGAATCGGTAAAAGAGAATTAAATCAATTCGAGAGAGATGTCAAGGACATAGATAAAGCTGCTGAAGTCCAACAGAATTCAATAGAAGAAATGGAAAATATAATCAATGATTTAGCTACTTTAGAAAAGGAAGATAATGAACTGGAAAGACTCGAGAAAAATTTACAAGCTCAATCAAAGATGGAGGGAGGATTAATTCAAAATATCGAAAAATCAGGTGAAAAGCTTCACGACAAAGAATTAATAAAGAAAGGGCAGAAGGAAGCGATGAAACTCCAGAAACTGAATAACAAGCTCAAGAAAGACGAAAGAATAACAGAGGATGTGGAGAAAAAACTATCCAAGGAAATAGAAGAAATGCAAGACGATTTGTTGAAAGCTGAAAACGTTGAGAAAGTACTCAAAAATAGAGAAAATCAGCTTGCAAGAATTTCAAAAGAAGCAAAAGCAGATGAATCAAAAACAGATCCTCAAACTAAAAAAATATTGGAAAGAATGGTCCAAGACTCAAGACGTGAGGCTTCAAGACTTGACAATGAGATAAATGAAGAAGAATCTGAACTAAGTAAAGAGGAGGACCAAATTTCAAGATTGAAGAGTGGGTTGAGAAGTAATAACAAATCCTCAACAAACTATGTTGCTTACGCAGCAGCGATAGTCACAGGAATAATTATCATAATATTTGTACTCTAGATATATTATCGAGCTTAATAATTACATCTGATAATTTAATTGATACCATAATCAACGAGTGAAGCAGGAGATAAAAAGGCAGGACAAAAGGAATCTCGGTTAGCAAGTGCTATAGGAGCTAAAGCTAATGCTGGGAAAAACATTGCGAAAGTCGCCTTTGTAGGCATAATGGCCGTGGCAGCGTTAATTACAGTCGCAACCCAGATTACGAATCCGTTCTAGAGTTCAAAAAGGAGTACAAAACAGTGAGTCAAAAAATCAGATCCTTTCACAATTCGAATATAAAAAGGTGTGTTATACAATGGGGCAAAAGGTGAAGTTCTGTCCTAACTGCGGTTCAACCGATGTAGAGCCGGATACATCTAACAGAGCGGAAATCTATTTCTCGGGTGGAAACCCCAACAAGTGGAAATGTAATGAATGTGGTTATACTGGTTTAATGCCTGAAGGCGATCCCGAAAAAGACTTTAACTTGGAACAGAATTTTGAGGGCGAAGAGGATCAGGAAAGTGTAGAGAAAGGAATTAAATTTGAACCAAATGAAAATTATCCACGAGAATATACCGGATTCGGGAAAGGATACCTCAAGTTTGTGTTATACATATTCATACCCTCGACCATAATATATCTAATCTATCTCTACATCTAAATTCATTTTTAGTCACTAAAACTCGATTAACACGGAGAATAAACGGAGGTCACTCCTTATAAAAAGTTTAACTTCACCGGTTTAGATATGGGATTGTACAACGCAAGAAAGATGAGAAAAAAACGCCAGCAATACCGCTGGAGTGATATTGATTACAAAAGAAGAATGAATAACCTGAAGGAAAAATCTGATCCTCTGGAAGGTTCACCACAGGGAAGAGGCATAGTTCTGGAAAAAAGAATAATTGAAGCAAAACAGCCTAACTCAGCATTGAGAAAATGTGTGCGAGTCCAGCTAATCAAAAACGGAAAACAGCTTACCGCATTCGTACCTGGAGACGGAGCAATCGACCACATCGATGAACACGATGAAGTACTCATCGAAGGCATCGGTGGAGCAGACGCAGGTCCGAAAGGAGATATTCCAACCGTACGCTACCAAGTGGTAAAGGTAAACGGAGTGTCACTCATCGAACTGGTCAGAGGAAACCAGCAGAAACCAACACGGTGATTATAGGACAATGACATCAGCAGCAAAGATCGAAGTAGACGACAAGATTCTGACCATGGGAAGATGGGATGCAGAAGAAGCAGAGATAGAAGACGACGGACTGGTAAGATATATCAGCCTGGACAATATTCTTGCTCCAAGAAGCAGGGGAAGACATGAGGAAAGACAGTTCTACAAAGCAGATGTACCTATTACAGAAAGACTTCTTAACCGAATGTATGTAGCCGGTCACAGAGGAAACAAACACTACATCGACTCCGGACACAACACAGGCAATTCAGAGAAGATCTGGAACATAATTGATGAGACATACGATATAATTGAAGAAGAGACAGGTGAGAATCCGATACAGGTACTTGTAAACGGTATTGAGAACTCTGCACCGACTGAAGAAGTAGTTACATACCAGAGGGGAGGAGTGAGAGCAAGGAAAGCAGTGATTGTAGCACCACAGCGAAGAGTTGATCTGGCTCTCAGACTTATTATCCAGGGATCCTACGAGAAGAGAAGAAACGACTCCGACTCAGCTGCAGAAACACTTGCCAACGAAATCATTCTCTGCGCAAACGGAAACGATGATGCGAGAGCTGTTAGAGAGAAGGAAAGAAGAGAAAGAGAAGCAGAAGGAGCAAGGTAACAGAAGCAAAGATTGCAAATCTTTTTTATTTCATGAGTTTTCTTTTCGCAGTATCAGAAGCTTAATAATTCTTTAACTTACAGATAAATTCATGACATCTGATAACCCTCTTGGCTACCCAGAGTCTAATGATGAAGTAAACCAGGCTATAGAAAGATACATGGAAAATCTTGTCTCCGAGGAATCAATACAGTTGCTCAAGGATACAGGCCTAAGAGTTCCGACATTACATAACTTGATGTACCTGACAGAGAAAGTATACCGTGAAGATAATCCTGAGAAGAGTTTATTTGATACAGAATGGAATAGGGCCTCTCTTACAGAGATAAGATCCAAAGACATAAACAACGCTCTCCAAAAATATGGAGAACTTCGGGAAAAATGGGTTGACTTCGGAGAAACTCATTATATTGTAACCGGTTACGAACCGGAAAACACTGCAAGTAATAATGTACCTGTGGAGGAATACGTTGATGATACTGTAGAGGCTCTTGAGGATTATAATGTAGTCAGCAATAGAATGCTATCAGACAGGGATTTGAAAGATTTCATTAACAGAAGGTTTGAACCATTAGATTCTGTACAGTTAGGGGAAGCAGTTGATATTTAGATGAGGAAAACCGGTGGCTAAATATTCTTCCGGCATTATTTGCATGATACTCCTAACTCCTTTTTTAAATCTTGGAACTTCTTTTTTCTGTATAAACTGAGGTAAAAGCAAAAATGTCAGATAAAGAACTTGATGCAATTAAAAGCGTAATTGAAGACCCTGAACACATCAGGAACATCGCGATCGCAGCACACATCGACCACGGAAAAACTACTCTAACAGACAACCTTCTCGCCAGAGCCGGAATGATATCGGAGAAGCTGGCAGGAGACCAACGTTTCATGGATTTTGATGATCAGGAAGCTGAGAGAGGTATTACCATTTACTCTGCGAACATCTCAATGGTACACGAATTTGATGGAGACGACTATCTGATTAATCTTATCGATACACCCGGCCACGTGGACTTCGGAGGAGATGTTACCCGTGCCATGAGAGCGGTTGACGGAGTTCTAGTGCTTGTGGATGCGGTTGATGGGGTTATGCCTCAGACAGAGACTGTCATGAAACAGGCACTCCAAGAAGGAGTTAAACCCATCCTGTTCATTAACAAGGTTGACCGACTGATAGAAGAGATGCAGTTAACACCGGAAGAAATGCAGGAAAGATTCACAAAAATCATAAGAGAAGTAAACACCGCGCTCAGAAAATATGCTGATGAAGAAACAGCTGAAAAATGGAAGATGAGTGTCAACGACGGAACCGTAGCATTCGGATCCGCACTTATGAACTGGGCAATCTCAGTCCCATACATGCAGGAAACAGGAATCAGCTTTCAGGATATCATTGACTATGTAGATGAAAGCGACCACGAAGGCCTAGCAGAAGAAGCACCGATTGAAGAAGTGTGTCTTGACATGGTTGTAAAGCATTTAGTCAACCCTCACGAATCCGCAGAATGGAGAATCCCGGCTGTCTGGCCAGGAGATGTGGAATCAGCAGTTGGAGACGATATGATAGAACACGACCAAGACGGAGAACTGGTCGGAGTCGTCACAAATGTTGAAGACGACGAACACGCAGGAACAATAGCAACGGCAAGACTATTCTCGGGAACAGTGAATGAAGGAGATGAACTCTACGGAATCGGATCACAGAAAACCGAAAGAGCACAACAGGTCGGAATTTACTCCGGGCCAAGAAAGCTAACCGTAGACAGTGTTCCTTGTGGAAACATTGCAGCAATCACAGGACCGGATTTCTCGACAGGAGAAACATTCATCCTCGAAGGAGAGGAAGAAATCCAGCCGTTCGAGCAGATTGAACACGTATTCGAACCTGTAGTCACGAAGTCAATCGAGCCTAAGAGGACATCAGATCTTCCAAAACTTATTGAAACACTTAGAAAACGGGCGAAAGAAGACAACACAATCAAGGTCGACATCGACGAGGAAACAGGAGAAACACTTGTTTCAGGGCTTGGAGAACTCCATATCGAGGCAAAGGTCGAGAGACATCTCGAAGAAAAGGGAATTGACATTGATGTCTCAGAGCCAATCGTTGTATTCAGGGAAGGAATAGACGAAGAATCAGATCATCTCACAGGTAAATCACCTAACCGACACAACCAATTAGAAGTCTCAGTCGAACCAATCCCTGAGGAGGTCAGGAAGTTCCTCAAGGAAGAATACGAAGACATCAAAAGGAAAGCAGATGACGAGACAGAGGTAAGAGATGCTCTTGTAGAGGCAGGGATGGACCAAGACGACGCCGACAATATCATGGATGCGTATGAGGAGAATCTGTTCATCAATGACTCAAGAGGTATCAAGAACCTCAGAGAGATCAAAGAGTACCTAGTTGATGCTTTCCACGAGTTCTGTGATGAAGGTCCGTTAGCCAACGAACCAGTAATAGGTCTCATGGTGAGACTTCACGACGCCTCTCTACACGAAGACGCAATCCACAGAGGCCCTGCACAGATGATTCCGGCAACCAAGGACGCAATGAAGAGAGGATTCCTAAACGCACAGCCAAGACTGATCGAACCAAAACAGATCCTCAGAATCGATACTCCAAGCTCAACAATGGGAGATGCGATGACAGAGGTCTCCAACCGGAGAGGAGACGTCATTAACATGGAAGAGGAAGGAGACTCATCAATCATCAGATCCAAACTCCCGGTAGAAGAACTGTTCGGATTTGAAGCAGCATTGAAGGGAGCAACCAACGGAAAAGGATTCTTCAACCTGGTAGAGATCATCTTCGACCCACTACCAATGAACCTTCAAGAAGAAAAGATCATGGAGATCCGGGAAAGAAAAGGAATGAAACAGGAGATGCCAAGAGTAGAGGATTAACTAAATTTTTTCTCCTACTTTTTATTCAATTCCTGTAGCCTTTTTCCCCCAAATATTCTTTCCCAAGAGAATAAAACTCCCTCAACTCCTGTTATTTCTTATCTCATCATCTAACTCACTCAGTTTGCTGTAAAGATCCTTTCCATATTCTATGTTATCCCTGTCAAAGACATCTAAGATGAAAACTACACTATTAATTTTTGTAAAAAATACTCTATGATTTAGATTTTCTTGTTTAAGATCTAATTTATCCCACAGATTTCTGTGGTCATCGTATATATAGCTATATGAATTATAGTTGTAGAATTCCTCAACAGCAGCTTCATTGATTAAATCTTGGATTTTTTCAGCTTCTCTCTCAGAGAAATTCATTAATGAATTCAATGCGGCCTCTGAGTATTCATATTTCATTCTGAAACCTTTTCTTTCACTTCTTCCGGTGTATAAGTTCTGGCTTCCTCAACATCTTTCAGAGCTTTCTCCAGTCTCTCAACAGTTTTCCCTTTGATCACGTCTGTATCTAGTTCCCTGTTCATCATTTTCAATCTTAGAGCATCTCTGATCAGTTCTGACTTAGAGTTATATCTTCCTTTTTCAACTTCGTCGTTAACAAATTTCTTAAGTTTATCAGGTAGATCTGTACTAACTGGCATAAACCAATAATTATTATTAAAACATTAAAATCTTTCGAAAACCGGTTTTGATACTAATCTATAAAGAATTCAACTATAAGACATTATCATGAATATAGCGGTTTTCCATCCCTGGCTTAAAGAGAAAGGTGGGGCAGAAAAAGTCGTGTTGGAATACGCCAGTAGGTCGGAAAATAATGTAACCGTTCTAACCCCGTTTTACGATAAAGAAAATACATTTGAAGGATTCAAAGATATAGAAGTGAAGGAGGTCGCCTGGCAAGGAGAAGCAGGAGGATTCATTTCAAGACTTCTGAAATTCAGCCTCGGCGGTACATTTACCAAGTTAGATTTTGAGGAATACGATTCTATTATCTTCTCAACTTCAGGAGTCTCAACGCCCTTTACCATGAGAAACCACGACCAGCTAACAATGGGATACTGTCATACACCGCTCAGAGCTGCCCTTCCGGAATTCAAAGAATCCTACAGAAACGATCTACCTACTGGTCTACAGCCATTTTTTGGAATAGCAACATGGTTCTTCGGCAAACTTGAAAAGTTTTCCTGGAGGTACTTCGACCACATATTTGTCAACAGCGAGAACACGAAAGAAAGAGTTTTAGACCAAGAGCTTGAAAATGAAGAAAATCTTACAGTCGTCAACCCTGGAGCGGACATAGAGGAGAACCATTCGGAAGGTCGTGAGAAATACTTTTTATACCCGACCAGATTCAGAAGCTACAAGAGACATGAGATTGCCATAGAGGCGTTCAAACAAGCAGATCTCGACGAGGAATTCGAACTTGTACTGGCAGGATCCGCTCAAGAAGAGGAATATCTACAGAAACTTGAACAAATGGCAAGTGACGAAGACAGAATAAGAATTGAGAAGGATGTACAGGATGGAAGATGGAATAAACTTTACGCAAACTGTTACTCTGTTCTTTTCTGTGCAGAGAAAGAGGACTGGGGTATAATACCGATAGAAGCCGCCAGCTACTCCAAGCCTATAATATCGGTTAATGAAGGCGGACCTGTAGAATCAATTAAAGACGATGAAACCGGTTACCTAGTAGATCCGGATCCTGGCTCCTTTGCAGAAAAAATGGAATATCTGGCCTCCAAATCTGAAAAAGTCAGAGAAATTGGAATCAAAGCTAGAAAACACTCCAGAAAATACAGCTGGGATAAATTCAGCGAGAAGCTGGATAACAGAATCAAAGCTCTACACGCAGAAAAAAGAGCCTGAAAACTACAATACCTATCACCACAATTCCTTTTTAAAGTTTAACCGGTTAATTCCGATATATACACATTAGGTGAAACTCAACAATGGCAGACAAACCACACGTTAATCTCGTATTCATCGGTCACGTAGACCACGGTAAGTCAACCTCAATTGGACGACTACTGTGGGACACAGAAAACCTACCAGAAGAAGAAATGCGAAAACTAGAAGAGGCAGCAGAAGAAAAAGGCAAGGAAACATTCGGCTTCGCATTCGCAATGGACTCAATTGAAGAGGAAAGAGAAAGAGGAGTTACAATTGACCTCGCTCACAAAGACTTCACGTCCGAGAACTACTACTTCACAATTATCGACGCTCCAGGCCACAGAGACTTCATTAAAAACATGATCACAGGAGCATCACAGGCAGACGCAGGAGTTCTTACAGTTGCTGCAGATGACGGAATCCAGCCACAGACAAAAGAACACGCATACCTTGCAAAAACGCTGGGCATAGACCAGCTGATTGTCTCAGTCAACAAAATGGACGTTGTTAACTATGCGGAAGGAGACTTCGAAGACATCAAAGAGGAAGTTTCCGAGATGCTTCAGGGCGTAGGCTATGATCCGAGCGATATTAACTTTGTGCCTATCTCAGCATTCGAAGGAGACGACGTAGTCGAGGAATCTGAAAACCTAGAATGGTACGACGGACCAACACTACTTGACGCGCTGGATGACCTAGATGAACCAGATAAACCGGAAGACCTGCCGATGAGGATCCCAATCCAAGACGTATACTCTATTTCCGGAATCGGTGCTGTAACTGTCGGAAGAGTGGAGACAGGAGACATCTCACCGGGAGACGATGTAGTATTCGAACCGGCATCCACAAGACTTAACCAGAATATAGGTGGAGAAGTCAAAACAATCGAAATGCATCACGAAGAAGTTGATGCGGCACACCCTGGAGACAACATTGGATACAACACAAGAGGAGTAGGTGAAGACGATGTCAAGAAAGGAGACGTAGCAGGACACGCGGACAATCCTCCAACAGTAGTTGACAGCTTCGAAGCACAGGTAATCGTTCTGAACCACCCTAACGTAGTTTCAGAAGGCTACACACCTGTATTCCACGTCAACACAGCACAGGTCTCATGCACATTCACAGACCTAAAAAAGACGATGAACCCGAAGACAGGAGAAACAATCGAAGAGGACCCTGACTACATCAAACAGGGACAGGCAGCAATCGTGGAAATCACACCACAGCAGCCACTCGTCATCGAAGAGAACGATGACGTCCCACAGCTCTCAAGATTCGCAGTCAGAGACATGGGACAGACAGTAGGAGCCGGAATGGCACTATCTGTCGATGAACAGTAAGGCGCAAGCCTTTCCCCGATCTTTTATTTCTTATCCAAATTTCCACTACAATTACTCCCTGAACAGGACAGTAACAGTAGAAACCAGTATTCTGACCACTTAACTTTTCCCTGCAAATTACACAGCAATAACCTCCAACATAAAACATAAATATTATAAAAAAGAGGCGGAATTTGTTTTGTAATGACAGAGAAGGCAGGAATAGTAAACAGAGGGATTGCCGTAGTAATTGACTCCATCTTAGGAGGAATACTGTTCGGATTATCGGGTATAATCATGCTCAAAGCAGTATCTGCTGCAGCAAATACGAATCTAGGTTTTAGGGCTCTCCAAATTTTCGTCGGATTAGGTATGATTACATACTTCATCTATTTTGAAGGTAAAAACGGTCAAACCCCGGCCAAAATGTTCCTAAATCTCAAAGTAATGAAGAAAGACGGCTCTGAGTGCGGATATTTTGGTTCATTGGTTAGAAACATATTGAGGATTATCGACATTCTGCCACAAGCATACATATTAGGTGCAACTTCAATATTGCTAACGAGTGAGAATCAGAGAGTAGGGGACTTAGCTGGAGGAACTGTAGTAGTAGATGAAGGAAACCAGCCAGGTCAAACGAACCAGCAAATCTGATTCACCCTTTTTTCTGTGTCTCAAAAAACCCCTGAGTCTAATCTTCGAGCTGTCGTTCCCACTCTATCATATTCTCTCATGCTTTAAAAATCGCTGAAACAGCTTTTTTACATGCCAATCGATCCTCAAAAGTTAGAAACTTTACGAGAAATAGCTGCGATGCTGCCAGAGGAATGCGACTGGGCTGCTTTCGGCAGTATTGACTCCGCTCTCAGAGGCGTTGAGGTTGAACCCGATGACATTGACCTGTTGATGGAAGAAGATACTGCGTGTGAGTTCAGGACAATATTTAACCCGAAATTCGTGGAAACAGAAAAAATAGGAGTATCCCAGATAGACAGGTACAGGATCAATGGAGAGGATGTGGAAGTCATCTACAGCAGAACCAAAGAGGACGATCAGAAACCTCTAGTTGAATGGGAAGAAATCGAGATAGAAAAGATCGAAAATGGAGTACCCCTACTGCCTATCGACCGGATTATCAAGGCGTACAGGAAGATAGGTAAAACAGATAGGGCGAAAGAATTGGAAAAGCTGGAATAGCTATCAGCAGCTAAAACCATTTATAAGAATTAACTTCAGAAGTTATGGATATGCAAAAGGCGCGGGTAAAACTTAGAAGTACCAATCAAGAAAAGGTAGATGAACTGTCCGATGAAATCGAAGAAATAGCGGACGAATACGATGCAGAACTTTCAGGCCCTGTACCCCTACCAACAGACCAGCTAACAATACCAACAAGAAAAGCACCGGACGGTGAAGGAAGTGAAACCATTGAGAGATACGAAATGCATGTACACAAACGGCTTATCGACATCATGGACTCCGAGAGAGCACTTCGACAAGTAATGCGAGTACACGTTCCAGAAGGAGTCGACATCGAAATTGAACTCGAAGAATAGATCTTCCATCCTTTCTCTTTCCACTTCTAATTTAAAGTTTCTACCGGATTGTATTTTTAGAAAGTTCAGAGAGCGCCTCTACGAAGGACTAGCGGTGGTCAAACTCTCAGAGGTTCGTGCCGGAGTGACTGAGTCTGGCTAAAGGTGCCGGTCTTGAGAACCGGTGGGACATCTGCTCCCTCCTGGGTTCAAATCCCAGCTCCGGCGTTCAACCTGTATATTTTGAAGGACATAAACTAATTGGGTTTCATGATCGAGCAGATTTTACTTTTGGCCGGTTTTGCTGCAGCAATTACTTTGGCAGTTTTAATGGCTTTGTCTTCATTAAAGAAAAATTACCGTTTCTGGCCTCCAAGCGAGAGAAATTTTTGCTGGTTAGCTTACTGGATTTTAGCAGGGATCAACGTCTCAAGCCTGGTGCTACTGATGAACCTGAACTTTCCCCTTCTAGAATTCAATCTGCAGATATTGGCCGGACTTCTAACAGGAACAATCGGGACACTGATCACCTTTGCTGCGATCTTAAAACTGGGAGCGAACACCACTTCCGGTCTAACCGATGAACTAATTGATTCCGGATTATATTCGATTTCCAGAAATCCCCAAGTAATGGGAAACTTGTTGATGCTTGTAGGTTTGACAGTTCTCCTTCCCAGACCAGAAATTATATTGCTGGCCATAATAACCGCAGTCTGGCTTTTTCTGATGGTATTCACAGAGGAAAAGTGGTTAGAGGAAAAATACGGAGAAAATTATCGGAACTATAAATCAGATGTACCGAGATTCATCAATATATCAAAGATGGAAAGTCTGTTGAAGAAAAAATAAGAAAAGAAAGAGTTGGAATCCTCTAGTTTTCCGGCTGGAAAACATCAGGGTTCTGTTCTACAATTCCTGCTGTTAGTGCGTCCGCTATCTTACTAACCTGCTTATTGGCTTCTCTCTGCTTCTGATAAGCCATTTCGTAATTCCCTTTATCATAAGCATCCATGGATTCGATGACCAAAGTCTTGTGCTCTTCTGCAAGAGTTACAACTCCGTCTCTCGGGATGTTAGGGTTAGCGTCGTTGAAGAATGTTCCAGCGCTTTCAGCGTAGCCTTCTAGGTTCTGGTCAGCTCTGTCCATTTTTGTCTGATTATCTGCCTTTAGACCTTCTGTGTAATCGACAAAGAAGCCGATGTGGTCTCTCCAGAGTCCTAGAAATTGCTGTTCTGCCTCATCACCGTAAACACTTCCAACCTTAGCCGCAAGTTCTTGACTATTCTGATCGAGTTGAGCAACCGATGCCTGAGTATCTTCATTGCCATCGTAGGAATTTCTCAATGCGACCAGTCCTAAATCAACGTGTTCTTTCAAGTCACTGTTCAGTCCTATTCTGAGATCATCTGCAGGATTCATCGACTCTATCTGAGCTTCATCTCTTTGAGTTTCAACGTTTGAAACCTGTTGTTCAAGAGAATTAATCCTGTCTTCTTGGGAAGCAATAGTGTTTTCCTGACTATCAATCTCTGGCTGTTTATTCATCTGCCCTCCCATATATCCCAGACTACCTGAGACAAGTACTGCAGCTACAAGCGAAACTAAAATCTTTGAATTCAATTGTTACACCTCATTAAGAACCAAAATGTCTCAAAACCATTTTAAACAAACTATAAAACTTTTTAGTGGATTAAAACAGTTGTTTAGCAAGAAAAAGTCTACTTTAGAAAATTAAAGTAAAAGAAAGGAAAACTGAAAACTTAAACAAGTTAAACTCAATAAAGATCTTATGACTCTTCCAAAGGGCGCCATTGCAATACTGAGAGAAACAAAAGATGAGACCAAATCATTCGATGACTATACTGAAATTGAAATACAAGGAGAGAAACTAAGCTCAGCAACAGTTACAAAACGGCTAAAGGAACTAGTTGCACTGGATGGGCTCGAAGAAACAGTTATCAGATCAGAAACAGGGAGGAGAAAAGTAGGATATGAAGTAACAGAAAGAGGTAGAAAAGTCCTGAAGATTGCCGATGAATTTGAAGATAAAATAGGCGACATAAAGGAATGAATGGGATTAATTTTTGTCTCAATTGACAAATATAGGAGAAAATATCAAGATACTGAAGTGTTCTGAACCTGAGTGCGAAGTTTCGGAGCGGATAGGTATTGGTTAGGTAAAGAGCCGAGAACTCCTATATCATATTTCGGAAAGCCTTCATGCCACTCATGTATAAAAACCAATAAAATAGCTACCGGTAATTCAGTCTCTATGGGAAGCTATATCGAGGATTTCCAGGGAGACAGAGAGAGAAACTCCGATATAATCATTACTATAGATGGAATGGCCGCAACAGGCAAAGGAACTCTGGCCGAATTCATAGCTGATAAGCTTGACCTCAAACATTTCTCGGCCAGCGATGTTTTTTACGAGGTAGCAGAAGAAAGAGGGCTTGAAGACCATGAACTATCTGAGGAGGCAGAGAAAGAACTTGACCTAGAGATCGATCGAAGAACGGTTAAAAGAGCTTTGAGCCAGGACTGTGTGGTTGAGGGTCGAATCCCTTCCCATGCTTTGGGAGACTACTCCGATCTCCGGACAAAAGTTACAGCAGGTCTAGAGGAAAGAGCCGGGAGACTGGCGAAAAGAGAAGACATCGATAGGTATGAGGCCTCACAAGTAGTGAAGAAAAGGGATAGAGAGGACTCCAGAAGATACAGTGACTACTACAATATAGATACTGACAACAAGGAAATCTATGACCTGATAATAGATAACTCTGAACTGGGAATAGAGGAACAGAATCAGCTAGTCGATAAGGTTTTGAAGCAGGAGTTCACAGAAAGATATGAAGAGGATTAGAAATAGAGTAAATGGCATACAAGATACTGGAACATACGGCCGATGAGAAGTTCAGGGCGCAAGGACAGACATTGGAGAAAGCGTTTTCAGAGACAGTTAAGGCATTCGGAGAGATAGTCGGCGCAGATCCTGAAGCCGGAGCATACAGACATGAAGTAAAGGTTGAGTCAGAGAGCCATGAGGCCCTACTTTTCGACTTTCTGAACAAACTGATATTTCTCCAGGACACGGAAGGGGTGGCAGTGTGCCAGGCAGATAAACTTGAATTTGAGGAAGAAAAGGAATCTTACCTGATCGAAGCAACCATCTGGGCCGATTCAATTGAAAGGGATGATAGCTTTCTCGACATCAAGGCCCCAACCTATAATGAGATGAATGTAGAATATGAGAAGGATGAAGGCTGGGTGCTAGAAGCAGTTCTCGACATCTAAACTTGGAAAAAATTCTAAAAGTTCACCTACCTAAAACATTCTATGGAAAACCAACTTATTATTGCCGGCGCAGCACTGCTGATACTCGGAATAACAGTTTACGGAGTATCAGACATGAAGGTAGGAGAATATGAAGACGCTTCAGGCATTTTCGACAGAGCTCTTGATGACTCAGCTCAGCAAACATACAGTAACTGGCAAACTGCCAAAACAGGAGGATTCATACTCACCGGTGTAGGGGCAGTCCTACTGGTAACATCGACCATTCTCGCGCTGAAGGAATCCAGCTGAATAAAGCATCTCCAACCTTCTTTTTTATCTTTTCACAGCGAGAAATAGTTTATGGAACTCAGTAAAGTATCCGAAAACATCTACGAAATTCCCAAAGATGGAGAAATGAATGTACCTACTCGGGTTTACGCCTCCGAAGAACTTCTTGAGGAAATGAGAAATGATGACACACTGGAACAGGTGAAAAACATGGCCTCGCTTCCAGGGATACAGAAATACTCAATAGTCATGCCGGACGGACACCAGGGCTACGGGTTCCCAATCGGAGGAGTTGCAGCGTTTGATGCCGAAAAAGGAATCATCAGCCCAGGAGCGATCGGCTTCGATATTAATTGCTTAACAGGCGACTCTAAAGTCCTAACAGAATTCGGAAGGAGCAAAAAGGTAGAAAAACTAAAAAATAACTTTGATAATGAGAAAGCAGTAGTTGCAACCGGAGATGAATCAGTCGGCTCCGATATCCAGCTTTTTACCGAAAAAAAGGATAGAAAGGTGTTTGAAATCGAAACTGAGACGGGAGAGACTGTCAAAGCGACGAAAGACCACCCTTTCTTAACTGAAGACGGAATGAAAGAACTATCAGAACTCAGTGAAGGAGAAAGAGTATTTATGGGACCTTTCAAAGGTATAGAGGATGAAGAACTAGAAGAATTTGCATTGCTGACTGGCGAAGATTTCAAAGAGGAAAATGATCAACTGGTAGAGGCTCTACTGGAAAGAGACCTGCTGCCTCTAAAGTCCAATGATGAAGAGTTCAACATACTGCTGAAATTAATCGGTTTTCATACAGGAGACGGAACATTCAACAACAGCGGAGAAACAAGATTCTACGCTGACAGAGAAGATTTGAAAGCTATTCAAGAAGATATCAGAGAATTAGGCTTCAAACCCTCCAAGATATATTCAAGAGATAGAACACATCAGGTAAGACAGGAACCATTCGAAGTGACTGAAAAAAGTATGAAAGCCACCTCCAGAGCGTTTCAAAAACTGATGATTAAATTGGGAACACCAAAAGGAAAGAAAACTCGGAAAGAGTTCGCACTACCCGAATACTTTGATCAACTTGCGAAGTGGCAGAAAGCTCTGTATCTCTCAACATTTTTCGGGGCAGAAATGAGCAAACCTAAAGCTCAGCACGACAAAAACCTCTATTGTCCTAAAATATCCCAAAATAAATCTACCATTGTGAAGGAAAGCGGGAGAAAATTCTTAGAAGGAATCAAACAAGCTCTTCAAGAACTAGGTATTAAAACCAACCGGATTGAAGAATTCGAGACTCACGAAAACAAGGACGGCAAAGTAACCAGACTCAGATTAGGAGTAAAAAACGACTCCGATAATCTGATCAACTTTTTCCAAAAAGTAGGTTACCGGTACAACCGAGAAAAAAAGAAAGAATCGATTAAGGCAATACAGTATCTCAAAACCAAGGAAAAAGCAATACAAAGAAGAGAAGAAATAGCAAAAGAAAGCGTCCTACTGTACGAAAATGGCACAGCTCCGAAGGAAATAAAGCAAAGATTCGACATAAACAACCGCTTTATTGAGAGAAGTATTTACAACGGAAGAAAAACCAGTTCAAGACCTCCTGAAAACTTCCCGGACTACGAAGAGTACGCCAAAGACCTCAAGGTTGAGAACGACTTCACTGTGAAAACATCAATCAAGTCTATAGAACCTGCGGGAAGAGAAAAAGTATACGATATAGGAGTTAAACATGAAGCCCACAACTTTCAGG